>JAGWTE010000240.1 GCA_028869095.1 Burkholderiales bacterium
AATGCGGACATCCCGCTGGCGGTGGACCACTTCCGATACTTCGCCGGTTGCGTCCGCGCCCAGGAAGGCTCGCTGAGCGAAATCGATGGCAACACCATCGCGTACCACTTCCACGAGCCACTGGGGGTGGTCGGGCAGATCATTCCCTGGAACTTCCCGATCCTGATGGCCGCGTGGAAATTGGCGCCGGCTTTGGGCGCCGGCAATTGCGTGGTGCTCAAACCAGCCGAATCGACGCCTGTGAGCATCATGGTGTTGGCGGAATTGATTGCTGACTTGCTGCCACCCGGCGTGTTGAACATCGTCAACGGTTATGGGCGTGAAGCCGGCATGCCCTTGGCCAATAGCAAGCGCATTGCCAAGATCGCGTTTACCGGGTCTACGGCGACCGGGCGTGTCATTGCGCAAGCTGCGGCCAACAACCTGATCCCGGCCACGCTGGAGTTGGGCGGCAAGAGCCCCAATATCTTCTTTGATGATGTGATGGCCGAAGACGATGCCTTTTTGGACAAGGCCATCGAGGGCATGGTGCTGTTTGCCTTCAACCAGGGCGAAGTGTGTACCTGCCCGTCGCGGGCGCTGATTCAGGAGTCGATTTACGACCGATTCATCGAGCGTGCCCTCAAGCGGGTGGCCGCCATCAAACAAGGCAGCCCACTGGACACGGACACCATGATGGGCGCGCAGGCCTCATCCGTGCAGATGGACAAGATCATGTCCTACCTGCAACTGGGCAAGCAGGAAGGCGCTCAGGTGCTGATTGGTGGCGACAAGGCTGAACTCGGTGGCGAACTGCGCGGTGGCTATTACATCCAGCCCACGCTGTTCAAGGGACACAACAAGATGCGCATCTTCCAGGAAGAGATTTTTGGCCCGGTGCTGGCGGTGACCACTTTCAAGACCGAGCAAGAGGCGTTGGAGATTGCCAATGACACGCCCTATGGGTTGGGCGCGGGCGTGTGGACGCGAGACGGCAGTCGGGCTTATCGCTTTGGACGCGGCATTCAGGCCGGTCGTGTCTGGACCAACTGCTATCACGCCTATCCGGCCCACGCCACCTTTGGCGGCTACAAGGAATCAGGCATTGGCCGTGAGACCCACAAGATGATGCTGGACCACTACCAGCAGACCAAGAATTTGCTGGTCAGCTACGACCCCAACAAGTTGGGCTTTTTCTGAATCTGATGAGCTGATTGAACACGGTGTTTGTGTTGTGCTGAGTCGGGTGTTTTGGCGCCTTCAAAAGGGGCGTTGGGGCTGACCGGAGGGCCCGCTACGGCGGGCTGTTGAACCAGAGATGGCGCGGGTCGATCCTCGCTGCATCAACGGGGTTATCCGCGATTTACAGGAGGGCTTCGTGCCCTCCTTTTTTATGGCTTGCGTACTTTGTGCGACAGTGGCGGCCTGCACCGCATGTATCGCATGCATCTCACATGGAGTTCGTCAGTCATGAGTCAGTTGGTCGTTTACGGCATCCCCAATTGCAACACCGTCAAGAAAGCACGGACCTGGCTGGACGAGCAAGGCCACGCCTATGTGTTTCATGACTACAAGAAGCAAGGCGTGCCGGCTGATCGTCTGGACGCGTGGATCAAGCAGGTGGGCTGGGAGGTGTTGGTGAACCGCCAGGGCACCACGTGGCGCCAGCTGGACGATGCGACCAAAGCCGGTGTGGTGGATGCGGCTTCGGCCCGTGCGCTGATGCTGGACAAGGCCAGTGTGATCAAACGCCCAGTGATGGAACGAGCCGGCAAGGCCTTGTGTGTGGGGTTTGACGAGGCCAAGGCCGCAGCCCTGGCTTCATCGTTGGCTTGACCTTGACAATCACCTTCGGGGCCTGATCCGGTCTGATCAGGCCGCCAGCAGTTGGCGCAGCACGTAGGGCAGGATGCCACCTTGTTGGTAGTAGGCCACCTCAATGGGCGTGTCGATGCGCAGCGTCAAGGTGGTCTGCTGCTTTTGACCGTTGGGACGGGTGATGGTCAAGGTCGCATCGGCTTGAGGCTCGATGCGATCCCCCAAGTTGATGGCGATGGTCTCGTCGCCGTTCAAACCCAACGAGGCCCAGCTTTCGTCGCCTTTGAACTGCAGGGGCAGCACGCCCATGCCAACCAGGTTGGAGCGGTGAATGCGCTCAAAACTGCGTGCGATCACCGCCTTGATGCCCAGTAACTGGGTGCCTTTGGCGGCCCAGTCGCGGCTCGATCCGGTGCCGTATTCTTCGCCCCCAAAGATCACGGTGGGGACGCCCGCAGCGATATAGCGCATGGCGGCGTCGTAGATGGGCAATTGCTCGCCCTTGTCTTCGCCATCTAGTTGCATCACAGTCAGGCCGCCTTCAACGCGGCTGCCGTCGCTCTGGGCGGGAATCATCAGGTTCTTGATGCGCACATTGGCAAAGGTGCCGCGCATCATCACTTCATGGTTGCCACGGCGCGAGCCATAGCTGTTGAAGTCACCCTTGCTGACGCCATGGGCCAGCAGGTATTGGCCGCCGGGAGAGGACTCTTTGATGGAGCCGGCGGGAGAAATGTGGTCCGTGGTGATCGAGTCGCCAAACAGCGCCATGATGCGTGCACCTTGAACGCCCAGCGAGCCTGTGCCAGCCGCAGGCGGCGCCATCTCAAAGCCGTCAAAGAAGGGCGGCTTGGCGATGTAGGTGCTGGTGGGCCAGTTGTAGACCTGCCCCGTTTCGCCCTTGATCTGGTCCCACAAGGGGCCGGGCTTGCTTTGCACCTGGCTGTAGTTGTCCTTGAAGGCTTTGGGGTTCATGGCGTGCTTCATCAGCGCGTGGACCTCGTCGCTGGTGGGCCAGATGTCACCCAGGTAGATGTCTTTGAGGTGGCCCTTCTTGTCCTTGCCTTTGCCCACGGGCTCGGTCATCAGGTCCACGGTGACGTTGCCAGCAATGGCATAGGCCACCACCAAAGGCGGGCTGGCCAGGAAGTTGGCCTTCAGATTGGGGTGGATGCGGGCCTCGAAGTTGCGGTTGCCGGACAAGACGGCGGCGCAGACCAGGTCATTGTTGGTGATGACCTCATTGATCTCGGGGGCCAGATCGCCCGCGTTGCCAATGCAGGTCGTACAACCGTAAGCGGCCACGGCAAAGCCCAGCTTTTCCAGATAGGGCAGCAGGCCAGCTTTTTGCAGGTATTCGGTGACGATGCGCGAGCCAGGGGCCAGCGAGGTCTTGATATGGGGCTTGACGCTGAGGCCTGCTTGCACCGCCTTCTTGGCAAGCAAACCGGCCGCCAGCAAGACACTGGGGTTGGAGGTGTTGGTGCAAGACGTGATGGCCGCGATCAACACATCGCCGTTGTTGATGGCGAGGTCGTTGGGGGTGATGAAGGTTTCGTAAAGCTTGTTTTTGGGCTGGTTGAAGCCGTTTTCTGCGATCGGCTTGACGAACAGGTCTTTGAACTGGTGTGACAACTGCCCGATCTCGATGCGGTCTTGCGGGCGCTTGGGGCCGGCAAGCGATGGGGCCACGCTACCCAGGTCCAGCGTGATGACCTGGCTGTAGTGGATGGCCGTCATCGATGCCGGGGCCGCTTTGGTGCCTGGCACCCCAAACAGGCCCTGCGCTTTGAAATAGCCTTCAAAGGCTTCGATCTCGGCCTTGGTGCGGCC
>JAGWTE010000031.1 GCA_028869095.1 Burkholderiales bacterium
GTGGCACGCCTGCCGGTGCATGCGGATGTGGTGGGGCTGCACTTGCAAGTGGCGCCGTCGGACATCATTGAATGCCATGTGCCGCCGTATGAGAGCACGTTCCAGATCCAGCGTGTGCAAGTGGAGCGTGGGGCATGACGCATCGCGAACAGCCGATGGTGTTTGCGGACCGTGAAGTCGCCGCGCGTCTATTGGCTGAGCGCTTGCAAGCCTACCGGGGGCAGCATCCCCTGATCCTGGCCATTCCGCGTGGTGCGGTCCCCATGGGGGTCACCCTGGCGGCGGCTTTGCAAGGCGATCTGGACGTGGTGTTGGTGCGCAAGCTGCGCGCGCCACATCAACCCGAGTTTGCGATTGGATCGGTGGACGAGAGTGGTTGGACCTATTTGTCGCCCGACGTCGAATTGATGGAGATTGACGCTGGCTACATCGCGGCTGAAAAGCAGCGTCAACTGGACACCATTGCCGCGCGGCGTGCGCAGTACACACCCGTTCGCCAACCCGTTGACCCAGAGGGCCGGGTGGTCATCGTGGTGGACGACGGCTTGGCAACGGGGGCCACGATGATGGCCGCACTCCATGGCTTGCGCCTGCGCCATCCTCGGCGCTTGATCTGCGCCGTGCCGGTGGCTTCACGCCATGCGTTGATGCAGATCCAGCCTCTGGCCGACGAGGTGGTGTGCTTGCAAACGCCTGCAGACTTTCATGCTGTGGGGCAGTACTACCAGGACTTCCCTCAGGTGGAAGATGAGGAGGTCATGGCTTGGCTGCGGCACTGAGCAGGTGTTGTTCAAACCAGTCTGCCGCCTGCGTGGCCACGGCATCCAGGGTGCCGGGTTCTTCAAACAAATGCGTGGCACCCGCAATGACAGACACGGTGTGCGGGCATTGCATTTCTGAGGCCGCTTGTCGATTGAGCATGAGCACCTCTTCATCCAGGCTGCCCACCAGCAGCAAGGTCGGGCACCTCACGCGGGCCAGATCCAGGGGCTCGGCCAGATCAGGGCGACCGCCTCTGGACACCACCGCACGGATCTCGTCCCCCAGGTCGGCGGCAGCCATCAAGGCCGCCGCGGCGCCGGTGCTGGCTCCGAAATAAGCCAGAGGCAGGGCGCGTGTGGCGGGTTGCTGCCTCAACCAGCGCGTCACGCCCAACAGGCGTTGCGTCAGCAAGGGGATGTCAAAACGGCGATGGCGCTCCTGGTCTTCTTCCGGTGTCAGCAGGTCGATCAGCAGCGTGCCGATCTGACGCTCATGCAGCACGCGGGCCACTTGGTTGTTGCGTGGGCTGTGTCGGCTGCTGCCGCTGCCGTGGGCAAAGACCACCAGGCCGATGGGGGCGGTTGGCAGCACCAACAAGCCCTCGACCGCATGGGTGTCGACCGGGATGTGCACCAACTGTGGCATGGGCTGAGCCTATTCTTCTGCCAAGCGCGGCGGGGACTCGCCTTCTGCGGGCTGACCTGTTTCTGGATCAATCCAGTTGGCCATCCCGATGGCGTCCTCGCTTTCATGCAGGGTAGCGATGGGCGCGAGGGCTTCTTCGCTGGCCGCATCGCGGTCGGCCAGAGCCTGTTCATAGGTCTCAAAGGGGCCAAAGTCTTGATGGCCATCTTCGCTTTGCCAGTAGTAGCCATCGGGGCGTTCCACGATGGCGGGCTCTGCTTGAGGCGGTGGGGGCGCCTTCACCTTGTGTAGGGGTTTGGGGGTGTGAAGCATGGAATCCTCCTGCTCGTACTCAGCCTGGTGTGGGCTGATCCCACTTTTAGCACCCGGGGCAGGATTTGTCCATGCAGAGACTGTGCTCGCGAGTCAGTCACCAAGCTGCAGCTTGGGTTTCACAGCCCCCGGGCCACTGCCGCGCGGATGCGCGCAATCGTGTCATCCATGGGGGAGCGGGTGGACACCTCCAGCCCCAATTGCCGGGCAATGTCGTTGACGATGGCGGGGTTCAGGGGGATGCCCCCGGCATCGATCGACGCGAGCAGCGACTGCGCGCGCTGAAGCACCGGCTGCTTGGCCAGGCGGCGTTGCAATCGGCTTTGCAGCAGGCTTTTCAGCGTGGAGGTCATACAGGAAGCTTGGCTCAATTGGACGGGGAGGAAGGGACGCGGAAGCGCGGGAGAGTCCGTCAAGGTAGATCGTACGCCAGGTCTGTCGAAGGTGACGTGCCTTGCTTGACGCGCCACTGACCGGGCGTCATGCCCGTCCATCGGTCAAAGGCGCGATAAAAAGGGCTGAGGCCCGCAAAGCCCAAGAGGTGCGCAATGTCCTGCAAGGACCGTTGAGTCTGGCCGACCTGCTCTTTGGCCAGGTCACAACGCACTTGATCCAACAACTGCACAAAGCTGGTGTCGTGACTTTGAAGCCGCCGCGCCAGTGTGCGCTCCGTGAGCCCCAAGGCACTGGCGGCCTGCTCTCGGGTAGGCAGGGGCGGGCCCAGGTGTGAGGCGATCCAGGCCTTCACCACCTGATCCATTTGCCCGCTGTGGGACAAGGCACTCAGGTGCAGCGCGGCGTGTTGCTCATGAACCTGCGCCAGTTGCGCATTGGCCTGGGGCAAGGGGCGATCCAGCAGGGCGTTGTCGACCAGTAGCCCGCTGTAGGCCTGCTCAAACTCCACAGGGCAAGAGAACACCTCGCGGTATGAGGCCATTGGGCTCATGCGAGCGTGGCTGAAGCGGACCAGATTGGGCTGCAGCCCTTTGGGTGTGAGCCAGCGCGCAAAGCTCACAAAAGCGGCCAGCACGGCTTCGATCTGGTGCGGGCTGAAGGCCAGGTCGCCTTGGTTGGGGTGGTACACCACCCAGCTGTCCGACGGGCCGGGCAGCAGCTGAAAACGACCGGCGTCGGAGATCAGTCGCTGGTACTTCTGGACCACGCTCAGCGCCTGGCGCAAGGTGGGGGCGGACTGCACGATGAAGCTCACCACATTGAAGCTGGCGGGCCCGACAAATGATCCAGCCTTGAGCCCGAAGCTGGGGTCTTGCGTGAGTTGGGCTGCGGCGCGCCACAAGCGGGTGATGTGATCGACCGGCCAGCGGTCCAGCAGCAGATCGCTGGGGGCGATCTGGGCAAAGCGCAATAAAGAGGCTTGATCCACGCCTTGGCGCTGGGCTTGCCCCAATACCGTTTGGACCCAGCTCATCGATACTGTGGCCTGCAACGTCAATCCGGGTGTCCTCCAGGGTCAATCGATTGGCATCATAAGTCGATATCGTTGGTGCTGCACCCAAAACAGGCTGATCCGGCCGCTAACCCAGACCGAGGAGTTGCATATGCCCAATGGCGCTCAAGCCCTGATGAAAACGCTGGTGGACGCGGGCGTCACCGTTTGCTTCAGCAACCCCGGGACCTCTGAGATGCACTTCGTCGCGGCGCTGGACACGGCACCTGAGATGCGTGCCGTGTTGACGCTCTTTGAAGGCGTGGCCACAGGGGCGGCCGATGGCTACGCGCGCATGGCCGGCAAGCCGGCTGCGACCTTGCTGCATCTGGGATGCGGCCTGGGCAATGGGCTGGCCAATTTGCACAATGCGCGCAAGGGCCGGGTGCCCATTGTGAACATCGTGGGAGACCACGCCACCTACCACGTCAAGTACGACGCGCAGCTGCAATCGGACATCGAAACCGTGGCGCGCAATGTGTCGTCGTGGGTGCGCACGTCGCAAAGCACCGAGGCCCTGTGTCGCGATGCCGTGGAGGCCGTTGAAGCGTCGATGGGCTTGCCCGGCCAAGTGGCCACACTGATCTTGCCAGCCGATGTCTCGTGGAGTGAGGGCGGCGTGCCCATGCCGCCCCCCCAGATCAAGCCCGCGCAGCCAGCGGCCGATGACACCATCGCCGCCGTGGCCCGTGCGCTGCAAGGCGGCGGCAAGAAGGCCTTTTTGCTGGGCGGGCATGCGCTGCGCAAGTCCGCCTTGATGGCGGTGGGGCGCATCGCTGCGCAGACCGGCGCCACGCTGTTTGCCGAGGTCTTTCCGACCCGGATGGAGCGCGGCGCGGGCTTGCCGCATGTCGAGCGCATTGCCTACCTGGCCGAATTGGCCTCGGTTCAATTGGCCGGCTTTGATCACCTGATTTTGGTGGACGCCAAGGCGCCGGTGTCCTTCTTTGCCTATCCCGGCAAGAAGAGCTATCTGGTGCCGGACAGCTGTCAGGTGCATGAGCTGTCATCCATGACGCAGGATGCTCTGGGTAGCCTGGAGAAGTTGTCTCGGCAGTTGGGGGTGGACGGCGTGATGCCCGCCTTGCAGGCGCCGGTGCGGCCTGATCGCCCCAAGGGCAAGCTGACGGCCGAGAAGGTTTGCAAAGCCATCGGCCACTTGCTGCCCGAGCACGCCATCATCGTGGACGAAGCGCAGACCTCGGGCGTGCTGTTGCCCAGCTACACCGCCGGGGCGCCGCATCATGATGTGTTGACCTTGACGGGCGGCGCCATTGGCCAGGGCTTGCCCACGGCGGTGGGCGCGGCCATTGCCTGCCCGGATCGCCAGGTCGTTGCCCTGGCGGGTGATGGCTCGGCCATGTACACGATTCAGGCGCTGTGGACCATGGCGCGCGAGAAGCTCAATGTGGTCTCCATCGTCTTCAACAACCGCTCTTACTCGATCCTGAACGTGGAGCTGCAACGTGTGGGCGCCGTCGGGGCCGGGGAGAAGGCCAAGTCGCAACTGGACCTGAGCAACCCGCATCTGGACTTTGTCCAAATGTCTCAAAGCATGGGGGTGCCCGCCACCCGTGCGACCACCACGGACGAGTTCGTTGCCGCGTTAGAACACGCCTTGCGAACCCCAGGCCCGCACCTCATCGAGGCGGTGGTGCCCAGCGCCGTGGCTGGGCTGAAGCTGCGGCTGCTGCCGCATGTGCTGAAGTCCTTGAGCAACCTGCCGCAGCCGATCGCCAAAGCCATCAAGCGGGGGATCGCTCCCTGAGGCTGGGTGATTGTTAAAAAATGACCCATGAATGTCAATCGCTGACCTACCGGAGCGGGGCGCCCTTTTTTACGATTCAGTCAAGTCTATCTGTCTAAGAGCGGTTTGCCCAATAGGACAAACGCATGTGTTCAGTGTGCGGCGATGGGTTTCAATTCGTGAATGGCGAGGTTGAGGATGGCGGCGGAGTCAGTTGCTGGCCCGTCGTGCATGACCACTTTGTCTGGGCGGACGATCGCAACCCAGCCGTGAGGAAGGGGGTGAGGCAGCAGCGAGCCCCCTATGTCTTCCCAGGCATCGCCAGGGGGGCTTGTGGCGGGCCGGCCGCGTGGATCAATTTGCAGGAAGCGTCCCCCAAGGTGTTCCCACCGTGCGCGCTCGGTGGCGGTCAAGTTGCTGCGGGGGCATACGCCGAAACCAATCATGGCAAAGCCGGTTCCGAGCACGTCGTCGCTCAGTGCTGTGGTCGTTTGGGTTGGCGACGAGGCTTGGCGCCGAACCCAGGTCTGCGGCGCTTGTCCTCCGCGTGTCAGGACCGAGTTAGCTCCAGGGGGCACAAAGCAGCCTTGCTTGAATCTGTTCGCAGGCTTGATCTCCAGATGCTCGAACAGGCGGCGTAGCTTGGGGATGTGGCCCAAGGTCTTCATGACACCATGGGTGACGAAGGCCGTGATGCCATTGCTGGGCATCACCAGACGGCCCATCCACTTGGCCAGGTCAATCATGGCGCGGACATGGGGTTGACGCTCTTGCGTGTAAGACGCCAGCAGTTCGGGGTCGGCCAGGCCTTGCACCACCCAGGCCAGCTTCCAGCCCAGGTTGGCCACATCGCGCAAGCCGGCCACCAGGCCTTGTCCCACAAAGGGGGGCGTGATGTGCGCGGCGTCACCCACCAAGAATGCGCGGCCGACCTGGAAGCGGTCCGCCACGCGCGCATGGAAGCGGTACACCGCCACGCGTTCAATCTCGATGTCTTGACCGGGTGTCGCCCAGGGGGGCAGCAGGCGTTTGACGGTGTCGGGGTGCTCCATCTGTTCGCGTGTTTCGCCAGCTTGGAGTTTGAACTCCCAGCGCTGGCGCCCGCCCGGCGCCACCATGTGAGGGGTGGGGCGCTTGGGGTCGCAAATGAACTCGACGTGGTCGATGGCTTTGGCGGCATTTTTGGCGTCCACCACCAGCCAGTCTTCGGCATAGGTCTTGCCTTTGAAGTCCTGTCCGAGAGCCTGTCTGACCAAGGAGCTGGCCCCATCGGCGCCGACCAGATAGCGCGCCGACACCTGAATGGCGTGTCCCTGGCTGTCTTGCAGTACGGCTTGTACGTGTGTGTCCTGTTGCTGAAAGGACTGGAGGGCCACGCCCAACTGAACGGTCACGTGGGGATATTGATTCAGCCGCTGTCGCAGCACCTGTTCCAACTCGGGTTGATAGAAGGTCACCAGCTTGGGGTGGCCATCGATGGCGCCTGCGGTCACAGCACGGCTGTACTGCCCAAAGGCCGGCGAATGCATGCGGACTTCGGGAATGGCAACGGTCTCGAACGCACCTTCTTCCAGGCCGCACATCTGGAGAATGCGCAGGGCCTCGTTGTCCAGCGCGATGGCGCGGGGGGCGTTGAAAATCTCGGTGGACTTGTCGATGGCGGTGACGCGGATGCCGTATCGGCCCAGCAAGTTGGCCAGGGCGGCACCGACCGGGCCCAGGCCAACGATCAACACGTCGGTTTGGATGGATGTGGACATCAGAGGGGACCTCAAGGGCTCAGGCGTTGGGGAGGAGGACGGCGCGTTGAGGCGATCCGTTGGCGACGTGCTGGAACGCGCGGCGCGCTTTTGAAAAAGGCACGCGCATGGCAATGTCCAGATGGATGTGGTCCTGGCGCAGCAGCTCGGCCAGGGTGTCCAGCGCATCGGGTGAGGGCTTGAACAAGACCCAGGCGTAGCGCGTTTGCGGTCCTTTTTCTTTGACCAGTTTGCGCATGTGCCGCCATTGGCTGAGCAGCCTGAGCAGACCTCGCAGCCATCCGTGCTGATCCAGCTCTGACATGAGCGGGTGCACCGTGGTGGCATGCCCGATGGCGCCGTGCCGGAGCCGGGTGACCAGTTGGGCGTCATCCGACCACGATCCAAAGTTCAGCGTCACATCAAAGTGGGCGGGCAGTTCGGTGATGCGGGTTTGGTGTCGATCGACCACCGTTTCCGCCCCCAAGGATCGACACAGGTCTGCGTGAGCTGCGCTGCAGGTGGCCGTAACATGGCCGCCCCATTGGGCTAACACTTGGATGGCCATTTGCCCCAGGGCCCCGGACCCGCCGTGAACGAGGATGTGTTGGTCCTTCACACGATTCGCGTCCAAGCCCAGGCCGGAAAAGGCCTGCCACAAGGTGCAGAAGGTGTAGGGCAGCACGCTCGCTGCGGCGGGGTCCAGGTCCTTGGGCAGTGGGCGCAGATAGCGAGCATCGGCAACCAAGGTTGATTTGTGGGCGCCACCGGCTCGGCCGGTTGGCAGCACCCCATACACCTGATCACCTACTTTGTAGGGCGTCGCCTGCGGTCCCACTGCCACCACGTGCCCCGCAAAGTCGTTGCCCAGCACCACCGCGTTGCCCCCGGCACCGATCAAACCCAGCAAGCGGCGACCGTAGCCTTGGGCTCGTTTGGTGTCGATGGGGTTGATGGATGTGGCGGTGACGCGAACCAGGACTTGATGCCGGCCCAGCCGTGGCTGCGGCAAGGCTTGGGAGACGAGCGAGGCATGCGGGCCAGGCTGGAGGCACACCAGTGCGTGGTCGGGCTTCATGCTGGCACCACGCGTGTACGTTGAGCACCGAGGTCGATCTGGCCGTCATCGGTGCGGATGCTCAACTCCATCACGTCATTGGGTTGCAGGTAGAGCGGATTCTTCAGGCCATTTCGGATGAACAGCTTCCACTTGGTCTCTTCCGACAACAGGTGCTTGGCGATGAACATGGCCGCCTTGCCGGGCGCTTTGGCCGCGCACCCGGACGGCGTGCCGGTGGCAATCAGGTCACCCGCTGCCAGGTCATGCAGGCCGGACAGTTCTGTCAAGGTGGCATGAGGGGGGTGGATCATGGACCCGCACACATCGTTCTGACGTACGCTGCCGTTGACGGACAAGCTCATGCGCAATTGCGGCAGGCGCTTCCATTCCTGCGGTTCAAGCAGCAGCAGATACGGCCCCACCGGCCCGAAGCTGCGGTAGCTCTTGCCCTTGTAGAACTGCTGCTGAGGCAGTTGCACATCTCGGGCCGACACATCGTTGACGATGGTGAGCCCCGCCAACACCTCATGCAGGGTGTCTGGCGTGACGCGTGTGCTCTCGCGCAGATCCTTCTTCAACACCAGGCCCAACTCGATTTCGTAATCCAGCAGTTGCACGTGCCGGGGGCGAATCACATCGTTGTACGGCCCCGTGATGCAGGCCGGCGACTTGGTGAAGATCGTGTTGAAGGGAAAGCTGGCCGGGTTGAGTCCGGACTCGCGGACATGGCTTTCGTAGTTGACGCCCTGGCAGAGAAACTGCTGGTTGCGGGTCACGGGCGACAGCAGTTGAACGTCTGCCAGCGGGATGTGGGCCTGGTCAACTGTGCAGGCCTTGGCCAAAGCCATGCCCTGGAGCACGAACTCGCCGGTGGTCTCGTAGGCCTGCGCCAAGGGCGCGATGCGGGTCCCAAAGAGCACACCCCATTGGATGGTTTGACGCTCGGTGGGGTTTTTGAATTGAAATCGAACAACAGGGGTTGCCATGTGTGTACTCGCTCAGAGAAATCGTGTTCAGGACCAGGGACGCGCGGGGGTGTCGAGCACGCTGCCCAGCATCCGAAGGCGGGAGACCGTCATGCGCTTTTGAATCAGGAGCTTGAGCACCTTCCACAACATGACCGGGGTCTTCTTGGGGAACATGGTGTCCGGCGCGTCATCGCCCCAAGCCCAGATGCTTCCCGGTGTGAAGGGCACGTAGTGCGGCTCGTGATCGGCTGTGAACAGGTCGCCGTCGGTGTAGTGCTCAAACTCGAAGCCGTCGTCGTCCAGCCAGTAGTCAAACAACTGGCTGCCCAGCACATGGCGCCCGATGCCCCACATGTGCCGATGGCCATTGGCCCGGAGCACCTGCTGCCCTTGTCCCAAGGCATCCAGATCGGCCACTTCCCAGGCGCTGTGCTCATAGCGGTTTTCAATGCCTTCGGCGATCACGACGGTGTGGTGATCGGCCGGGGTGCGGCCCAGATCCAGGCGGAAGAAGGTCAACAGCGGTGAGCCATCTGGCAAGTACTGCACGTCAGTCGGCAGCAAGCCCAGATGCTGCATGTACCAGTTCGCCATCCGCGCGAAATCGGTGGTCTGCATGACCACGTGTCCGAGGCGTCCGATGCGCGCAGGCTCAATGGGCGGGCGGACGGTGCGGTTGACGCGGTTCAGGTGGCCCAAGGCATTCATCTGCTCGATCAAGGCGGGGCGCAGGGCCAGTTCAGGCACACGTGCCCAACGACGCAGCAGCCAGACTTCATGCCCATCGGGGTCGATCAGGCGCACGCCTTCTCCGCCGCCAGGGATGTCGGCGCGGTTCAGGTCCTTGGCGCCTGACTGGCGCTTGAGTTGGGCGAAATCCGTGGACTCAGGCACCTCAAAGGCCGCGCCCACATAGCGAGAGCGCCGGGCCTTGCGTGCCACCAGGCAAGCGGGTGTGGGGCCGGCTGCCCGCATCACCAAGGACTCGGCGGTGTGCGTGACCGGCATCAGGCCAAAGTCAGACCAGAAGCGGGCGGCCCGTGACAGGTCCTTCTTTTCAAAGATCAAAAAAGCCAATGAGGTGGCTTTGCACCAAGCATCTGGTCGGCTGATCTTGTGGATGTGTGGGGGGCGTTGGCTTTCCGGGTACTCCGGTGCGGTTCTCAAAACCGAGGGTGTGCTCATGCAGGGTCCTTTGACTTCAATGACCCGCATTTTCAAGTTGACGTGCGTGTCAAGTTGAAAGGATAATCGTTTCGACGAATCGCAGTCAAGCGCTTTATCCAGGTCAAGAAAGCCCCACCATGAGTTCCGTTGCCTATCTGAGGAAGCCCCCCTCTCGTTCCGTCCAGGACGGTGCCAGCTGCTTGCAAGATGTGGAAACCATCGAGCAGTTGCATCCCGATTTCATGGGCGAAGCCACCAGCACATATGCCTTGATTCGTGCCGGCGCGGCCAAGCATCCAGAGGCGCCGGCCTTGTCCTTCTTCTTGCGCTCGCAAGACTTCCGTGAGCCCCATGTCTGGAGCCATCGCGACTGGCTGGCCAAGATCACCCAGGCGGCCAATCTATTCAGAGAGCTGGGCATCCAGCGCGGGGATGTGGTGGCCTTCATCTTGCCCAACCTGCCGGAAACACACTGGACCATCTGGGGTGGAGAGGCCGCCGGCATTGCCTTTGCCATCAACCCGCTGTTGGAGCCGGCCATGATGGTGGAGTTGATGAACGCCGCCAAACCCAAGCTCTTGGTCACGCTGGCACCCACACCGGGCACCGACATTTGGGAGAAGGCCTCAGCGGCAGCCAAGTCCGTTCCCTCGTTGACGCAGGTGCTGGTGACCTCGCCATTGCACTACTTGCCTGGCGCTGCGGCACCCTTGTTGAAATGGCTGACGCGTCTCAAATTACCCAAGCGCCTGGGGGCGTTGCCCGTGGTGGACTTCCACAAGCGACTGGCGCGCAGCGCGGGCGACCAACTGCGTTTTCAGCCACCGGCTTTGGATGATGTTGCATCGTACTTTTGTACCGGCGGGACCACGGGGCTGCCCAAGATAGCCGTCCGCACCCATCGAACCGAAGTGGCCAACACACTGGAGTTGTCGGCGATGTTTGGCGCCGCCGTTCAAGGTGCCGGCAAGACGATGTTCTGCGGCTTGCCGCTGTTTCATGTGAATGCGCAGATCGGGACGGGACTGACCCCGTGGGCAGCCGGGGCGCATGTGGTGTTGGGCACCCCGCAAGGCTACCGTGCGCCAGGCCTGTTGCAGCAGTTCTGGGACATGGCCGCACACCATCGCTTCATCTTCTTTTCAGGTGTGCCAACGGTGTATTCGGCCTTGCTGTTGAACCCTCCGAAGGGGCAGGATTTGAGTGCGTTGCGCTATGGGGTGTGTGGTGCCGCGCCCATGCCGGTGGAATTGTTCAAGCGCTTCGAGCAAGAAACCGGCGTCAAGATTCTGGAGGGATATGGCCTGACGGAAGGGGGCTGTGTGTCCAGCATCAATCCGCCTTGCGGTGAAACGCGCATCGGCTCCATCGGGGTTCGCCTGCCGTGGCAAAGCATGAAGACCGTGCTCCTGGACGATCAAGGCCGCTATGTGCGTGATGCGGCCGTGGATGAGGTCGGCGTCATCGTGATCCAGGGGCCGAATCTGTTCAAGGGCTACCTCAATCCGGCCCATAACAAGGGTTTGTGGATCGAGATCACCGAATCACGCAGCCAGGCGCGCTTGTGGTTGAACACGGGCGATTTGGGGCGCATGGATGCCGAGGGGTACTTCTGGCTCACGGGTCGCAAAAAGGAGCTCATCATTCGCGGCGGGCACAACATCGACCCCAAGATGATCGAAGAGGCCATGCACCAGCACCCGGCCGTCGCCTTGGCGGCAGCGGTGGGGCGCCCCGACCCTCATGCTGGCGAAGTGCCCACTGTGTATGTGCAACTGCGGCCAGGCATTGCCGCTGAATCGGACGAGCTCATGGCACATGCGCAGCGCACCATTGCTGAACGCGCGGCATGGCCCAAGCAAGTGCAGGTGCTGCCGACCTTGCCCACCACCGCGATTGGCAAGATCTACAAGCCGGCTTTGAGCTTGTTGGAGTTGGAATCGGTGGTGCGCGCAGAGGCAAGTGCGGCGCACGTGACCCTGGTGTCATGCCAAGCCGAACAAGACCCCCGCCTGGGCTTGGTCGTGCATTGGCGAGCCAGCGGTGATGCTGCATCGCTTCGACAAGGTTTGAGTGCGTATACCTTCCGACACCAGGAGGGCGGTGACCACGATGGCCCGGTTTCATAATCACCGCTGTCGATGATTCGTCGGCAACCCATTTGTGATTCCTTGAATGGCCACCCTATGACAGAAGAAGACCACCGCACCCGGGTCGGGGCGGAGCGCCGAGAGCGCATGCGACGCCGCCTGATTGAAAGTGCCCTGCATGTGTTTGCCCGCAAGGGCGTGGATGCCACCGACATCAAGGACGTGGCCGAACAGGCGCAGGTTTCGCGGGGGTCGTTCTACAACTACTTCGAGACCAATGAAGAGTTGATGGCCGCGGTCTTAGAGGAGTTGGGCAACGAATTGCTGGTCCTGGTTGACACGGTGGTGACGCAGCACGATGACCCGGCTGAACGCATGGCCCTGGGCCTGCGCATGGTGCTGCACACGGCGCAACAGCACCGCTTGTTTGCGCGATTCGTTGCCCGCGTCGGGATCGAGCGCGCGGTGGGTAACAGCTTGGCCATGAACTACGTGCCCCGCGACATTGAGGCCGGGGTGGCGGCAGGGCGCTTTCATGTGAATAGCTTGCCCGCCGCCCTCACCCTGGTGCTGGGCACCGCTCACGCAGCGTTGTGTTCGATGGCGCTTAACCTGCCCCAGCCAGAAGACTTCCCGGAAGAGGTTGTCTATCAAATCCTGCTGGGCCTGGGCATGCGGCGCGATGCTGCACATCGTTTGGCCAGGCTGCCGCTGGAGTCGGTGGAACCGCCAGCAGGCGCCTTGCTCAATTGCTTTGATCCAGCGTGATGCTGTTCAGCGCGTTTGCGTCAAGCGTTTGACCATGCCCAAGATGGCCTTCATCTGCACGCTGCTCTTGGTGGCGTAGTCCGCGCCGGTGTAGCCCCACCAGTCCCAGCATCCAGAAGGGTTGTAGGGGATCACGGACTTGTTCACCTGCGGGTACAAGATCAGCAACTGGTTGGTGTCGGCCCACTCGTTGTAGCCGGTATCGGTGACGAACTTGTCGCCCACTGACTGGGCAGATTGCCCGCAGCCATGGATGGCCACATGCACTTTGCAGTGGGCATTGGCTTGCGTGCAGACTGTGGGCACGTAAACGAAACCTGTGTCTGCCAGCGAACTGGCGGCTGACTTGGTGAACGGCGTCTGGTCAAATTCGATCAGCTGCCCGGTGGCTTGCGCGGCCTTGGGATTGAGCGGGTCGGGCTGTAGATGTGTTGCAGCAGATCGCCGGCCTGGTCGTAGCCTTGGCTGTTGACGCTGCAATGGCTGATGTAGGGCGCCGCATTGGCTGCGCAATCATTGCCGTAGTGGGTGGTGATGAGGGCATGACCCGCTGGCAAGGTGTTGACGTACTTCAGGTTGGTGTTGGGCACGCCCACCCCCTGAAAAAACTGAACCGTGGCATCCACCGCCTGTTGGCGCACGATGCTGTCATCGGTGCCACTGAAGACATAGACCTTGCGCGACGCCAGGTTGCTGAGGCTGTCGATGCTCTTGGCTTTGGCAAAGCCTTTGGCGGCTGCAGCCATCAGCGAGGCATTGGGTGGCACAAACGGCACTTGGCCCATGCAAATGCCGGTGTACAGCATGTTGTTGGCCGCGCAATAGTAGGGGCCGCCCGCCACGACCCCTGCGCCGACCACGGTCTTGGAATAGGCCACCTGAAGTTGCACCGCCATGAAGGCGCCCGATGACAAGCCTGACACGGAAGTCTGCGTTGCGTTGGCACCGAGTGGCGGCAAGGCCTGGCCGGCGCAGGCGGTGGCGGCGCGCAGCATCAGCAACAGGGCGACCAGGGAATGGGCGGCCGCAGCGCGCGGGGGGCGCGAAATCGTCATTGACGGAAGGGACACAGGCATGGTTTCTCCAAGAAGGGGCAAAAGGAACTGCGACGCAGCGGATTGCGTGTGGACCAGCAGTCGACCTGACTGAATACCCCTAAGCCTGTGGACTGTTACCTGCGCATGCTGCACCGCAACATGCGTTGATCATGCCATTTTTTATGTGACGAAAAGAAGTCTGGTTTTGCGCAAGCTGGCGTGACGCAACGCGTCAGGTTCTAGCATTGCCGGATGACTGGTTTTTTGTAATCATAGATGTTGACAATAAGTTGGTAATTGTCATACTCTATGATCATGCCGAAGACTACTCGCGCTCTTCTTCAACTCCCTCCTGCCACGGCTGCGGCCATCGAAAAGTTGGGGGCCGATCTCGCTGTCGCGCGCTTGCGCCGCAAAGAGTCCCTGAGGTCTTGGGCCAAGCGCCTGGGCGTCACCGTGCCCACACTCCAACGCCTCGAATCCGGTGATCCGTCCGTTGGCATTGGCATCGTCGCCACCGCACTGTGGCTCATTCAGCGTGACGGAGAGCTCGGCAAGATCGCCTCTCCTGAGCACGACCACGGGGCGCTTGAATTGGATGTCCGTGCCGCGCTTGAGTTGGGGCGCTCGCGTGCTCAAGCTTCCATGGAGGCGCGCTTGCGCGCAGTGGGTGACGCGAGCAAAGCCAACGAAGTGAAAGACTGAAGATGCGTTTGGACGAACTGTATCTTTGGTACCTGGGGGACCCCGCCGAGCCTCGCTATGTGGGTGAGCTGAAGTTGGTCGCATCCGGGAAGGGTGTTTCGCTTCATTATGGTCAAGCGTGGTTGAACCATGGGTTCGCATTGAGTGAAGATCTTCCGCTCATCGACAACGAATTCATGCCGCTCGGTCGCCTCGCGTCAGACACGCAGCGTGCAGTGGGGGCCGTCGATGACGCGAGGCCGGACCGCTGGGGTGAGAAAGTCATTCGATTCGTGGACAAGCCCAAGCGCTTGTCCTTGATGGAGTACCTGTACTACGCCGGAGATGACCGATTTGGCGCGCTCGGCGTGTCGACCTCGTCCAGCACGTATCGCCCTCGCGAATCGAGTGCCTTGCCCAGACTCCAGGATGCCCAAAAGCTCAGCGAGGTGGCCGCGAAGATTCGCGACTCCGAGCCCATCACGGAGGTGGAAGCCAAGATCATTGCCGGGGGCGGTAGCCCCCTTGGTGGCGCCAAGCCCAAGGCCCTGATCGACATCGGGGGCGAGCCATGGGTCATCAAATTTTTCAACAACGAGCCCATCGACAACCCGCTCGTGGAGCACGCAACGATGACGCTGGCCAAACAAGCCGGCATCACGGTGGCTGAGACGCAGGTGATCCGTCTGGCTGCTGAAAACGCCATCGCGATCCGGCGATTCGATCGCGAACAGAAGCGGCGGATTCACAGCATCTCAGCAGGCACGGCCATCCGCGCCGCCACCGCCTCAGGCGATGAGCCTGAAATGGGGTACCCCGAACTGGCGCGCATTCTCCGACGCGTTGGCATCACTCAGGACGACGCCAATCAGCGGGATGCGCGCGAACTGTTTCGCCGAATGGTCTTCAACATCCTGATGGACAACACGGACGATCATGAAAAGAATCATTCCCTGCTGATCGTCAACCCATTGGCAAATGGCCGCATGAAGTTGGCTCCGGCCTACGATGTTTTGCCGACCAACTCGGGGCAGGGTTATCAGGAGTTCATCTGTGGCAATCAGGGGCGCGACTCGACGCTTGGCAACGCGATGTCGCAATGCGAGGCGTTTGGCTTGCGCCAAGCGGAGGCCGCTGGCGAAGTGGCACGAGTCATTGAGGTGGTGAACCAATGGCAGACGCATTTCGCGCAAGCCGGGGTGACAGCGCGCGATATTCAGAGTTTGGCAGAGCGCATCGACGGTGAAGAACTCATGACGCAACGCGTCAGGTTCGATCCTGCTCTGTATCGGTCTTTGCCAGCCAAGCGAAAAAAGCCAAGCCCATTTCGGCGTACTTGACGGATTGGTTGCGGGGACCGGATTTGAACCAACGACCTTTGGGTTATGAGCCCTTGAGCTATAGGCCGGTCTCCAACACCCTGAATGAATTCCGAAAATCGTTTCAAGAATCGTTTCGTTTTTTTTGAAATTGCCGTAACCTAAGAGGAAATTGCACTTCAATCCTGTCTGACGATTGTTTCATGCCAACGCCACAAGACCTCCTGATGGTGCTGAGAACTTGGCATCGGTTGCCCGCCAAGCAATTGGTTGATCGCATGAAAATCAGCCGTGCCACGCTGATGCGGGCAGTTCAAGCGCTTGGGCCCGAGGTCATCTCACGTGGAAAAGCCCGTAGGACTGCTTATGCGGCCCGTCGCCCATTGCGGGGCAGCATGACGCCTTTGTCGCTGTACAAAATCGATCGCGAAGGTCGTGGACACGAAGTTGGTTTGCTGCATCTCACGTACCCTGCAGGTTGCGCCTTGGATTTTCTCCAGCCGTTTGATTGGCCACTTGAAGAGGCGATGCAGGATGGCTGGTTTGAGGGGCTGCCTTATCCTTTGGAGGACATGCGCCCCCAAGGCTTCCTGGGCAGGCACTTTGCACGCCACCATGCCAACTTGTTGCAGGTGAGTGAGGATCCTCGACTTTGGTCTGAGGACGATGTCTTGCATGCGCTCTCATTGCTTGGGCATGACCAACCGGGCAACTACATACTGGGCGAGCCTGCCTATCGGCAATGGCTTGAGCAATCACAGCAAGCATTGGCGTTTTTACACGATGAGCAAGTGCAATCTGCTTATTTGGCTTGTGCAGACAACGCGATGGCGCAAGGGGTAGCCGGGTCTTCAGCAGGGGGCGAATTTCCCAAGTTCCTCGCGCGTCGTCTCGTCAACGGTGCGCCTGTGCATGTGCTTGTGAAGTTCTCCGGTTCAGATGGTTCACCAGGTACAAGGCGATGGGCTGACTTGCTGATCTGTGAACACTTGGCCTTGCAAACGGTTGGGCAACTACTGCAAATCGAGGCGTCACGCAGTCGTGTCTACCAAATGGGCGGGCGCACGCTCCTGGAGGTTGAACGCTTTGATCGCCATGGTCTGCAGGGGCGATCGGCTGTGTGCTCATGGGCTTCATTGAATTCGGCGTTCTTTGGCCTGGCTGGAAAACCATGGCCAGTTGGGGCTGCAGCCTTGTTAAAAAAGGGGCTGATTGATGAGGTCAGCCAAACCGCCATCCAAAGACTGTGGCACTTTGGCCAACTCATTGCTAATTCAGACATGCATGACGGCAACTTGTCATTTGTGCCCGGCCTGCAGCTTGCACCGGTGTATGACATGCTGCCGATGGCTTACGCACCGCTTCGAGGCGTTGAGTTGCCCCCTCGCACTTTTGCGCCATCGCTGCCGCTGCCGTCAGAACAAGCAGCATGGCAGTTTGCGGCAGAGGCTGCAGTCCATTTTTGGGACCTGGCCAGCAAGGATGGTCGGATCAGTGAAAGCTTCCGGCAAACCTGCGCGCAGAACGCAGCAGTCGTGCGGGAACAGTTGAGCCAACCCAAAGCGGGCAGCCCCTCTTGACAGAGGTCGTCGCAGTGACGGGTTGAACGCAAAAAAGGCCCTTCAGAGAAGGGCCTTTTTTCTATATTGGTTGCGGGGGCCGGATTTGAAC
>JAGWTE010000241.1 GCA_028869095.1 Burkholderiales bacterium
CACGGTGTGCTGCGGGTTCAGCTTTTCCGTGTTGCGGATCATGCCGAACATGGACAAATCTTGCGCCTGGCCATCAATCGTGAACTGGGCGTTGAAGATCTTGTGGCGGCAGTGTTCGCTGTTGGCCTGGGCAAACATCATCAACTCGACGTCGGTCGGGTTGCGCTTCAAGCCAGTGAAGGCATTGACCAGGTACTCAATTTCATCATCCGACAAAGCCAGACCAAAGGTCACGTTGGCTTCGTCCAGCGCCTTGCGGCCTTGGCCCAGCACGTCCACGTGCGCCATGGGCTGG
This sequence comes from Burkholderiales bacterium, assembly GCA_028869095.1. Classification (GTDB taxonomy): domain Bacteria; phylum Pseudomonadota; class Gammaproteobacteria; order Burkholderiales; family Burkholderiaceae_C; genus Aquabacterium. Next base: position 296 of record JAGWTE010000241.1, read on the forward strand.
CCCACTTGCTCGTCAAACAGATGGCGAGCCTCAATGCGCGACAGCAGCACGCTTTCGGTCATGCGGTCGTGCAACAGGGCCGCGCAGGCTTGCAAGTCTTCGGCCGACAAGGGCTTGGCGCCACCGGTCAAGGTCCCGATCAGGCCAGCTTTGACGGTCAGACGGAACTCGGTCACGCGCTCAACACGGCGAATGGCCAGGCCGCAGTTGTGGGCGATGTCTGTCGCCTTCGAAGCCCAGGGCGACACGGTGCCCAGACGGGGGGCCACCACAATCAGATCGCCATCAGCGGGGCCCTCATAGGCATCGCCATAAGTCAGCAAGGCGGCCAGCTTATCCAGCTCAGCGTGATCGAGCGACTTGTCCATCCCCACCCAGTGCACGAAGCGCGCATGCACGCCCGAAATCTTGGGGTTGATGGCTTGCAACTTGGGCAGCAGAGCCTGGACTTGGTGAGGAGCCAGGGCGTTGCCGCCCTCAAAGTGCATCAAAGTGGACATCACGGAGGGGGTGCGGTCGGTCACGTGTGGAGCCTGCGGTCATCAGGAAAAACGCGAATTTTACCGGGCTCAGACCCCAAACGCCGAAAAACTGCAACGAAACCAATTTCCCTGCACGCGGCATAGCCCACAACAATTGCGGATAATTCCGGTCTATGAGCATCACCATCAAATCAGGCGCCGACATCGACGCCATGCGCGTCGCTGGCCGTCTGGCCTCTGAGGTGCTGGACTACATCACCCCATTCGTCAAACCCGGTGTCACCACCGAAGAGCTGGACAAGCTCTGCCATGACTACATGGTCAACGAACAAGGCTGCGTCCCCGCCCCGCTGAACTACGCCCCCGGCGGCCATACCCCCTACCCCAAGTCGATCTGTACCTCGATCAACCATCAGGTCTGCCACGGCGTCCCCAATGACCGCCCCCTCAAGGACGGCGACATCGTCAACCTGGACATCACGGTCATCAAAAATGGCTGGCACGGCGACACCAGCCGCATGTTCATCGTGGGCAACGGCTCCATTGCCGCCAAGCGCCTGTGCGCCTTCACCTACGACGCCATGTGGAAGGGCATTGCCAAGGTCAAACCCGGCGCACGCCTGGGCGACATCGGCCACGCCATCCAGACCTTTGCCGAGAGCAATGGCTTCTCGGTGGTGCGCGAGTTCTGCGGCCACGGCATCGGCTTGAAGTTCCACGAAGAGCCCCAAGTGCTGCACTACGGCCGCCCCGGCACGCTGGAAGAACTCAAGCCCGGCATGATCTTCACCATCGAGCCCATGATCAACGCGGGCAAAAAGGACATCAAGTCCCTGGGCGATGGCTGGACCATCGTGACCAAAGACCGCTCCTTGTCGGCCCAGTGGGAACACACCATCCTGGTCACCGAGACTGGCTACGAGGTGTTGACCCTGTCAGCCGGCAGCCCGCCGATCCCCGACTTCATCTTGCAAGCTCAAGCCTGAGTTTGACCTGATCCAGCCCTGGCGCGACACACCTCGCTCAGGGCTGTTCTCTTTCAAGCCTGCATTCAGGCTGACAAGGCCACCAGTCCGACATGACGATCGACATCGCCGCCCACCGCGCCCAGTTCCGCCAAGCCAAAACGGCTTTGCTTGACCAGTTTGCCCAAAGCCGTCCAACCACCTCGTCGGCCAGCCGATTGCTGGGGCATCTGGCCAAATTGGTCGACCGGACTTTGCACGATCTGTGGCTGGCCCATCAGCTGCCCAAAGGCGCCGCCTTGGTGGCCGTCGGCGGCTATGGCCGAGGCGAGTTGTTCCCCCACTCCGACATCGACGTCTTGATCCTCGTCCCCCAGAGCCTGGCCGACAGTGGGGATGACACGGCGATTTCTGCGGTCGAGGGTTTCATCAGCGCCTGCTGGGACATCGGCCTGGAAATCGGCTCCAGCGTGCGCACCGTGCAAGAGTGCGGGCAGGAAGCCGCAGGCGACGTGACCATTCAAACCTCGCTGCTGGAGGCGCGCTTTCTGTGCGGCTCCAAACCTCGGTTTACCGAGTTGATGCATGTGACCGCCCAGAAGATGGACGCACAAGACTTCCTGACAGCCAAGCTGCTGGAAATGCGCCACCGTCACACCAAGTACGAAGACACGCCCTACTCGCTGGAGCCCAATTGCAAAGAAAGCCCGGGCGGCCTGCGCGACTTGCAGGTGGTGCTGTGGCTGGCCCGCGCCGCCAACCTGGGCAAAACCTGGCACGAACTGGCCCAAAAAGGCCTGCTGACCGCATTTGAAGCGCGCCAGTTGCAACGCAACGAGGGCGTCCTCAAACTGATCCGCGCACGCCTGCACCAAGTCGCAGGCCGCCGCGAAGACCGCCTGGTCTTCGACCTGCAAAACGCCGTCGCCGAGACCTTTGGCTACACCAACACCCCCGCCCTGCGCGCCAGCGAAATGCTGATGCGCCGCTACTACTGGGCGGCCAAGGCGGTGACCCAGCTCAACCAGATCCTGATCCTCAACATCGAAGAGCGGGTGCACGGCTCGCAAAACGCGCCCATGCGCGTCATCAACGAGCGATTCCTGGACCGGGGCGGCGTGCTGGAGGTGGTCAGCGACGATCTGTACCAGCGTGATCCCCATGCCATCCTGGACACCTTCCTGACCTTCCAGACAGACAACACGCTCAAGGGCCTGTCTGCCCGCACCCTGCGCGCCCTGTACAACGCCCGCGAAGTGATGGACAGCGCCTTCCGCCGCGACCCGGTCAACCGTCAGACCTTCATGGCCATCCTCAAGGCCCCCCAAGGCCTGACCCGTGTCATCCGCCTGATGAACCAGACCTCGGTGCTGGGCCGCTACCTGTGGGTCTTCCGCCGCATCGTCGGGCAAATGCAGCACGACCTGTTCCACGTCTACACCGTGGACCAGCACATCTTGATGGTGGTGCGCAATGTGCGCCGCTTTTTCATCCCCGAGCACGCCCACGAATATCCTTTTTGCACGCAATTGGCGTCGGAATGGGACAAGCCCTGGCTGCTCTACATCGGCGCGCTCTTTCATGACGTGGCCAAAGGCCGTGGCGGCGACCACTCCGAGCTGGGCGCCGTCGAAGTCCGTCGTTTTTGCAAAGACCACGGCGTCACCGGCGAAGACGCCAAGCTGGCCGAGTTCTTGGTAGCCGGTCACCTCACCATGTCCAAGGTCGCCCAGAAAGAAGACCTGTCCGACCCCGACGTCATCCAGGCCTTTGCCCAAAAGGTAGGCAACGAGCGCAACCTCACCGCGTTGTACCTGCTGACCGTGGCCGACATCCGCGGCACCAGCCCCAAGGTCTGGAACGCCTGGAAGGG
>JAGWTE010000032.1 GCA_028869095.1 Burkholderiales bacterium
GTCATGGCGTCCCACATGGGTCAGGTGATCATGGTGGTCGAAGCAGGAAAGACTCCTCTGCCTGCTATCAAACAAGCGTTTGCCACGGTCGAGGAACACCCCGTTGTTCTTGCCATGCTGAACAAATATCTGGGCCCGAAAGGGAGCGAAGCTTATGGCTATTACGCCCCGTGATGGTTTACGCCCCGGTTTAAGCCGTTTGGCCTGCGCCTTGCTGGTCGCAGGACTTTGTTCGTCGGGCCCTTCTATCGCAGAAACCCTCGCCATTCAGCCCACGCTGAGCGTCACCAGCTCGGCCGTGAAACAGACCAACATACAAGGCACACCCAGCTGGCAAGGCAGCAGCCATGAACTGATCACCGTGATCTCGCCCGGTTTACTGGTCGCAGCCCACGGCGCCAACCTGCTGGTCGATGGCACAGTCCATCTAGATGCCTACCAATATGCCCGGGGCACACAAGACAATCAGGTCGTGCCCAATGGCAGCCTGTTGGCCCAACTCTTGTCGCGCGAAGCCGGCGTGGGCCTGGAGGCTGGCTGGACATCCAAGCAAGTTCCTGCGCAATTCGTATCGAGTGGTGGCAGCAATACGGGCCCCAACAACGAATACACCACCACGGAATGGCACTTAGCACCTTATCTGGACAAGCAGATCGGTGCCAGCACTCAGCTGAAGGGCAAGCTTGATCGCGCACTGGTGCAATCCACGCAGCAATCCAGTAGCTTGGCCCCTCGCCCAGATACGACCGTGACCACGGGATCGGCGTCACTGGCCCAGCAAGCCACACCGCTGGGCTACGAGTTGAGCTTCAAGCATCAAGACACCTCGCTGGCCGACCAACATGACCCAGTTCTGAAGCAGTCAACGGGATTGGCCAAGGGCATTTACGCCGTTTTCTCTGAATTGGAATTGGGCATTTTGGCTGGCCGAGAAGCCACCGATGTCTTGCTTGAGCGATATCGTGACCGAGTCTACGGCTGGAGTTTCAACTGGCGTCCACAAGAACGGACCAGCCTGAGTGCGCAAGTCGAAAACCGGTTCTTTGGCAAAGCCTGGCAAGTGGATGCCAGCCATCGCATGACCTGGTTGGCATTCAGTGCATCCTTTAGTCGACACCCGACAACGTATGCAGCCTCAGCAGGTTCAATGTCTGCCAGTTCACTGGATCAGACACTGACGGCAACCATCCCCGATCCGGCCGACCGAGCCAAAGCCATCAATGATTTTTTGACCAAGCTTGGCCCCCCCTCACAACTGTCCAATGCCCGAGAAATCTACAACCTGACAGCTCAACTGCGTCAGGAGGCGTCGGGACGCATGGCGCTGATCGGCCGTCGGGACGTCTACACATTTGCTGCTGGCCGCGTCGACTCAACCCCTCTCACCCAAGCCCAATCACTGCTGTCGACGGCATCGACCACCCGAGATTATTTCTTTTCGGGAGACTGGATGCACCAGTTAGCACCAACATGGCGGCTCTCCAATGCTTTGAGGTGGACCCGTTCACATCAAACTCCAGCGGCGCAGCCTTACGTGTTCGGTCGAGAATTCTCCTGGCGTGGCGCCCTGATCACCGATCTGTCACCCTCCGCGGCTGCCACGTTGGGATTGCGCCGCAGAATCGTCCACACAACGAATTACGGCGACAGCGCTGAAAGCGCATTGTTTGCTGGCCTGGACTACAAGTTCTAAGTCGGATGTACGAAACCTATTTCGGCTTCACCAGCCCCCCGTTCCTGCTCAACCCTGATCCCGGCTTCTACTTTGACAGCAAGGGGCACAGCAGCGCGCTGTCTTATCTGAAGTTCGGCCTGTACCAGGCTGAAGGTTTCATCGTGGTCACCGGTGAAATTGGAGCAGGCAAGACCACGCTGGTGCGGACGCTGCTCAGCGACATTGACACCGAGAAAGTTGTCGCGGCTCAATTGGTGAGCACCCAACTGGAAGCAGGTGACCTGTTGCGCTCGGCCATCACGGCTTTCGGCATTCCGCTCAATGGCAACACCAAAGCGGAATTGATTGCCACTCTGGAAGCCTACCTGACGTTGCTGGCCACACAGAAGAAGCGGGCCGTCCTGATTGTCGATGAAGCCCAGAACCTGAGTCGTGACGCCATTGAGGAGTTGCGGATGCTGTCGAACTTCCAGTTCGGCAACCAGGCGCTGCTGCAAAGCTTCTTGATCGGTCAACCCGAGCTGCGCGAGATGCTGCTGTCTCGCAGTCTGGAGCAATTGCGTCAACGTGTGATCGCGTCCTATCACCTCGGCCCCATGGACCGAGAGGAGACGCGTCGCTACATCGAACATCGCCTGACCAAAGTCGGCTGGAAGGGGGATCACCCCAAGTTCGATGACGAGTCTTTTGACGAGATCTACCAGTGGACATCCGGCACCCCTCGGCGCATCAACCTGTTGTGCAATCGGGTGTTGCTGTCCACCTTCCTGGCTGGCGGCTCAGAGATCACCGCATCTGCCGTGGCCCGCATTGCCATGGAGATACGGGCGGAGATCGGTGAAGCCCTGCCTGCTCATGCGCCCGCAGTGGCGTCCAGCCCGGCATTTGCGCCACAGCCCTCCCACAGCGCCCCGGCATATCAGATCCCCACCCTGACGCACAGCGTGGAGCCGTTTCAGTCGCCATCGCCGCCGGCCTCTCCGTCGGTCAGCCACTACACCGTCCAAGGTGACGTCGGCCATGCCGAACCCTTTTTCTTGCTGGTATCGGGCTCGATGTCGGGCGCGGTGCGTGCCGCCGCCTTGCAACAGGCATTTGCCAACCGCTCAGGCTTACCCGCATTGAAGCTGTTGCAGGTCGACAGCCCGGGTTACTTTGAACTGACTGGTGACTGGATGGAACACATGGGCTTGAAAGGGCCTCACTTCCGTTTGAGTTTGCCTGCAGGCTCTCCAGTGAACATGCTGGCCGACGGTCTGCGCCAACTGGATCATCTGCTGAGCGAGTACCGCCCCTTTGCGGTCATCGTGCAAGCAGGTGATGACGTGGCCATGGCAGCCAGCCTGGCGGCTCAACGCCTGGGCATTCGCCTGATTCATCTCGAAGCGGGTCTGCGCAGTTTTGACCGCAGTCGTCCTCAAGAAGTCAACGCCATGATGTGTGACCACATGGCCGATTTGTTGTTGACCTCAGAATGGGTTGCGCACGACAACCTTGCGCGCGAAGGCATTCCCGCGGATCGGATTCAGTTTGTGGGCAATGTGCTGATGGACACCATCCGCAACATGCTGCCGCAAGCCTCTCCGCCCAAGTACACCTTGCGCCAGTTCAGCCAAAACACCGACTTCCTTAAGAACAAGCACGGTTATGGCCTGATTTATCTGGAGGGCCGCGGCATTGCCAAAGACAGCGGTCGACTGGAAGAACTCGCGCATGTCCTGCAAAGTATCAGCCGAGACATGCCCCTCATCTGGGTGGCGTCTGACCATGTCCGAACCCTGATCAATCATCCCGATCTGGTCAAGGCTCAAAGTGATGGACAAGTGATCATGCTGCCCGCCATTCCCTATTTCAAAATGATTGGGTTAATTGGCACGGCGGCCTGCGTCCTAACCGACTCATGCACGTTGCAAGAAGAATCCACCATTTTGGGCGTACCTTGCCTGACCTTGCACAATTTCACGGAACGGCGAATCACCGTGGAGCAAGGCTCTAATATTGCGGTGGGACGCAATGCCAGCCTGATTTCACGCGCCGTCGCAGAAATTCTTCGCGGTGGCGGCAAGAAAGGACGTTTGCCGAAATTCTGGGATGGTCTGTCGGCCAATCGCGTGGCCGAGCATTTGGCCAACTGGGCCAAATCTCAATTTAGCCCTGCAGCGATCCCACCAGGCAAAACTCATTTTTGAGTTTAAGCAACCACTCGGTGTGGCGCCAAACGCGCCATATTCTTAGGAATATGCACGGTTCCCCCCCAAGGTTAGGGCCCTCCCCCATAAATACAGGGTGTTACGAATTCACCTTGACGCTGACAATGGGGCTATTACAAAAGTTTACCGGTTGGTGCGGGCAAATCAGTGTTTTCCCGCTCCCCTCCCAAGTTGAGAGGCAATCATGCTCCGGGTTTTTCAGCATCACATTTCCTTGGCCACCCTGGCCGAACTGCTGGCAGACAGCCTGACCAGCTTCTTGGCTGTTGTCTTGGGCACGCTGACTTTGGTTCACTTGTCGGGCTCGACTGAGTTCGGCTTTGCGTCCGCATTGCGTTCGGGTCTGGGGTTCGCCCTGCTGATTCCCCTGCATTGCGGTTTGGTGGGCGTGTATCGCGAAGGTGCGCAACGCAAAACCACCAAAGAAAAGCTGGGGCGCGCTGTTTTGGGCTGCTTGCTGGCCGCCCCCATTGCCTATCAATTGGCCGTCAAAACCGAGGTCGAAGGCGATCGCGCCCATCAGTTGATGGGTTTCGCTGTGGCTTACTTGGTCGTCGGCTTGATCCTGGTGCGTGGTCTGCTGCTGTCCGCCTGGCGCGGCGCTTTAGTGCAACAGCGTGTTCTGATCATCGGCACCGGCAACGAGGCTCAATCTGTCGCTGCGGACCTGCGTTCACGCCGCCTGCGCAGCCATGCCGTGGTGGGCTTTTACCCAGCGGGTGAGAGCACCATCGCAGCCGATGACAAGCGCTTTCACATCTTCCCGCGCGCACTGAACATTCAAGACATCGTTCAACGCAACGACGTCAACCAGATCATCGTTGCAGTCAAAGAACAGCGCGGCGGCAATGTTCCGATGGACCAGTTGCTGTCGGCCCGTATCCAGGGCGTGCCTGTGATGGACTTGGCTGACTTTTATGAGCAAACCACAGGTGAAGTGCCCATCGATAGCCTGAAGGCCAGTTGGTTGGTCTATGGTCGCGGTTTTGTTCAGCACCGCACCCGAATTGTCATAAAACGTATCTTTGATCTGGCGTCTTCGGCCTTCCTGCTGTTACTGGCCTCCCCTGTGATGCTGCTGACCATACTGGCCATCAAGCTGGAAAGCAAGGGCCCGGTGATCTACCGCCAAGAGCGCGTGGGTTTGGCCGGTCGCACCTTCATGTGCCTGAAGTTCCGCAGCATGCGCACCGACGCCGAGAAGGACGGCGTGGCTGTGTGGGCATCCAAGAACGACTCTCGTGTGACGCGTGTAGGTGCGTTCATCCGCAAGACTCGGATTGACGAGTTGCCACAGTTGATCAGCGTGCTCAAGGGCGAAATGAGCATGGTGGGTCCCCGCCCTGAACGCCCCACATTTGTGGCCCAGTTGCGCGAGCAAATCCCTTATTACGACATCCGCCACAGCGTCAAGCCCGGTGTGACCGGCTGGGCTCAAGTGCGCTACGCCTACGGTGCCTCGGTGGAAGACGCGCTGCACAAGCACCAGTACGATCTGTACTACGTCAAGAACAACTCGCTGTTCCTGGACCTGCTGGTTTTGTTTGAAACCGTCAGCGTCGTGTTGTTCCGCGAAGGGGCTCAATGAACTCTCGGTGATCGGATCACCGACCTGAGCTTTGGGGCGCACCACCGGTGCGCCCTTTTCGTTGGACGAGCCAAATTCCCCAGCACTGACTCCGAGCTCAAAGATGCGGGACAATAGCGGGTTGTCCCGCACGGTTCTTTTTCAACACGCCACCCATTTTTGTGACCACGTCAACTGACCTGAGCACCGAAAACATCCCATCGCTTTGGCGCAAACGCCTGAAGCTGGTTGCGGCGTGGACATTCGGCATCGGCCTGCTGGCCTTGCTGTTGCACAAGACGCCGGTAGACCAGGTGATTGAAGCCTTTGGCCACCCTACGCCGACCATTTGGCTGCTCACGCTCTGCGGCCTGCTGGGCAGCTATGGCCTGCGCGCGGCACGCCTGCAAGTTGTGATGGATCTGGACGCCATGGGCCCCGCCCCGCGCAAATGGTTGGGACTGCGCACGGACTCGCTGCGCGTCATCCTGATGCACAACGCCGCCGTGAATTTGCTGCCGATGCGTGCAGGCGAGTTGAGCTTTCCCTGGCTGGCCTCGCGTGAATTGGGCATGCCCGTCAGTCGCGCCATCGCCTGTCTGCTGTGGATGCGCATTCAGGATCTCGCTGTGCTGTTGCTTTTGGGCCTGATGGTCTGGCCAGGGTTGGATCTGTCCTGGCGCTTGGCTGGGTTGGCCCTTGCCGGACTGGGTTGGTGGGTCATCAACTGGGCCTTGCCGCGCATCCCTGACACCCCGCATCTGCACTCCGTGTTGTCTCGTGTTCGCGCCGCCATGACCGAGAAGGCCCACCACCATCCTTTGGCCTGGGGGCTGACGGCTGCCAACTGGTGCCTCAAACTCAGCGCGGGCGCATGCTTGCTCTCGGCTATCACCCATGCCAGTTGGACTCAATCCTGGGCTGGCGCGCTGGGGGGTGAACTGGCCGCGGTGGTGCCCCTGCAAGGCCCGGCTGGCTTTGGCACTTATGAAGCTGGCGTTTGGGCTGGCATGGCCGCCCGTCTGCCTTCTGGCTCTCCTGTTTTGGCACAAGCCGTCAGCGCCGCGCTGGCCTTGCATGTGTGTTTCCTGATTTGCGCCGTCCTGGCTGGACTGGGCGCCTCGGCGCTGAGCGGGCTCATGGGCCCGCGCACCCGCGTCTCTCCGAATTGATGTTTTGAAAGCGATCGCATGACTGACACCCCGGCACACCGCCTCTCCATCGTTGTCCCGATGTACAACGAAGTGGACAACGTCGAGCCCTTCGTGACGGCCGTCCATCAAGCCCTGGATCGCTACCCTTTTGAGTGGGAACTCATCATCGTCAACGACGGCAGTCGCGATGGCACACAAAAGGCGCTGGACGAGCAAGCGCACCTGCGCGGCCCTCATGTCCGCCCCATTCATTTGTGGCGCAACTTCCGTCAAACCGCCGCCATGCAGGCAGGCATTGACGCGGCACGTGGCGATGTCATCGTGACACTGGATGGCGACCTGCAAAACGACCCCATCGACATTCCCAAGCTGGTCGACAAGCTGCTCAAGGAAGATTTGGACCTGGTGGCAGGCTGGCGTCAGAATCGCCAGGACGGCATGTTCCTGCGCAAGATCCCGTCCAAGATCGCCAATCGATTGATTCGCAAGATCACCCAACTGGAGTTCCAGGATCTGGGCTGCAGCCTGAAGGCCTATCGTGCCAGCGTGCTCAAGCGCGTGAGCCTGTATGGCGAGATGCACCGATTCATCCCCGCGTGGATGGCCACTGTGACTTCGCCTGCACGCATGTCTGAAATACCGGTCAGCCACCATGCCCGCACGCGTGGCGAGTCGAAATACGGCATCTCTCGCACCCTGCGTGTGGTGCTGGACTTGCTGGCCGTGAACTTCTTCCTGCGCTTTTCAGGTCGCCCTGGTCACTTCTTTGGCGGTGTCGGTCTGGGTGTCGGCATGATCGGTGGCTTGATCTTGAGCTACCTGGCCGTTTTGAAGATCTTAGGGCAAAACATTGGGGGCCGCCCCTTGCTGTGGCTGGGCTTTTTCTGCGTACTCGGTGGCTTGCAGTTCCTGACCACGGGCGTGCTGGCTGAATTGCTGATCCGCATCTACTACGACCGTGGCGAAGTGGCCCCGTACCACACGAGCGACAAGCCCGAGTTGCCCACGGACCAAGCCTGGCACCATGCCCCCTGAGTGTTGTCCATGAATCCAAGCATGCCAAACACCTCTATTCCTGCTGCATCGCCTAAACCCGCCGGGCAACGCTGGCCGCGTATCTGGGGGCCCCGTTTCATCAAGTTGCTGGCCTTTGCCGCGCTGTTGACGGCCTACCGTTTGCTGGTCGTCAAGTTCAGCGGCATCTCGCTGTTCTTTGACGAGTCTCAGTACTGGGATTGGTCGCGCGACTTGGACTGGGGCTACTACTCCAAACCACCCTTCATCGCTGGCTTGATCTGGTTGAGCACCAAGTTGTTCGGATCGGGCGTGCTGGGCGTCAAGACGCTGGGCATGTTGACCTACCCCGCCACCGCGCTGGCGCTGGTGGGCTATGCACGCGCTCTGTGGCCCACATCGGGTGGCGTGCGCACTGGCCTGGTGGCTGGCGGCTTGTACATGACCTTGCCCATGGTTGGCTTGATGGGCATGGTCGTGAGCACCGACGGCCCCTTGATTCTGTGCTGGACGCTGGCTTCGTGGGCCTTATGGCGCGCGCAATTGACCAACCGTTTGAGCCAATGGGCGTTGGTCGGTCTGATTTGTGGCGTCGGCATCATGGACAAATACACCATGGCGGCCTTTGCATTCACGGCCGTGTGGACCTTGTGGGGCGTGCATGGCCCTCAACGCGGCATCGCCCGACTGGGACCGTGGTTGGCCATTGCTGTCACGGCTTTGATTGTTGCACCCAATGTGTGGTGGAACGTCCAGCATCACTTTCCCACCTTTGAGCACACCGCACAGTTGACAGCTCAAAGCAATCGCTCGGGCGGCATTGTCCCCACGGTGGTGTTCCTGCTGGGACAAGTTCTGATGCTGGGCCCTATTGCCGTGTGGGCTGGCGTGTTGCTCTACAAGCGGCCCTATCAACAAGTGGCCGACACGGTGCCCGCCAGCCAATGGGCCGCGTCCAGCCAGATGATGCCGCCCAGCCAATGGAAGGCCAGCGCCCAGGGCCATTCGAAGCCGCTGGCACCCTCAGCAAATGGACGCCCAGGGGTCCCCAAGAACTCGGCCTACTACTTTGCGTCAGTGTCGTCCTATCGCTTCCTGTGGGCCACCGCCGTGCCCTTGCTGTTGATCGCCGTGGTGCAAGCGCTCCATGCCGATGCCCACGTCAACTGGGCCGCTCCGGCCATGGTCGGTCTGACGATGTTGATTGCCTCTCGCCTGAGCCCCCCACTGGTGCCCATTGCCACGCCCAAGCCCAATCGCTGGTTGGTGGCGGCCATTGTGAGCAACCTGCTGTTGACGTCTCTGGTGCTGCACCTGCATGACATCACCGGCGGCAAGCTCAACGGGCGCTGGGACGTGCTGGTGCGCATGCGTGGTTGGCAAGAGGCTTTCAGCACCTTGTCCTCCGTTCTGGATGAACCCACCGTACAGGGCCTGCCTGTGCTGGCCGATCAACGCTTGCTCTTGACTCAGGCCGCTTACCACTGGCGCGATCATCAGGTCAAAACCTTGTCCTGGAACCCCAAGGGCCTGCGTCAGGACCACTATCAATTCCTGCACAGCATGCCCAACAAGGTGGGACAGGATGTGCTGCTTTTGGCGGACAACGCACACCCCAACGCGGTGTTGCAGCGCTTTGCCAATGTGCGCCCCATGCAGTCCGTCAAGGTGATGGTGGCGCCGGACCAGGCTGTGGAGTTGCATGTGTTCTTGCTGCGCGGCTTCCTGGGTTATGACGCACAGTCGTATGAAGAGCAAACCGGGGCCAACAGTCCCTATAGCCCCTCTCAGGAAAATTGAGTTGCGACGCGCCGGACCACCCCACCAAGAAGCAGATCAGGAGCTGGACACCCGTCTGATCTGGGCTGGCTTGTTTTTCAGCCTGGCGCTTTTTGCCAAGTTCCCGCAGATTGATCTGATGGTCTCGGCCAACTACTATCAAAGTGGACTGGGCTTCGTTCATCGGCAAGACCCGATCGTGCTGTGGCTGTACAACTGGACGCCTTGGATCGGCCGCGCGCTGGTGCTGGCCTTGGCGCTGTTTTGGGCGTTCAATGGCTTCATCGCATCTTGGCTGAACCGTCGTGGTCAAACCGATCAGGCCGTTCGTTGCCAAGGCCCTTGGCGGCATCTGGCCGTGGTCGCCGTGGTATCAGCTTTGATTGGTCCGGGTTTGTTGATTGAAGGCGTCTTCAAGAATGTGGTGGGGCGCCCTCGCCCGGTTCAGGTGATCGAACTGGGCGGCACCGAGCCCTTCCATGGTCCTTTTGAATGGGGGGATGACCCGGCCCACCACAAGAGTTTTGTCAGCAGCCATGCCGCAGGTGGCTTTGCCTTGATGAGCCTGGGGCTGACCTGTGGCCCTGTCTGGCGCCGCCGCTGGCTGTTGATCAGCATTGTTTACGGCGGGGTCATTGGCCTCGGCCGCATGATGCAGGGGGGCCATTTCTTGAGCGACATCATTTTTGCGTTTTACGCGGTCTGGCTGTCCTGCGAAGCGGTGCGAATGTGGGATCAACGCCGCCAGCAACGCGCCCACCAGCCTTGACCATCCAACCCATTTGTGTCCCCCACCTTTACACCCCCACCATTGCCTGGCTTTGTAGACTGTAGCGACCATGTCTTCCACCACCTCCACCGCCCCCGTCTCTTATGACTACGACCGACAGGACGCCAGTGGCGCGACCTGTACGGCACACGCCTGGGCCAAGGTGCCCCCCACGCTCAGCGCCGATGAAAAAGAAGCCGCCAAGGCACGCGTCAAGGCCCTGCTCAAAGAGCAGAACGCCGTGCTCGTGGCGCACTATTACGTGGATGGCGATCTGCAAGACTTGGCCATGGAGACGGGCGGCTGCGTGTCCGACTCGCTGGAGATGGCCCGCTTTGGTCGCGACCACGCTGCCCAGACCTTGATCGTGGCTGGTGTGAAGTTCATGGGCGAGTCGTCCAAGATCCTCAGCCCCGGCAAGCGCGTGCTGATGCCTGATCTGGACGCCACTTGCTCGCTGGACCTGGGTTGTGCGGCGGATGATTTCGCCAAGTTCTGCGATGCCCAACCCGACCGCAAGGTCGTGGTCTATGCCAACACCAGTGCTGCGGTCAAAGCCCGCGCCGACTGGATGGTAACCAGCTCATGTGCCCTGTCCATCGTCAAGCACCTGAAAGACCTGGGAGAGAAGATCCTGTGGGCACCTGACCGCCACCTGGGTCACTACATCCAGAAGGAAACCGGTGCCGACATGCTGATGTGGAACGGCGCCTGCATCGTGCACGACGAATTCAAGGGGTTGGAGCTGGATCTGCTCAAGAAGGATCACCCCAAAGCGTTGGTGCTGGTCCACCCCGAGTCGCCCGATAGCGTGGTCGCCCAGGCAGATGTGGTGGGCTCGACCTCGCAACTGCTCAAGGCTGTGGTTGAATCTGACGCGCCCGAGTTCATCGTCGCGACCGACAACGGCATCTTGCACCGCATGCGCCAACTGGCGCCCAACAAGGTTCTGATTGAAGCCCCGACCGCCGGCAACAGCGCGACGTGCAAGAGCTGCGCACACTGCCCTTGGATGGCCATGAACAGCTTGCAGGGTGTGCTGTCCTGCCTGGAGCAAGGCACGGGCGAGATCACGGTGGACGAAGCCATTCGCGTCAAGGCCAAGGGCTGCATTGACCGCATGCTGGACTTCGTGGCCCACAACCCCGCCGCCATCACCCAGCCTGCACAAGGCTTTGTGCGCAACATTGGCGCGGCCTGAGCTCGCTGTCTGTCCTTTCTGTCCGACATTTTTGATTCACCATGTTTGATCACAACGAAACCCTGGCTGAAGCCCGCGAACGCAACATCCACGATGCTTTGTTTGAAGACGTCGGCATCTGCGACTGGACGGCCAAGCTGGTGCCGGCCACCCAGCGCGTCAAAGCCCGTTTGCTGGTGCGCGAAGAGGCGGTGCTGTGTGGCAAGGAATGGCTGGAAGGCACGCTGTTCAAGCTGGACCCGCAAGCCAAGGTCACTTGGGCTTATGCCGAAGGCGATGTGATGAAGGCCGACACCGAGGTCTGCCTGATCGAAGCCAATGCACAAGCCTTGCTGACGGCCGAGCGCCCCAGCATCAACTTCTTGCAGACCTTGTCTGCGGTGGCCACCTTGACCCATCGCCACATGCAGGCCATTGACGGCGCCTCGCCCAACCCACGTGGCTGCGTGGTGCTGGACACCCGCAAGACCTTGCCCGGTCTGCGTCTGGCTCAAAAGTATGCGGTCCGAGTCGGCGGCGGTGCCAACCAACGTCTGGCCCTGTACGACGGCATCCTGATCAAAGAAAACCACATTGCCGCAGCTGGCAGCGTGACCGGTGCCCTGCGCCAAGCTCAAAACCTGGTCGCCCAACAAACACCAGAGCTGCGTGACCACATCACGATCCAGATCGAAGTCGAAACCCTGGACCAGTTGCGTGAGGCTTTTGCCGCTGGCGCCGTCAGCGTCCTGCTGGACAACTTCAACGAGGACATGATGCGCCAGGCCGTGGCCATCAACCAGGAGATGACTCAAGGCCAAGCCCTGCTGGAAGTCTCTGGCGGCGTGACCCTGGATCAATTGCGTGGCATTGCCGCCACGGGGGTGGACCGCATCTCGATCGGCAAATTGACCAAAGACGTGCAAGCCGTGGACTTCTCCCTGCGCGTTCTGGAGCGCATTGGCTGACCTTGGTCACGAGTAAGCGCTCAGGTCGGCGCTTATTCACACCACAAAAACCGCGCCTTGGTACAAACTGGTGGGTCTCTACGTGGAGTGACACCCCATGCCTGCCGATTTCACCTCTTTGCGCAATTATTTCGAACATCCGGTGGTGGACGCCGTGATGGCCGCTGCGCCGCACTACCCCATGCTTAGTGAGGACCTGCTGCCCGATGTGGCCTGCGTGGCGTTAAACCGCCTGCCGACTCGCTACATTCGACATCAAGTCGACTGGGCCTTCTACCTGACGGAAAAAGAGCGCGCTGAAAACGAGAAGCTGCTCAACGACGCCGTTGGCTACGCGTTCGAGTTCGTCCAGGCCCGCGTGGCCATGCGTGCGCGCCGCTGAAGCGAGTCACGCACTCTCTGGCTGCCGCTCTGACGTCTTCAGGGCAGCCAGGCGTCCCTTTTCTTGGCTTTCTTACACAAGATGGTCGGGAAGCTCACCGGCAAGGTCCGCGGGTAATCGCGGCTGAAGTGCAGACCACGGCTTTCCTGACGCGACAGGGCTGATCGCACAATCAGCTCGGCACAATCGACCAAGTTACGCAACTCCAGCAAGTCCCGGGACACGCGGAACGCGGCGTAGTAGTCATCGATCTCACTACGCAGCAGTTTGATGCGATGCAAGGCGCGCTCCAGACGACGGGTCGTGCGCACGATGCCCACGTAGTTCCACATCAGCAGGCGCAACTCGTCCCAGTTGTGGGCAATGACGACTTCTTCGTCGGCATCAGACACCTGGCTGTCGTCCCAACTGGGGAGCTTGGGTACGGACTCGGGGATCTGCGCCTGAATGTCTTCGGCACACGTACGGCCCAGCACCACGCATTCCAGCAAAGAGTTGCTGGCCAGGCGATTGGCGCCGTGCAGACCGGTGTAGGTCGTCTCACCCACCGCATACAAACCCGGCAGGTCCGTGCGACCATGCAGGTCGGTCACCACGCCACCGCAGGTGTAATGCGCCGCCGGCACGACCGGAATGGGCTGACGCGCGATGTCGATGCCCAAGGACAAGCAACGGGCGTAAATGGTCGGGAAGTGCTCTTTCAAGAACGCTTCGCCCAGGTGGGTCGCATCCAGCCAGACGTGGTCCAAGCCGTGCTTCTTCATCTCGAAGTCAATCGCACGGGCGACGATGTCACGCGGCGCCAACTCGCCCCGCTCGTCATGCGCAGGCATGAAGCGCGTGCCGTCGGGCAACTTGAGCAAAGCACCTTCGCCCCGCAATGCTTCGGTGATCAGGAAGCTGCGCTCTTGGGGGTGATACAGACAGGTCGGGTGGAACTGGATGAACTCCATGTTCGCCACCCGGCAGCCGGCACGCCAGGCCATGGCAATGCCATCGCCGGTCGATGTATCGGGGTTGCTGGTGTAGCGGTACACCTTGCCCACGCCACCGGTGGCCAGCACCACGGCGGAGGCGGCCAGGGTCTCGACTCGCCCAGTTTCAATGTCCAGGGCATACACACCGTGACAACGCGGGTCCAGATCACTGGTCGTGGCGCCATTGCGCTTGAGGTGACGGTTGGTGATCAGGTCCACCGCCAACCATTGTTCACGCAAAGTGATGTTGGGATGGCGGCGAACTTCGTCCAACAGCACGTCGTGGATGGCCTTGCCGGTGGCATCAGCTGCGTGGGCAATGCGACGGACCGCATGGCCGCCCTCGCGGGTCAGGTGCAAGCCCAAGGGACCTTGCGGATCAGGAGAAAACGGCACCCCGCACTTGACCAGCCATTCCACGGCCTCGGCGCTGTGGCGCGCGATGAACTCGGCGGTGCGCTCATCCACCAAACCGGCGCCCGCATCCTGGGTGTCTTTGACGTGAGAGTCGATGCTGTCATCGCTGCCCAGCACGCCGACGATACCGCCTTGGGCCCAGGCCGTCGCGCCCTCTTCCAGCTTGCGTTTGGCCAGCACGATCACGGGCTGGGACTCTGCCAGATGGAGCGCCACCGTCAAGCCAGCCAGACCGGCCCCAACGATGACCACAGGCAAGGAGGAATCCGACGACACAGCTGACATATATTTCTTTGCGCCTCTCAAGGCAAAAGGGGATGCTCCCTTGAGGGGAGTCGGCCATTTTAGCGCTCAAGGCTCGCAACGATTGGCTCCGCAATAGTGCTGGCAAAACGCACAGCCCTGCACGGGCAACCACGATGGGAAGCGGTAGTACTGGCGGTTGATACGGCCCATGACCTGCTCGCGGTAGACGTCATAGCGGAAATGTTGCCCTTCCAGCACGTAAAACGGTACGCCATCCTGCTTCAGATCCAACACCCGCACCTGCTCAAAGTAGGGCTGATAGTCGGCTGCCACCGGCGGGCGATCCACGATGATGCGCAAGGTTTGCCCATTCAGCAGAGCGTAATCCACGATCAGGTCATCTTGCCGTGCGTGGACACTGCCCATGCCAAAGACAGGGACATGGTGACCGGCCGCATAGCCGTATAGGGACGCCGACGAATAAGCCGTGGCCATCAGCACCGTACCCGGCGCCTGGGCTTGCTGCACGATTTGCACGCTGCGCGCCGCCTCTACCAGGCGGTGGTAGTGCTTGAACCATTGCCATTGATCCAGGCGGGTCTGAGTAACGCCTGCCACGACCACCAGATGCAGCGCCAGAAACACCGCCAAGCCTTTGGCGGCACGTGTCAACTGCCCTGCTGGCAACATCCAGGCCATCAGCACAAACAGGAAGGGGTAAAAGCCCATCACCCAATGCAGGCCGATGACCTTCTTGCCGGACATCAGTCCAAAGCACAGCAAAGGTACGATGGCGATGCAGGCCAGCAAGGTGTGCGAGCGCAGCGTTTGCCACAAAGCCTGACGATGCCGCACAGCCAGCCACAGGCCAACCGGGCTGATCAGGTAGGCCATCATCACCACGTAGGTCAAGGGCTTGTCCACCGAGAAGACGGCGTCTTCATTGCGGTTGAACAGGTTGAACATGATGTTGGTCCAGCAGTGGTTCAGGTTCCAGATCAGGTTCACCGCCACACCAGGCAAGGCTGCCAGCGCCATCCACACAAAGCCACGCCAGTGCTTGGGCTTGAACACGGCGAAGTACACGGCAAAGGCCACACCCAGCAGCACGGCAAAGTATTTGGACAAGAAAGCCAAACCCATGAATAGGCCACTGAGTACGTACAGGCCCGAGGCTGATTGCCCACGGTCACCAGCCTGCTGGGTTTTGTATTCCGCTCGCACCATGGCCGCAGCCGACCAGGCGGCCCACAGAATCAAAGGCGAATCGGTCGCGATCAAGGCGTTGAGCCAATTGACCGGCGTCAGCCAATACAGCAACACCGCCCACGCCGCCCGGTTGCGGTCAATGGGCGACCAGGCCCACCACATGGCCCAACCCACACCCAGGGGCAGCAAAACCGCCGGCATGCGAACCGCCCAGGTGGCATCCCCCAACAAAGGACGCATGGCCGCGATCCACCAGGCCACCATGGGCGGATGGTCGTAATAGCCATAGTCCAGAAAGCGCGCCCACCAGTAGAACAGGGCTTCGTCGCCGGTCAAGGGAATCGCAGCAGCCATCCAAAAGCGCCAGCCCAGTGAGGCCAAGGCGACCAGCCACAACCAGCGAGAGGGGCTGGACAGGCCAGAAGACAAAGGCGTAGAAACCGTTTTGGACATGGCATAGGCAGGCCAAGACAGCTGGCCCACAGGGTTCAAGGACGAGCCCGGATTCTAGGCGGCTCGCTGCTAACATGCGTCATCACTCTCAACTCAACCTCGAGTTCCAAGTACAAGGACATCACGATGCGCTGGCAAGGCAATCGAGAAAGCGACAACGTTGAAGACGTTCGAGGAGAGGGCTCCGACGACGGACGCACTGGTCTGCCGCTAGGCGGTGGCGGGCTGGGCATCGGTGGGATTGCCGTGGCCCTGGTGGCCAGCTACTTCCTGGGCATCAACCCGATGACGATGTTGAACTTGCTGGGCGGCGCGTCGGGCAACCATGCCAGTGTGCCGGCCCCCCATGCTTCAGCGCGGACAAATCCACCAGCCAACGACGAACAAACACGCTTTGTACGAACCGTACTGGCCGATACCGAAGACGTCTGGAAGGACGTGTTTCAACAAGCCGGCGGCCAGTATCGCGACCCCAAACTGGTGCTGTTTCGCGGCTCCGTGCCCACTGCCTGCGGACGCGGCCAAGCAGCCACCGGCCCCTTCTATTGCCCTGGCGACCAGAAGGTTTACATCGATCTGGGCTTCTACGACATCTTGCGCACCCGATTGGGCGCGCCTGGAGACTTCGCCCAAGCCTACGTGATCGCACACGAGGTTGGCCACCACGTGCAAAACCTGATGGGCACGTCGGCCAAGCTAGACGCCATGCGTCCGCGCCTGAGCCAAACCCAATACAACGCCATGAGCGTGCGTCTGGAATTGCAGGCTGACTGTTATGCCGGCGTGTGGGCCAACCATGCTCAACAAGCCCGTCAGATCATCGAAGCCGGTGACGTGGATGAGGCCCTGAATGCTGCCTCACAGATCGGTGACGACACCTTGCAACGCAATGCCAGCGGGCATGTATCGCCCGAGAGCTTCACGCATGGCACCAGCCAACAACGCGTGCACTGGTTCAAGCTTGGCATGGACAGCGGCGACATCCGCCAGTGCAACACTTTTGACAAAAACGCCCTTTAAAGCCCCATAAAGAAAGAGACATTCAACATGCAAGCCTGGATCTGCGACAACCCCACCGGCGTGGACGCCCTGTCTTGGAAAGAAGCCCCTACACCCGAGCCTGGCAAAGGCGAAGTGCGCGTGGCCATCAAGGCAGCCAGCTTGAACTTTCCGGACCTGTTGATCGTGCAGGGCAAGTATCAGATGAAGCCCAACCCACCCTTTGTGCC
>JAGWTE010000242.1 GCA_028869095.1 Burkholderiales bacterium
GCTTGCCATTGGTCCGCCATCAGGTAGACCTTGACGGCATCGAACTCGCGGCGATCGCGGATGTATTTCAAAAATTTCTGGCCGGTCCAGCGATCGGACAAGGCCCGAAAGTCCGCGACAAAGGTCCGCACCTTGTCCGCAGTCTCATGCAGCTTGTGCAAAGCGGCATCACCCTGATCAAACAGGAACACGCTGCGGCCGACTTGTTCACCCAGACGGGCCTCAAACAAGGCTGGCTCGGTGCTCACGACCAAGGTAATGGGGACGACAGAAGGCTGGGCCTGACGGGAAGCGCCCGGCCGCACCACCGTCAAAGACGGCGCACGTTTCATTTCAGGGCCACGGTGTCCACAGAACCGTACACGGTCACGGGAGGCAACTCGCCGTAATCGCGCTCCAGATCAGCCAACGCACCATCCACCGTGCGCCAGGATCGAGGCTTTTTCTTGACGGTCAGAACCTGCACCAATGTCCGAGGGCTGACGGCGTACAAGTACCACTCCGGCTTTTCATTGGCCTCGGTCTCGCGCACCAGAAACGGCTGGCTGATGGTGCCGCCCCGCAATGAGCGCAGGAAATCAGCCCATTCCAATCCAAAAACCGCGACATCCATCGACTCAGTACTCCCGATTCTTTACTACTTAGGGTGGAGGAATCGAGCCCCCCACTAAGCGGGAGTTTAGCGAAGGTTGACCCCTGTTCTAGGGGTGGGAGCGGGACTTTGATACGCAAAAGTCCACTATCATTGACGAAACTGCAGTTTTGAAATCAACACTGCATCCGTACCGAATTCGCTGTCGTCACGGTTTGGCTAGGGAGGAGCGGAGACATGGGGGTTGTTGGCCTTCATGTCTCCGTCTAGCCTGACCGGCGGGCTTCAAATCCACAAGCCCTCGGCCAGCCAGGCTCAGTTAGGCTTATTGCGCCTCACATCGCCACTTCCCAGTCCAAGTCCTCGTCGCCCTGTTTTTGGGGCAAGGGCTTCCACTTGATCGAGCACCCCATGCTGGGCAACTGCTCGCCCGGTCCGTAACCGTAGTGGGCAATCAGACGCATGGCATCGAACAATTCACGCGGGGAATCCTCGGGCGCCGGGTCCCTGCGTGATGCGTCCAAGCGGCCGCGATACTGCAAGCGCAAGTCCGCATCAAAACCGTAAAAGTCCGGTGTGCACACAGCCTCATACGCACGTGCCACGTCCTGAGACGGGTCATGCAGGTAATGGAACGGCAGGTCCAACTCCTTTGCCATCACCTTCATGTGGGCAAAGCTGTCTTCCGGATAGGCCGATTCGTCGTTCGCATTGATCGCGATGGTGTGGACACCAATGGGCGCCAGCTCACGCGCATCGCGCAAGATGCGGGGCAACACCGCCTTCACATAGGGGCAGTGGTTGCACATGAAGACGACCAGCGTGCCCCGGGGCCCCGCCAGTTCACGCAAGGTATGCCAACGGCCATCAACCCCTTTGAGACGAAAGGGTTCAGCGCGCCAACCAATGTCGGCAATGGGTGTCGTGACGGCCATGTCCGTATCCTCTCGTCCATCAAGCGGCCAAGCGCAATGCCAGCACGTGGCATGCAACATCAGCCAGGGTTTGAAATACATGATCGGGCTGCGCGTCTTGGATCGGCCGCCCGCCGTTGTAGCCATAGGGCAGCGCCCATGCAGCCACGCCCGCACGTTTGGCCGTTTCCACATCGATGCTGGAATCGCCCACATGCGCTGCGTTCAATTGATCCACATTTAACGCATCAAGGCAATACTGAATGACCGAGGGATCGGGTTTCTTCTGGGGCAGGGAATCACCACCTATGACAATCGGGAAGTAAGTAGACAGGCCTGTGACCTCCAATACCCGCGTGGCGAAACGCAATTCCTTGTTGGTGACGCAGGCCATGTGGATGCCGGCTTGGGTCAGTTGGTCCAGGCCCACCTGCACACCGGGATACAACTGGCTGTCGGTGCCCGTGGTGTCGCTGTAGTGCTGCTCAAAGCACTGCATCACGGCTTCGCAATCCAGCTGATCAATCCAGTGACGCAAGTGGTCGTCGGCATCGTGGGCCGCCTGACGCAACAGCCCCATCATCAGCTCGCGCGTGCCATGGCCAATCAACTGGGTCACGTCTGCGGTGTCGCGGCGCGGCAAGCCAATCTCTTGCAGGGTGCGGTTGGCGGCCTCGGCAATCTCGCGGGCAGTGTCGACCAGGGTGCCGTCCAGGTCAAAGGTGATGCAGGTGATCATGGTGTCGCCGCTTTCAAGATATCGCCGCTTTCAAAGGGTCACTGCATCTGCGCGCGACGGATCTCCATCAGGCGCAGGATCATGGGGGTCAGGATCAACTGCATGGCCAAGTCCATCTTGCCGCCGGGCACAACGATGGTGTTGGCGCGAGACATGAACGAGTCCCCGATCATGGACAACAGATACGGGAAGTCGATGCCGCGTGGGTTCTTGAAGCGGATGACGGTCATGCTCTCGCCTGCCGTGGGGATGTCGCGGGCGATGAAGGGGTTGGAGGTGTCCACCACCGGCACACGCTGGAAGTTGATGTCCGTCTCGCCAAACTGCGGGCAGATGTAGTGCACGTAGTCGTGCATGCGGCGCAAGATGGTGTCAGACACCGCCTCTTTGGAATAGCCGCGAGACTTGGTGTCGCGATGGATTTTTTGAATCCATTCCAGGTTGATGATGGGCACCACCCCGATCTTCAGGTCCACATGCCGGCTCAGGTCCACCGCATCGGTTTTGACACAGCCGTGCAGGCCTTCGTAGAACAGCAAGTCGGTGTCCACGGGCGTGTCTTGCCAGCGGGTGAAGGTGCCGGCGTCTTGCCCATAGGGCTGGGCTTCGGCATCGTTGTGCAGGTAGTAGCGGGTGCGGCAGCGGCCGGTTTCGCCGTAGGAGCGGAACTGCTGCGCCAGCTCTTCCCACTCATTGGCTTCGGGGCCAAAGTGGCTCATGGGCTGGTTGGCTTGTTCGGCCTCGGTCATCTTGGCCTTCATCTCGACGCGGTTGTAGCGGTGAAAGGCATCGCCCTCGATGACGGCGGCCTTCACGCCCTCGCGCCGAAAGATGGCGTCAAAGGTGCTTTTGACCGTAGAGGTGCCCGCCCCGCTGGAGCCAGTCACCACGATGATGGGATAACGCTTGGACATGATCCACGCTTTCAGGCTTGAGGTTGAACGAACAGAGACCGGGTCTTGAACAGCTGCCAGGACACGTTCTCGTGCGGGTCGGCGTGGTAGCTGACGATGCGGTCCACCTCGTCTCTGGAACCCAGGATGACGGGCACCTTTTGATGCAGCACATCGGGCAACAGGTCCAGCAACTCGCTGGTGCCGTTGACGGCACGGCCACCGGCCTCTTGCACCAACAAGGCCATGGGCGCGGCTTCGTACATCAAGCGCAAGCGGCCGGGCTTGCGGGGCTCACGCGTGTCGCGGGGGTAGAGAAAGACGCCCCCGCGGGTCATGATGCGATGCACCTCGGCCACCATCGAGGCCACCCAGCGCATGTTGAAATCTTTCATGCGCGGGCCGTTTTCTCCCGCCACGCACTCGGCGATATAGCGCTGAATCGGCTTTT
>JAGWTE010000033.1 GCA_028869095.1 Burkholderiales bacterium
GTGGCTCCCAAAAGCCTAACACCCAGGTAAGGGGCGCCCATAAGGCGTTGCCGAAGCGATGGGGTATGTCAGCGTCCCCTTGACCGCCCAGTTAGGCACGCCGGCATGTTTGAAAAGAACGCTGCACATGTGGCGAAACCGGGCACCCCGAATTGGATTGAATGCGTACCAGTTTGCCTCAGAAGTGGCGGCACGCAAACCCGCATGAACAGATGGTGAGCCAGCCGCCGGAGGACGGATGGCCAGCGTAGAGGGGTAGCCCGGCTGCCTTTCCAGAACACATGCGGTTATTAGCGCTGTGCGTAGCCAAACGATGTGGCCTGCAAATGGCAGAGAAAGCAGCGATAGCAAGGACGGCAGAGGGCTTCGCATGAGGCTGCTGATAGATGCTTGGAAGCAGGGCCTAACGCCTTGGTTAACCGGCGCCGGAGCACGAAGTGCGGAGGGGACCGACATAGGCCATGAAAATGGCGAAGCCATGGCCTATGTTGGCGTCCGCGTTGAACCCCCAGTTAGGCTGGGGCGCGAAGGAGAGGGCGTGGAGAAGCATAGGCCTACCCGGATTTTGGCTAGCGCTTGAATTGTTGGAGCCAATCTTTTGCTGAGAGCCTTTCGATTGCGGCACTAATCATGGCTTGTGTTACCTCGGGCGCATCGGGTTGCTCGGCCTTCATCGCCTCGAACAGTTGTTCGCTTATCGCACTGCCGATTGCATGTACGGCATCATGCCGTGTGAGACCCTCTTGAACTAATCGAGCAATTGCTCTAATGGTTGGATCCGGTGAATGTCAAGATAGTTGTCGCCTAAATCATGCAGCCTTGATGGTTAGATCTTGGTTGCACATGGGTAGGTTCACCGGTAGATCTCGCTCGGGATTGAGTGTGACGGTCGCAATGTGATCCCAGTTTCGGGTTTGGCTAGCCCAGCGCTGAGGGCGCAATTGCTTGGCTTGTTCATA
This sequence comes from Burkholderiales bacterium, assembly GCA_028869095.1. Taxonomy (GTDB): domain Bacteria; phylum Pseudomonadota; class Gammaproteobacteria; order Burkholderiales; family Burkholderiaceae_C; genus Aquabacterium. Next base: position 960 of record JAGWTE010000033.1, read on the forward strand.
GAGCTGCTCGCGTAAGCGCAAGATCCCCATGTCCTGACCACTGTGACGCTGCGCCGGGGTAACGTATTGGATGCCACTGTGCCGGTGCTCCATGTTGTACCAATGTACGAATTCGCTGGCCCACTGACGAGCCGCTTGCAAATCGGCAAAGCCCTTGGACGGATACTGAGGACAGTACTTGGCGGTTCTGAACAGTGCCTCCACAAACGCGTTGTCGTCGCTGACACGCGGCCTGGAGTACGACGGTTTGACTCCCAGCCAATGCAGCGTGTAAAGCACGGTCGTGGCCTTGAGCGTGGCGCCGTTGTCACCGTGCAGAACAGGTTTGTGATCCAACTCAGCGATTCCCTCGACCAGCGCTGCGCGTTTGAGCACTTGCTTGGCGTGTTCGCTGTCGTCGCTGTCATGCACTTCCCAACCCACGATCTTGCGGCTGTACAGATCCATGATCAGGTACAGATAGAACCAGCGGCCCGCCACGATCGCTGGCAGATAGGTCATGTCCCAGCACCACACCTGCCTGGGGCCTGTAGCCACATGGGTGGTGGGCATACGCTGAGTGCTCGGGGATTTTGAGCGCCCACGATGGCTGTTCTGACCATGCTCGCGAAGCAATCGCGATAGGGTCGATTCGCTGGCCAGATAAACGCCTTCATCGGCCAGCATGGGCACGATGCGAGCCGGTGGCACGTCGGCAAATCGGGGCTCATTGACCACAGCCATGATTCGTTCTCGCTCTTGTTCGCTCAGTGCGTTACTCGGTTTGGGACGATCCGCTGCTGGACGCGCATCCTCGCGCACTTCTTGGCCATCGCGCCATCTCTGCAGGGTGCGGGCACTGATGCCTGCCAGTTCGCAGGCCTGGGCTAAGCGAGCCCCATCGTGGCAGGCCTGGCCAATGACATCGGACAGCTTGCGGCGATCTTCCAGCGAGGTCATGCGTCCTCGTCCGTGTCCTTGTTGAAGATCGCCTCGAGTTTTTTTGACAGCACCAATAGCGCGGCTGCCTCAGCCAAGGCCTTTTCCTTGCGGCGCAGATCCCTCTCCAACTCCTTGATGCGCTTGCGATCTTGCTGGGTTTGCTGCGGGCTGGCACGCATTTCCTGAGGCCCTGCAAGGGCTTGGGTCGCACTTTGTTGCCAGGCCATCAGTTCATGCAGGTACACCCCTTTAGATCGACACCATGCGCTTTTGGCCTGTTCGTCCATTGAGGCCGTCGTGAGCACCGCCTCAAACCTCGCCGCAGCCGTCCACACCTGCTCTCGGCCAGCCTCGCTGAGGGCATTACTGCGCCAGCGTTCCAGCGTCGATGCGCTTACTCCGATCTCTCGGGAAACCTCATCGGCCGACGCACTCTCTGGCGGTAGCAACCTGGCAATTGCTCTGTTTTTGAATTCTTGTCCGTATCGAGCCACTTCTATCTCTCATGTTCTCGCCCCCTTGATTCTCGGTTCTATTGAGGCGACAACTATCCTGACACAGGGGGGGCCGGTCGCCGCAATACGCGGCTAGTTCGGGACGGGGAAGTCCCTTTCATTCGTTAGGCTCTCTTCAAACAACCAATCTCTGCCATTCGTGGCAATGTTGTTTGCACACTCATACGCTGGTTCATCTGTCCAGACGCATCACCCCAAGCTCAATACGGGCACCCATTTCAAAATCAAATGCTTTAGGCTGAAGTGCATCCCAGCCCGCGCCAGGATAGTTGGTCATTTCACCGAAATAAACATCATCCCCGACGATGTACAAATCAACTCGGATGAAGTCAAACGGCGCAGCCAACTTCTCAGCAATCGCCAATGCTTTGTCCCAGGCATCAGGCTTGAAGACGTACTCACCCAGAGGGAAGGCAATGCGAGCGTCATGAAATCGGGTGAAGTCCCGAGCGTACAGATTACGACGGTGATTCACAAAGCGGCCAATGTCCAACTGGATGATCAATGCCTGACCATTGCCACACAGGAATTTCCAGTCAGGGGGGGCCACAAAATCGGTCTGGATCCACTCTTCCACAACCAGCGTTCGTCGTGCTGTGGCATACACCCACTCACCATAAAAAAGGCTGTAATCGGTTTTGAGCCATTGTTTGGCTTCGGCCAACACGTCTTCAAAGCGATCGCTCGCCTTGTTGACGATTTTGGTCATTTGACTGCCGTGGTTACCTTTGATCACAAAGCGCTGTGGCAGACCATTCCACACGGCCTGGGTGAAATCCGTTCCAATCCAAAGGTGCGCAGGCAATTTGCACTCTGGGGCCAGTTCACGGACGAAGTCACGAACCTTGATCCGATCCGCAACGAGCGCACGCAAGGGGGTACGGTCATGACGCAGCAACCAGACAATTTTTTCCATCAGACTACGTGGGTGCTCCAAGTCTGGCCAGTAGTCGTGCTTGGAGTAAAAACGCAGTTTGAAACGCAGCGACTCAGGCAAAAGAGGTGCTATGCACGCCTTGTAGAGCTCCCGAAATATTGATTTTTTTTCGTTCGTGGATGCCATGATCGCTATGTTACGGACTGCGTTGCCTCCGTCAACCTCAATGCAGTCGACCTGAGAGCCAGTGTCATGTTATTCGATTTATGTGAATTCTTTGAAACACAGCCAACCCGCACTCAAACGGGGCGCTTGGGAACTGCAGCCAACAATACCTTGGTGTAATCATGGGCCGGTTGTTGCAACACTTGCTCTGCCGCGCCTTGCTCCACGATTTGCCCACTGCGCATCACGGCCACTTGATCAGCTAGATAGGCCACCACGCCCATATTGTGGGTAATGAACAGCAAACCCAAGCCCAATTGCTCTTGCAATTCACGCAGCAGATTCAAAATTTGCGCCTGCACCGACACGTCCAGTGCAGACGTGGGCTCATCGCACACCAACACCTTGGGCTCCACAGCCAAGGCCCTGGCAATGGCCAAACGCTGCCGTTGTCCACCCGAAAATTCATGCGGGAATCGCGCCAACGCGTCCGGCCGCAAGCCCACGCGCTCCACCAACTCCAGCACTTTGGCTTGCCGCTGCTCAGACGACCAATCAGGACGCAAAGTCAGGAGCCCTTCTTGCAAAATGTCCGAAACCCTCATGCGTGGATTCAAGGAAGCAAAAGGATCCTGGAAAATCATCTGAACGGCACGACGCGCAAGCAACAAATCTGCCCCTTGTAGGTCAAAAAGGTTGCGCCGTCCTTGATCAGTTTCCAACCAGGCTTCGCCACCAACATGGATGTGCGCCTGCCCTCGCAGCAACTGCACGATAGCCCGCCCCGTAGTGGTCTTGCCGCAGCCAGACTCGCCGACCAAGGCAACCGTCTGCCCCGCATGGATTTGGAAGCCAACGTCTTGGACTGCCTGAACCACATGAGGCGCCTTGAACAAGCCGCCCCCAGAGCGAAATGCGACTCGCAAGGACTTGACGTCCAAGAGCAGACCGGCTGTTTGCTCTGCAGGCAAAGAGAAACGCGAAGCACGAGCCTGAGAGGATGCCGACTGCGACAGGTCCCGATCACTGGATACATCCGCGAACCAGCAACGCACCTTTCTGGTTTCGCCGATTAGCTCTGGCGCTTGTTCCCGGCAACGACTCTGCGCCATGTGACAGCGGGGGGCGAATCGGCATCCTTCAAAGCGTTGCCACAAGGGTGGCACCGTACCAGCGATCGACACCAGAGCTCGGCCGCGATGATCCGAATCAGGCAAGGCCTGCAGCAGCAGGCGTGCATAGGGATGCCGCGGATGCGCAAAAAAAGCCTTGGCATCGGCCTCTTCCACGATCTGGCCGGCATACATCAGCGCAACACGATGGGCCATGTCGGCCACGACGCCCAGATCGTGCGTGATCAAGAGCAAGCCCAACTGGCGCTCCCGCTGCAGGTCCTTGAGCAAGTCCAGCACTTGCTTTTGAATCGTCACATCAAGCGCCGTGGTGGGCTCATCGGCGATCAAGAAGTCAGGCTCGGCCGCCAGGGTCATGGCGATCATCACGCGCTGCTTTTGCCCGCCGCTCATCTCGAATGGATAGCTGTCGATGCGGCGATCGGGCTCGGGAATACCAACCCGGCGCAGCCAATCAATGGCCTTGCGTCGCGCGGTATCGCCACGCAAGGTGGTGTGCGCTTCAATGGCTTCGACGATCTGATCGCCCACTCGCATGACCGGATTCAGGCTGGTCGCAGGCTCCTGGAAGATGATGCCCACGCGTCCACCGCGAATGCGACGCATGTCAGACTCTGGCAGACGCAACAGCTCCGTTGGCTTGGCATCGGGGACGGCCTCGCTGATGGACACACGGCCACGCTCGACTCGGCCGTTGTCGGGCAACAAGCGCATCAGGGCCAGCGCCGTCATGCTCTTGCCGCAACCGGATTCCCCCACCAGGGCATAGGTTTCGCCACGGTTGAGCGTCAAGCTCAAACCGTCCAGGGCACGAACCAGCCCGGCTTCGGCATCCAGGCCCACTTCGACATCATGGAGTTGCAGCATGCCTGTTCTCATCCCTTGTTGGACACGGCCCGAGCGGTGTGCATCTTGACGGGTCGGTGCGTGCGGGCACGAGGGTCAAAAGCATCGCGCACCGCATCGGCAAACAAATTGGCCGCCAGCACGACGGCCACCATGAACACGAAGGCCGCAGCAAAGGACCACCACACCACGGGCTCGCGCGACATTTCACTGCGGGCCTGGTTGATCATGCCGCCAAAGCTGTTCATGGCCGGGTCCACCCCCACGCCAACGTAGGACAGCACGGCCTCGTACAGGATCAGACTTGAAAACTCGATCACCGTGGTGATAAGCACCAAGTGCATGACATTGGGCAGGATGTGCTTGCGCATGATGCGCCATGGGCCGACGCCAAAGGCGGTTGCGGCCTGAACGTATTCAAGCTCACGCAGCTTCAAGGTCTCCGCGCGCAACAAGCGGCACAGTCCAGCCCAGCCAGTCAGTCCCAGGATCACGCACAGCAAAAAGATCTTGAGGTCTGCTCGCTCCAGGCCGGTCTCAAATAACTCGGGGTGTTTATCCAGAAAGACCTGCACCATCAAGACGCAAGCGGCAATCAACAAGATGTTGGGCACCGATGACAACACCGTGTAGATGTACTGAATCACATCATCAACCCAGCCTTTGAAATAGCCCGCGGCAATACCCAAAGCCAAAGCCAATGGCAAGGTGGCCACCGTGGCCAGACTGCCAATCACAAAGGCGGTACGCACGCTCTTGAGCGATATATACAGCACGTCATTGCCCGTGCGATCCGTGCCCAGCACGTGATAGCCCTGCCCCCATGACAGCGCCACGGCCGTGGTCAACAACACAAGCAGAACGGAAAGCGTCCACCAGGCGGCACGCCAAGCAGGCCCCGCCTCTTGCTGCAGACGAGATCGCATCACCAGGCGCAAACCGCCAGCCAATGCCAAACCGCCAGCCAATGCCAAACCGGCAAGCAGCCCGCCGCCCAGCCGCACAGCTACGTCGCTCAACCAGTCGCGCTGCGGATCTGCCAGTCCCGTCCCACCATGCTTGAGCCGAGGGAAGGCGCGGCGCGGCAAAGCGGGTGAACCACTGGCATCCAATACGGCTTTGGCATTGGCCTCGGGCGGCACGGTTTCTTTGACAAAGCCATGCGTTGCCAAAGGCTGCGAATAGCTGTTCTCGCGGCTGGCAATCAATCGTTGCAGCGTCACATCCAGCAAAGACTCAGTCCGCGTGTCAAATGCAGCGGCACCACCGGCCACAGCGGGCAAGGCCCGCCGGAAGTGCAAGCTGTCCAGCAGTGTCAAACCCAGCATGCTGACCAAAACCACACACGAGGCCATGGCCGCCGCACTGTGGAAGACCCGGCGCCAAGTGGCGCGCAAGGCCGCGTCACGGCGAACCACCATCACATAGGTGAACAAGCCGGCCAGCATGATCCACAAGACCACATCGGTCCACAACACCACGACTTTGAATGACATCACTTGATCTGGCCTCACTGCATGCGAACCCGCGGGTCGGCCCAGGTGTAGGCCACGTCCACCAAGATGTTGGACAAGATGTACAGCACCGCGCCCAGGAACACCATGGTGCGCACAATGGCGAAGTCCTGGCTGGCAATGGCATCAATGGTGTAAGCACCGAGGCCTGGAATGCCAAAGAAGCTCTCGGTCACCAAACCGCCCATGAACAGGTAGGGCAAGGCGCCACCCGCGCTGGTGATGATGGGCAACAAGGCGTTGCGCAGCACGTGCCGCCCCATGACTCGTGCCTCTGACAGGCCTTTGGCCCGCGCCGTCCGCACATAGTCTTTGCCAGCTTCTTCCAGAAACAGGGTGCGATAAAACCGCGCCTGCCCTGCCAGGCTGGCCACCAACATCAAACCGATGGGCAAGACCAGAAAGCGGATCGCGTCCAGGCCATTGGCGTAGCCCGAAATCGGTGCCAGCTTGGCCATGCGCGAGAACAGAAACTGCCCGACGATGATGTAGAACAGGCTGGAGATGGACATCATGACCACGCACAGCACCACGCCCCAAAAGTCCACCGCCGTGCCCCGAAACATGACCAGCCACAACGCAAAGGTGATGCTGGCCAGCAGGCCCATGATGAACAAGGGGATGGTCAGCTGCAGACTCACCCCCATGCGTTGCTGGATCTGGTAGCCGATGTCGCCCGCGCTGTCGTTGTCTGCCCGACCAAAATCAAACAGAAACAAGGACACGGACCGATCCCAGAAGACGGTGTTGGTCACTTTGGCCGCGCCCTGCTCTTGCTGGTTGTAGAGCATGGGCTTGTTGTAGCCACGCTCGGCCTTCCACTTCTCTATCTGCTCCGGGGTGACACGCTTGCCGCCGATGTTCAGGCGTGCCATGTCATCGGGCGTGTTGACGGTGAAGAACAGCACAAAGGTGATCAGGTTGACCCCGATCAGGATGACCAGGCCATAGCCCAGTCGGCGGATCACATAGTTCAGCATCAGCGCATCCCCTCGTTGGACGCCACCACGGCGGTTTGCTGTTCACGCGCCCGATACAAGCGCACGGCCCACCAAGCCATGCCGACCAGCAAGGCCACCAATGCCAGCACGGGCCCGTACATGGGGCGATTCCACTCCTTCAAACTGCGGGCGCGATTGGCCAGATCCAGACGGTAGTACTGCGCCTGGTCGCGCACCATGATGCTCGGTTTGCCGTTGTGCACCCAACGGTGATAGGCGCCCGACGCATAAGGGAAGTAGCCCCAGGACCACGGTGAGTCTTGCTGCAAGATGCTCACCATCTTGTCGATCACAGCCTGTTTGGCCGGGCCGTCATCCATGAAGCGCAGCTGGCCGTACAGCCGGTCATATTCAGGGTTCTCGTAATTGGCCGCATTCTCGCCGTCGTGCACGGACTTGGCGTTGGGGCCGTAGAGCAGGAACAGGAAGTTCTCGGCATCCGGGTAGTCGGCCAGCCAGCCCCAAGAGAAGATCTGATGCTTGCCGCGGCGCACCTTGTCCTGGAACTGGTTGTAGTCGGTTGCACGGATCTCCAACTGGATGCCCAGCTTGGCGAACTGCTTGCTGGTCCAGTCCAGCGTGGCTTTGGCCTCCGGTGTGGCGGGGCGCCCGTAGTCGTAGTTCAAGACCAATGGTTTGCCGGACTTGGCATCACGCCCGTCGGGGTAGCCGGCCTCAGCCAATAGCTTTTTGGCGTCTTCAATGGGCCGGCGAACGGCCACGCCATTGACCCAGCGGTGGGTCACCGGGTTCAAGCCCTGTTGCGAGCCATGGCGCGACCCAAACACGCCGCCAGGCAGCGGCCCTTGGGCCACTTCACCAGCTGCTTTCGGGAAGATGCGGTTGAACTCGTCCCAATCAATCGCAATGGACAAGGCCTGGCGCAACTTGCGGTTGCGCACCTGCTGCTCAGGCGTGTCGCCCTTGCCCACGACCGGGTCCAGCCAGTTGAAACCCATGTAGCTGCTGGACAAGTCCACCGTGCGAGACAGGACAATGCCTTTGTCGGTGAACTCTTTGTTGACCTTCTCAGAGTCCTCCATCTGGATTTTGTAGGCGTTGCCGTAGCTCATCTGGTCCATCTCAGGCACATCCAGATAGCCCTGGCGGAACTTGGCGTCTTGCGGCACGGCTTCTTTTTCCATGCTCAAGACAAGGGTGTCCACAAAGGGTGTCTTCTTGCCGCAATCGTCCAAGAGGCCCGCTGCACGGTCCTTGTCAGAGCCATCGCAGGGATAGGGCTCGCCCCGGTAGTTGGGATTGCGCTTGAGCACGTGGCGACGGTCTTGCACCGAGGTCCACATCATGTAGGGCCCTGTGCCCACGGGCCAGGTGTTGAGCGACAGGCCATTGCCGGCCATACCGGGCTGAGAGTAGAAAGCGTCAGCCTCCCAAGGGATCGGCGCCAGGAAGGTCATCGCCATCCAGTACTTCCACTGCGGGTACTTGCCTTTGATGCGCAGCTTCAGGGTGTACTTGTCGACAGCCTGGGCGCCATCCAGCGGCCATTTGCGAAAGTCCAGAAACGGTTTGTCGCGTTGTGTGGGCGGTAAATTGGCGCGTAGCTTTTTGTCTTCCGCTTTGATCAATTGGCCGTAATCGCCCAGGCCCACGATGTATTCGCTGAACACGCCAAAAACAGGCGCGGCGGTGCGTGTGGTGGCGTGGCGCTTGATCGCATAGACATAGTCGTCGGCCGTCAACTCACGGGTACCCGTTTGGGCAAACTGCCAGGGGCTGCGTTTGTCGCCCACCTGCTCGCGGGTCAGATGGTGATAGAGGTACTGCCCTTTTGCATCTTGGGCAAAAGCGGGGTGCGGTGCAAACAGGATGCCCGGCTTGATGCGGACGGTGTAGACGCTCTCGGCGATCTGGTCGGCCGGCGCATCTGCAGGCAAGGCGTGGCCTTGCTGGTTGACGTAGCTGGGCTGTACCACCTCAACCGCTGCCTTGGGCACCAAGGTGTACGGGCGTTTGAGGTAGTGGTAGCCGTAAAGCGGCTCGTAGATTTGGTAGGTGAACGGCGTCTCGTTGCTGCTGTAGGACGAGGTCGGGTCCAGATAACGGGGCGAGCGTTCGTTGAAGGCGGTGTAGAGCGTGTTCTGCTCAGCAGCCCCTTCGGCATAGGGGCTGTTGTCGCAGCCGACCAGCACGGACGCAGCCAGCCCCAGTCCGAGGCATTGAACAAAGCGAAGGAGGACACGAGAGTACCGTTGCATGGGGCTATTGTGACTTGCCTTGCCCCCAGCTCCTCCTACGGGTCATCACCACATCACGAAGGCGTCGCGTCCTTGCACCACCAGGTTCGCCTGCCGGCCCAAAGGCAGGCTTAGCTTGACGGGCACATGGCCAAAAGGCAGACCGGTCAGGATCGGCGTCTTGGTCAAGCTGCGCAGGTAGGCAATGACGGTCTTGAGGTTGTAGCCGCGGTCCAGAGGCGACTTGCGGTATTCGGTGAACGCGCCCAGAACGATCGCCTTTTGCTTGTCCAAAATGCCGGCCTGGTGCAATTGCAGCAAGGCCCGCTCAATGCGATAGGGGTGCTCGTTGACGTCCTCCAGGAACAGGACGCCGTTTTTGATGTTCGGGAAGTGCTCGGTGCCCAGCAAGGCCTGGGTCACGGCCAGGTTGCCACCCCACAGGCGCCCGACCACGTCCAGTCCATCAAAGCCGACATCGGTGCGAAAGCCCACGGCTTCCAACTCACCTGTCATGGCCTCCACAAAGCAGTCCTGGGTGACGTCGTCGCCGCCCTCAGGGCTGTCGTCGCGACCAAAGTCGTCACAGGCCATGGGGCCAGCCCAAAACCCGGCCGACACGCCCTCGCCTGGCTTGGCCGGGCCCGTGGCTTTGTGCGCCAAGGCAGCCAACTGCAAGGCAGTCACGTCACTGTAGCCAACCCAGGCGGTGCCCTGCTCCACGCTTTGGGCGATCAGCTTCCAGTCCAGGGTATCGAGCAAACGGCTCAAACCGTAGCCGCCCCGCGTCGCCAGCGCCACGGCCGGCGCAGCTTGTGCCACGCGATGGATGGCAGCCAGGCGTGTGGCATCGTCACCCGCAAAACGCTGGTGTTTGGTCAGGGCCGATTCGTCCACCGAGGGCTCAAAGCCCAGCGCAGTCAGGCGCTTGGTGGCTCGGCGAACAGGCGCTGCTGCGGACACGATGCCCGCAGGGCTGTAGATGATCAATTGGCGCGACACGATACCCCCGCGAAACGCTGCGCGATTGCAGCGCCCGCCAGTCTACGTGCTACGCCGGCTCAAATCGCGATCAGGATCCGCTCAGTTGCGGCTTGGCCAAGGTTTTGACCTGGAAACTGCCATCACTGTCAAACAACCAGGCCTCGACGATGCCGTTGCGAGACAATTCGCTGCGGACCTGGTCGGACACAGAAGCCACATGGGCGCGATTGACGGTCTCCAGGGCCCGGGCCAGCATCTCGGGTTGCTGGTCATTGGTGCGCAGAACGCTTGCCACGAAGTGCCCGTCTTCAGCCATCTTCACGTTCAGCACGATGACCGCACGCAGCAAGGGCTGAGGGTTGCGGTTGTGAACCAGCTCGGGCGATCCGTCGTAAACGGCGTGCGCAAAATCCTTGCGGAAGTCATCCAGGGGCCCTGCAAAAGCAGGCTTGGCAGCCGCCAACAAGCTGGCAGCCAACAAACTGAAACAGACTGTTTTGGACATCATGAGGGGCTCCTGTTGGATCGCACACCTCATTCAGACTAGTCAAACGGTTCGCGTTTGTGTGGTGACTTGGGCTGACCTCGGGGGTGCGGCCGTGAGCAAAATCACGTCGCCCGGACAAATCGTGTGGTCCCTTGAGGAAAAGCGGTTTGCGGACCTTGAACGGGAGGTTTGAGGCACCAGCTGGCGCATGCGCCCTGGCATCCCACATCGGACACAACCCGTAACAAAAAGCCGCTTCAGTTAGACTGGCCCGATGAACATCCGACCGTATCAGCCTGCCGACGAAGCGGCCGTGATTGCCCTGTGGGAACGTTGCGAACTCACTCGCCCCTGGAACGACCCACGCAAAGACATCCAGCGCAAATTGGCCATACAGGCGGAACTGTTTGTCGTCGGCGAGCTGAATGGGCAGATCGTCGCCACGGCCATGGCCGGATTCGACGGCCACCGGGGGTGGATCAACTACCTGGCGGTCAGCCCCGATCGGCAACGCCAGGGCTTGGGGCGACAACTGGTCGCCCACATCGAGCGCGCCCTGCAAGCGATGGGTTGTCCCAAATTGAACCTGCAGATCCGAGCCGGCAATGCCCAAGTGATCGCGTTTTACCAAGCCTTGGGCTATGGGCAAGACGAGTTGATCAGCATGGGTAAACGGCTGATTTCGGACCAGCCCTGAGCCATTGCGTACCGATTACTTGTGACGCGGGTTGATCACCCGCTCCAGCCAGCCGCCCATCAACATGGCCGGCACGAACAGCCAGACCTCAGAGTTGGCCGACAGCACCGAGGCAATCGCTGGACCAGGACAATAGCCCGTCAGCCCCCAGCCCACACCAAAAATGGCGGCACCCGCCACCAGCTTGCGATCAAGCTTGACCGCACTGGGCAGATAAAAGCGTTCAGCCAGCCAAGGCTTGTTGCGCTTGAGGATCCAGGCAAACGCCAGCACCGTCACGGCCACTGCGCCGCCCATGACAAAAGCCAGACTCGGATCCCAGTGCCCGCTGATGTCCAAAAAATCCTGAACCTTGATCGGGTTGGTCATCCCGGCCAAAGCCAGGCCCACACCGAACAAAGCACCAGATAAGAGGCAGACGAACAACTTCAACATGATGTGCGCCCTCCTCTTATGCTGCAATCAGGTGACGCACCACCCAGACGGTCACACCGCCAGTGGTCATGAAGGTGAGCGTGGCCACCAAAGAGCGCCAGGACCGACGCCCCAGCCCACAGACCCCGTGACCGCTGGTGCAGCCGTTGCCCAATGAGGTGCCAAAGCCCACCAGGGCGCCACCCACGATCAAGACCCAAGGGGACAACGCGGCTCGCACAGAAAAGACGCCGTAGCCCAAGTGGAAACAGACCGTAGCCCCCAGCACCATGCCCAGCAAAAAGACCGCCCGCCAGGCGGCCTCCGCACTCAAACCGGCTCGAAGGCTGGCCAACAAGCCATGGGCCATGTTGCTGATCCCGGCAATCCGGCCTGTGGCCCCCAACAAAAGGGTGGCAGACAAACCAATCAAAACGCCACCGGCCAAAGCCTGCGTCACAGCAGATACGGTCAACACAAAACTACTCAATCGACGTGTCCAAAAACCAGCATCATCGCATGTCAGTCTTTGTACAGCCCTTCCACCACATCCTGATAGCGATCCAGCACCGTCTTGCGTTTGACCTTCATGGTGGGTGTCAACTCGCCCGACTCGATGGACAAGGACTGAGGCAAGACCGCGAACTTGCGAACGTGGGCCACGCGCGCTTGCCGCGAATTGACATGGTCCACGCCCTTTTGCAACTCAGCCAGAATGGTCGGATGTTGGTGCAGGTTTTCGCCCGTCAGTTGATGATGCTTGGCGAAGTTGGCCAAGGCATCGGGCATCAAAGTCAGCATGGCCGTCAGGTAATGCCGCCCGTCGCCGCAGACCACCGCGTGTTCAACCAGGTGCGTGTTCATCAAGTCGGCCTCGATGTTGGCCGGCGAAATGTTCTTGCCCCCTGACGTGATCAGCAAGTCCTTCTTGCGGCCGGTGATGTAGAGGTAGCCTTGCTCATCCAGGTGCCCCAGATCGCCCGAGGCCAGCCAGCCATCGACCAAGGTCTCTGCCGTCCCTGCAGGGTTGCCCGCATAGCCTTTGAACACGTGCGGGCCACGCACCATGATTTCGCCATCGTCGGCAATGCGGATCTCGGCACCATCCACGGCTCGGCCCACCGCGCCCAGCTTGGTCGCCCCGACCAGGCTCAGGGTGCTGACGCCGCTGCTCTCGGATTGGCCATAGACCTCACGGATGACCATGTCCAGGCCAGTGAAAAACTGCAGCATCTCTGCAGAGATGGGTGCGGCCCCGGCGGCCAGCATGTGTGCCTGATCCAGCCCGATGGCCGCCTTGACTTTGCCCAGCACCAACTTGTCTGCCACCGCCTTCTTGATGCTGGCCAACGCACCAGGCGCGTCGCCCTTCAAACGAGCCGCGTGCCATTGTCGAGAAGACCGCATGGACCATTTCGCCAGGGCGCCCTTCACGCCGGTGGCCCCTTCCAGCTTGGACTCGATGGCGGCGTGCATCTTTTCCCACACCCGCGGCACCCCGAAAAAGATCGTGGGCCGCACCTCTTTGAGGTGCTCACTCAACTCTTCCAGCGAGCGTGCAAAGTAAGTCGGGTAGCCCTGTACGGCCGGGCTGTGCAGGCTGATCATCTGCTCGGCCACATGGGCCAGTGGCAGATACGAAATCACCCGCTCTTGGTTGCGCGCCCCCAAAGCCTTGCACAAGGTCTGTGCACTCCAGGCCAAATTGGCGTGCGTCAACTCGACCGCCTTGGACGGGCCCGTGGTTCCCGATGTGTAGATGTAGGTGCCCGGATCTTCAGGCTGGATCGCCTTGAGTCGATCATGCACCTGCGCTTGCAAGCGCACATGACCCTGGCCCAGAAAGTCTGTCCAGCTCAAGGTGTGATCATCAGACGGCAAGCCATCCTTCATGCGCACCACCTGTTGCAGATGCGGCAAGCTGGCTCGCAAGGACGCGATCTTGGCGTAACGGTCCTGGCTTTCGATCAGCAGAACGGGGCTGCGCGAATGATTGAGGATGTAGCCCACCTCCGAGACCGAACTGGTCCAGTAGATCCCCGCCGGGACTGCCCCCACCATCATGGCGGCCATGTCCATGATGGCCCACTCGGGCCGATTGAAGCCCAGGATGCACACCACCTGGCCCGGTTGTACGCCCAGCGCAATCAGGGCCCGCGCGGCGGTGCGCACCTGCTCGCTGTAGTGGTCCCAACTGGCGGGCTGCCAGCCCTTGTCATCTCGAACAAAATACGCCGGTTTGTTGGCATGGCGGGCGGCCGTGCGCAAGAAGCGCGCCGGCGTCGACATGAATTCGCTGGCACCAGGCGCCGCTCGCCCGGGCTGCTCACCTGATGAAAACTCAGGCGGCAAGTCCTTCAACAACGCTTGTGGCCCCATGTTTGTCTCCTGCTTGTAGACCGAGGATGGCGCGGGCTTCGTCAGGCGAAGCAATCTCGCGTCCGGCATTGCGTGCGCACTGGGCCAGCGCTTCAATCAACTGGCCATTGCCGCTGGTGCGCTCGCCATTGGGCAGGTAGAAGGTGTCTTCCACGCCGGTGCGCAACATGCCGCCCAGATCAGCCGTGGCTTGGTGCACGGGCCAGATCTCCTGACGGCCGATCAGCGTGGTTTGCCAGACGGCACCGGGCTCGCGGTACTTGACCAGCAACTTGAGCAAGTCGGCATCCACGGGCATGCCCGAGGCCACGCCCATCACGAAGTTGTATTCAAGGTGGTTGGTCATGCCGTTCTTTTTGTACATGCCCACCGAGCGCACGATGCCCACGTCAAAACATTCGAACTCGGGGTTGGTGCCGGTTTCTTTCATCACGTCGAGCATGGCCTTGACCTTGTCGACCTGGTTGTCAAACAACATCGGGGGCCAAGCCCAGTTGCCGTCTTCTTTGATCTTCAAGTAGTTCAAGCTGCCTGCGTTGCATGCGGCGATCTCTGGGCGCACGCGACGGATGCAGGCCACGGGGCCTGAGATGTCCTTGCCGATCACACCCGTGGTCAGATTGATGATCACACCGGGGCAAGCCTCACGGATGGCCGTGTCCACTTCAGCCGCCACTTGAGGATCCCAACTGGGCAGGTGCCCCATGCCATCGATTTGCTGACGCAAGTGCACATGCATGATCGAAGCGCCGGCGTCATAGGCCTCACGCGCTGCGGCGGCCATTTCAGACGGGGTCACCGGCACGGGGTGTTGCTTGGGATTCGTCAGCACGCCGGTCAGGGCACACGTCAAGATCGCCTTGTCTTTCAAGTTATTGCTCATCATGACTCCTTCGCTTCCGTTTCATTGAGTTCCAGCTCAACGATGAGGGCACCGGCTTGCACCTGATCGCCCGTTGAGCCCGAGACCGCCTTCACCACGCCCGGCGCTTGCGCACAGAGCCACATTTCCATCTTCATGGCCTCGACACTGACCAACTGCTGGCCCGCTTCGACCACGTCACCGGCCTTGACCAACACCTGGGCAATGACACCGGCCACCGGCGACAAGGCGCGGCGCGGATCATTGGCCTGGTCTTGCGAGGGCCAAGGTGACACTTCGGTGAACACAAAGGTGGCCGCGTCGATCACCACATGCAAGCTGCCTTCGGCCCACACAGCCAGGATGCGCTTGCGCACGCCATTGATTTCGTAGCGCAACTCACCGCCCTTGTCACCCGCTTCGTGACTGACGATGCGAACCTCTACAGAGTCAGCCTCGCCCTTGGGCAAGATGCGAACTGCACCGCCGGTGCCAGGTATGACACGCATGGCATGCGCCACACCATCAGCGCTCAGCTTCAGGTCGTAGCCCGTGACACTGGCCGATCGAAGGCGGTCACCTGCCACGCGAGCCATATCGCGCCGCGCATGCACCGCTGCCGCCACCCACACAGACTCAGGCGAGGCCACCGGGCGCTGCATGATGGGTTCTTGGTCATCCAGCCATTTGTCGATCAAGGTCGTGGTCATCTCCCCCTTGCGGAAGGTGGGATGGTCGACCAGATCACGCAAGAAGCGCGCGTTGTTACGCAGGCCCAGCAAGGGGGCATCGTCCAGCGTGGCCATCAAACGGCGAATGGCGTCATCCCGATCGCGACCGTGCACGATCAGCTTGGCCACCATGGCATCGTAAAACGGCGTCACTTCACCGCCCTCACGGATGCCATCGTCAATGCGCACGCCCTCATACACCGCACGCTCTGGCCGCCACCAGCGGATAGGCCCGGTCTGGGGCGCGAAGCCACTGTAGGGATCTTCGGCGTACAGACGCGCTTCAATCGCGTGGCCCGTCAACACGATGTCGGCCTGCTTGACCGGCAAAGGCTGGCCCGCCGCCACGCGCAACTGCCATTCCACCAAGTCAAAGCCCGAGATCATTTCGGTGACCGGGTGCTCCACCTGCAGACGCGTGTTCATCTC
>JAGWTE010000034.1 GCA_028869095.1 Burkholderiales bacterium
ATCAGTTTGCTAAACAGCCATGCCCCAGCAGGCCATCGTTTGAATTGCGCCCATTGCGCCAACAGTTTCGTTTGTGCCACCCCGATCCTCCTCACCCTTGTTGATGGCGAACCGCACGCAGCGCGGCGGCAGTGGCCAGGTCAGCGGTTCGCTCCGTCACGTACGCGCCCTCACCGCACCAATGGCGCACGATGGAGGCAAAGCGTTCGCCATAGCGCTCACCGGTGCGCAAGTCGCTGGCGGGGATCGATTGCTCCAACGGCAAATCCGTGATGGCCTGGCTCATGGGGCCCAGAAATGAGCCGAGTCGGTTGTTGTCCTCCATCGACCCTCCGCTCCAGTTCGCCCCAGGGTGGTCGCCCATGGGCACCCACATCATGCCCATTTGGGCGGCAAAGACCAACAACTGAATCTGCGTATTGGTTTTGTCACCGTTGAGCGAAGCGGAGTTGGTGAAGCCCCCTGCAAACTTGTCCTTCCACCCTTGAGCCACCCAGGGAAAGAAGGCCCCCTCCATGAAAGCCTTGAACGGCGCACTCACCATGCCCATGAGGGTGGGACAGCCGAAGATGACACCGTCGGCTTGCAAGATGGCCTGGCTGATGGCGTCTTCGCGCCAACGGCCGTTGCCATCGATTTGCGCCGCCGTGATGCGGTGAAGGGTCACCTCCACCTCCGGCACCCGGGATGCGCCGCGGTGAACCGCCTGCGCCAGCCGCGCCGTGTGGTTGCCACCTGAGTGGTAGATGATCGCAATGCGGGTCATGTTGCGCTCCTGGTTGAACACTGGGTTGTGCCGCAAGGGGTCCGGTCTCACCCCCTTTGAGCGGACTCTACAATTCCAGCCATGCAAGGAAAATACGCAAATCGACAACTCAACATTGCACGCACGCAATACGAAGTGTCGACCGATGAGCTGGCCGTGGTGTTGGCGCTGGCGCGCTCTCGAACCTTGGCACAGGCCGGCATGCAACGGGGTGTGGCGGCATCGACCATTTTTCGCACCATTCAACGCATGGAAAAAGGCCTGGGGCAGCGCTTGTTCGAGCGCTCCCGGGAGGGCTACCGTCCCACCGAACTGGGCGAGCATCTCTGCCGCCACGCCACAGCCATCGAGGACGAATTGCAGGCCGCCCGCAGCGTGTCGTGCGAAGGGTCCGACCAGGTCTCGGGCGTCGTGCGCATCAGTGCGGTCGATGCCGTGCTGCACAGCTTCGTGGTGCCGGCGCTGCCGCCCTTGATGGCTGCCCACCCCCAGCTGCGTGTAGAACTGCAAGGCTCCAATGCCTTGCAAAGCCTGACCCACCGAGATGTGGACATCGCGTTGCGATCCACCGACCGCCCTCCAGGGCATCTGGTGGGTAAGCACCTGGGCACCATGCACTTTGCGGTCTACGGTGCGCGCCAGATGAAACACTCGTGGCCCAGCGCCAAGGCCCTGTCCTTGCCCAGCCTGGCTGCCCAGCCCTGGATTGCGGTAGACGACGCCATGCCCGAACACCCGGGCGTGCTGTGGCGCAAGCGCGTGATGCCCAAAGTGCATCCGGTTTTGCAAGTCAACAGCATGTTGACCGCCGCGCAAGCCATTGAGGCCGGTTTGGGTGTGGGCGTCGTGGCCCTGTTCCATGCCCGCCATCGCCCCGATCTGATCCCCATCAGCCCCGTGCTGGAGCGCTGTGACATCGGCTTGTGGCTGCTGACTCATCCAGAGTCGCGCCACCTGCGTCGCATTGCGGCAGTCGCCCGTCAGATTGAGCTGCACGTTCTGACTCAAGGCATCGACACTGCTTGACGGCAGGGCAGCTGCGCACAACCACGCCCCTCGCTCAAGGGGTGTCAAGCACCTTGTGGCGCATTTTCGTGACTTATGTCAAAAGATCTCATTGCGAATTATTCGCATTTAGTCTTAGAATGGGTTCATGAAAACGCACCACGCCCATCATCCCAAGACTGGCGAGCCGTCCATGACCCTGGACAAACTGCCTGTGCGGACCATGGCCACCATCCAGGACATCAAGCATGGTGCCCATGATGGTGGGGCGCTCAAGCGCCGCCTGATGGAGTTGGGTTTTGTGCCCGGCGAAAAAGTCCAGGTGTTGCGTCGTATTTTTGCGGGCAAGGGCCCTTTGGCTGTGCGCGTGGGCACCAGCACCTTCGCCATGCGCAAGCTGGAATCCTCTTTGATCGAAGTGATTCCCGCCTGATTCATCCCGCCCCCAACCGATCCCCAAGGAGCGCGCCATGACGGCCGCGGCACCCATTGTGTCCACCACCCCGTTGATCGCGCTGGTCGGCAACCCCAATTGCGGCAAGACCGCCCTGTTCAACCGTTTGACCGGCGCGCGCCAGAAGGTGGGCAATTACGCGGGCGTCACGGTCGAGCGCAAAGAGGGGCAGTTCGTCTCGCCAGCGGGCCAGTCTTGGCGCGTGCTGGATTTGCCCGGCGCCTACAGCCTGTTGGCCGCCACCCCCGATGAAGCCATCACCCACGACGTGATCGCGGGCACCCGCCCGGGCGAGGCCACACCCGTCGGCCTGGTCTGCGTGGTGGACGCCACCAATTTGCGCCTGAACCTGCGCATGGTGCTGGAGATCCAGACCCTGGGCGTGCCCATGATCCTGGCCATCAACATGATGGACCAAGCCCAAAAACGCGGCATCCACATTGACACCGCCCGTTTGCAAGCCGAATTGGGCATCCCCGTGGTCGAGACCATTGCGGTGCGTTCCGGGGGCGAACAAGCCCTGCTGGATCAACTGGATCAGCTCAACTGGTCAACCCTGCCCGAGGCCGTCACCCCGCGCCCCATGGAGCGCATTGCGCAAACGCCGGTCGAAGGCACGCACCAACGTGTGGGCCAACTGCTGGCTTTGTGCGTCAAGATGCCCGATCAGTCGGCATCGCACACCGCCAAGCTGGACCGCTATGTGCTGCATCCGGTGCTGGGCCCCGTCATCCTGGCGGTGTTGATGTTCCTGGTCTTCCAGGCCGTGTTCAGCTGGGCCGCCGCCCCCATGGACTGGATCGACGCCCATGTGGGTGCCGCCGGGCAATGGGTGCAAGGCCACATGGCCGACGGGATGCTGCGCAGCCTGTTGGTGGACGGGGTCATCAGCGGCGCGGGCAGCGTGCTGGTCTTCTTGCCGCAGATCCTGATTTTGTTTGCCTTCATCCTGGCGCTGGAAGACTCGGGCTACCTGCCTCGTGCCGCCTTCTTGCTGGACCGGGTGATGGGCGGCGTGGGCTTGTCGGGCCGCGCCTTCATCCCGCTGCTGTCCAGCTTTGCCTGCGCCATTCCCGGCATCATGGCCACACGCACCATCGCCGATCCGCGCGACCGCCTGGTCACCATCCTGATCGCGCCCTTGATGACCTGCTCGGCCCGCCTGCCGGTGTACGCCTTGCTGATCGCGGCTTTCATCCCGAATCGGCACGTTGGTGGCATCTTCAACCTGCAAGGGCTGGTGCTGTTTGGCTTGTACGCGGCCGGCATCATCTCGGCCATGCTGGTAGCGCTGGTGCTCAAGCGATTCATGAAGCACAAGGGCGGCCAACCCCTGCTGATGGAGCTGCCCGACTATCACTGGCCCCACATCGGCAACCTGGCTTTGGGCTTGTGGGAGCGGGCCCGGATCTTCGTGCAACGCGTGGGCACCATCATCTTGTCCTTGATGATCGTGTTGTGGTTCTTGTCGAACTTCCCGACGCCGCCGGTGGGTGCCACCGATCCGGCCATCGAGTACAGCCTGGCCGGTATGGCCGGTCGCGCCTTGCAAGTGATCTTTGAGCCCATTGGTTTCAACTGGCAGATCTGCATTGCGCTGGTGCCCGGCATGGCCGCTCGCGAAGTGGCCGTCAGCGCCTTGGGCACGGTCTATGCCTTGTCGCAAACCGGCGATGCCTTGTCGGGCGCGCTGGCCACCCTGATTCATCAGGCCTGGTCGTTGCCCACGGCCTTGTCCCTGATGACCTGGTATGTGTTTGCGCCGCAATGCCTGTCGACCTTGATCGTGGTCCGCCGTGAAACCAATGGCTGGAAAACCCCGCTGTGGATGACGGCCTATTTGTTTGCGCTGGCCTACGGCGCCAGCTTTGTGGTGTACCGCGTCTCCAGCCTCTGGCTGGGTTGACCACACGAGGAGTACGGCCATGAGCCCCTTTGTGCAAGACCTGATCGCCCTGGGCATCGGCCTGCTGGCCCTGACCTACCTCGTGCGTCGGTGGTGGCCCAGCGCCAAGGCCCTGTTCAAGCCCGGATCTGAAGCTGCTGGCTGCGGCCAGCCCGGAGAAGGCCCGTCTGGTGGCGCGGCCTGCGGCTCAGGCTGCGGCCAATGTGGCCAGGCCACGCCACGCGTCGCCAAAGATCACCGGGTTCACTGGGTGAAACACAAGCGGGACGCCTCTCGGCACGCCTGATCCCCCACAGACAAGGGAGGTGAGCCCCCCATGCTAGGGATAACCAGGGTGCCCGGCGACTCCTACACTCATCGATACCCTTTCCACAAACCGGTATCGCAGTCAGCGTCGACCACCATGAGACCGTTGTTTGCCATTGCCCCCCTGGCATTTGTGCTGGCCTTGTTGAGCCCCTCGTCCGCCGAGATCTCCGCCAGCTTCGAATCCTTCAAAGCCATGTTCGCGTCCAGCGACCGGGCCGCCGCTTCGCGCGCGCCCATCGCCCCGGCCAACGCACGGATCACCCTCGATCATTGATTCCCGTGAGGCATTGGCGCTACACTGACGCCTTGCTCCGGGGTGTGCCTTGCGCGATGCGTGCAGGTGCTGAGATGGATTACCGAACCCGCTGAACTTGATCCGGTTCATACCGGCGAAAGAAGAGCCGTCCCTGCTAGAGGCCCGTCCTGGTGCCGTCGGTGGGTGCAGCCCTTCAAGCGCGCTGCACACCAGCCGCTTGCAGGCCAGATGCACAACCCACCCTCGTCGTCCTGGCCGTGGCCCCCTTGTGGGCACCCCTCGGAGCTTGTGTCATCACACTTGCTGCCCAGGAGAGTCGCCCATGAACGCCCCCGATCCCGCAGTTGCAGCCTCTGCACTGCAGACGCTCAACGAACTCACCCGCCTGACGCGTGAGCCCCTGCCTGCATCCCGCAAGGTGTACGTCGAAGGCAGCCACGCTGGCGTGCGCGTGCCCATGCGCGAGGTGTCGCTGACCAATGGCGAGTCGGTCACCTTGTATGACTGCTCAGGCCCCTATACCGATCCCAACGTGACCATCGACGTCACCAAAGGCTTGCCGCCTGTGCGCGAAGCTGCCGTGGTGGCCCGTGGCGACACCGAATCGTACGAAGGCCGCAGCATCCAGGCGGTGGACGATGGCCTGAAACCCGATGAGCGCCATGACGAGCGCATGGCCGCCTTGCGTGCCGCCGCAGCCGGTCTGCAACGCACACCGCGCCGCGCCAAGGCCGGCCACAACGTGACGCAGATGCACTATGCGCGCAAGGGCATCATCACGCCCGAGATGGAGTTCGTGGCCCTGCGCGAAAACCAGCGCCGCCTGGACTTGGCTGAAGACTGGCGCAGCAAGTACGGCGTGGATGCCGAGCGCGAAGCCCGCCTGCGCGGCAACCCGATGGGCGCCATGATCCCGCGCGAAATCACGCCTGAGTTCGTGCGCGATGAAGTGGCCCGCGGCCGCGCCATCATCCCCGCCAACATCAACCACACCGAGTTGGAGCCGATGGCCATTGGCCGCAACTTCCTGGTCAAGATCAACGCCAACATCGGCAACTCGGCCGTGACCTCGTCGATCGAAGAGGAAGTGGAAAAGCTCGTGTGGGCGATCCGCTGGGGCGCCGACAACGTGATGGACTTGTCCACCGGCAAGCACATCCACACCACACGCGACTGGATCGTGCGCAACAGCCCCGTGCCCATTGGCACCGTGCCCATCTACCAGGCGCTGGAAAAGGTGGGCGGCGTGGCCGAAGACCTGACTTGGGCCATCTACCGCGACACGCTGATCGAGCAAGCTGAACAAGGCGTGGACTACTTCACCATCCACGCCGGCGTGCGCCTGCCCTTCATCCATCTGACGGCCAACCGCCGCACGGGCATCGTCTCGCGGGGCGGCTCGATCCTGGCCAAGTGGTGCATCGCGCACCACAAAGAGAACTTCCTGTACACGCACTTCGAAGAGATCTGCGAAATCATGAAGGCCTATGACGTGAGCTTCTCGCTGGGCGATGGCTTGCGCCCCGGCTCGCTGTCGGACGCCAATGACGAGGCGCAGTTTGCCGAGTTGAAGACCCTGGGCGAGCTGACCCAGATCGCCTGGAAGCACGATGTGCAGACCATGATCGAAGGCCCCGGCCATGTGCCCATGCACATGATCCAGGCGAACATGGACGAGCAGCTCAAGCACTGCCAGGAAGCACCGTTCTACACCTTGGGCCCGCTGACCATTGACATCGCGCCCGGCTACGACCACATCGCCAGCGCCATTGGGGCGGCCATGATCGGCTGGATGGGCACGGCCATGTTGTGCTACGTGACACCCAAAGAGCACTTGGGTCTGCCCAACCGCGATGACGTCAAGCAAGGCCTGATCGCCTACAAGATCGCCGCCCATGCGGCCGACGTGGCCAAGGGCCATCCCGGCTCGCGGGCGCGTGACGATGCCTTGTCGCAAGCGCGTTTTGACTTCCGCTGGCAAGACCAGTTCAACCTGGGTCTGGACCCCGAGACGGCGCGCGACTTCCACGATGAGACGCTGCCCAAGGACGCGTCCAAGGTGGCGCATTTTTGCTCGATGTGCGGCCCCAAGTTCTGCTCGATGAAGATCACGCAAGAGGTGCGAGATTTCGCAGCGCAGGGCATGGCGGACAAGTCCAAGGAGTTCAAGCAGGTAGGGGGCGAGCTTTACATCCCCATCCAGCCTGACACGGCTGTCAAACCTGCCGAACCTGTCAAACAGGCTTGACGCCATGGCCACCAAGCAACGCATCGGCATTGCGGGCGCAGGGTTGCTGGGCCGCTTGACGGCCTGGACCCTGGCTCGTCAGGGCCATCAGGTCAGCGTGTTCGACCCGGCTAAAGGCCCCGGCCCCAGCTTTGATGGGCAAGGGGCGGCGGGCTTCACGGCGGCGGGCATGCTCAGCCCCTTGGCCGAGCTGGATGCCGCCGAAGCGGATGTGGCCGAGCGCGGCTGGCAGTCGATCGAACGCTGGGCGCACATCACGGCCGAGCTGGCGCGCATGCATCACCATGCGCCCCACTTTGATCGTCAAGGCAGTTTGTTGGTGGCGCATGGCTCCGATCTGGGTGCAGCGCGGCGTGTGCTGGCCCGCATTGAATCGGGCGCGCGTGATTGGCCGCAACAACCGCAGGCCTTGTCGGCGTCGGCCTTGCAAGAACTGGAGCCCGCGCTGCATGGCAGCAATGGCCCATTGCACGCCTGGTTGCTGCCCGGCGAAGGCGCCATCTGCACCATTGGCACGCTCAAGGCCATGGCGGCCACCGCGCCCCATGTGCAATGGCACTGGGGCCACCGCATTGAGTCGCTGGAGCCCGGCCGCTTGCATGGCGTCA
Source organism: Burkholderiales bacterium (assembly GCA_028869095.1). GTDB lineage: Bacteria > Pseudomonadota > Gammaproteobacteria > Burkholderiales > Burkholderiaceae_C > Aquabacterium. Next base: position 7,553 of record JAGWTE010000034.1, read on the forward strand.
GCCCCGATGGCACGCCCAACAGCCATGATTTTGACTGGGTGTTTGATTTGCGCGGCGCCGGCGCCCGCCCTGCCACGCCCGTCCGTGGGGTGCGCGGCGAGGTGGTGTGGCTGCACGCACCCGGCGTGACGCTGAACCGGCCAGTGCGCTTGCTGCACCCGCGCCATCGCGTCTACCTGGTGCCCCGCCCCGGCGATGTGATCGTGGTCGGCGCCAGCGAGATCGAAAGCGAAGACCGCTCGCCCGTGTCGCTGCGCAGCGCGGTCGAGTTGATGGCGGCCGCACACAGTGTGATCCCCGGCCTGGCCGAGGCCCGCATCATCCGCCTGGACACCAACTTGCGCCCGGCCCTGCCCGACAACCGCCCCGAGATCCACACCGTGGACGGGCTGACCCGCATCAACGGCCTGTATCGACACGGTTGGCTGCTGGCGCCCTCGCTGGTGGACGAGGCCCTGTCTGGCACCCCGCTGTTGAATGACGAACCCTGCCCCGCTTGAAGCCATGACCGACACGATCACCATCCAGACCGATCGCGGCCCTTTGGCCCTGCCTGCACCCTGCAACCTGGCGCAGGCGGTGGACCAGGTGTTGGCGCAATCGGGCCAAAGCGCCGAGTGCGTGGCCACGGCCGTCAATGGCCAGTTCGTTTCTCGCACAGACCGCGCCGAGCACTGGCTGGCTCACGGTGACACCGTGCTGTGCTTCTCGCCCATCACCGGAGGCTAGGGATATGGCCCCCAGCTCACTCGTGTTCGCTGCCCCCGAGGGGCGCGCATCCCTTGGGGCGGCCCGGCGGGATGCCTCCGGCCCTCAGCTCACGGAAGAAACCCTCACATGACCGACACCTGGCGCATTGGCGACACCCCTTTGAATAGCCGCTTCCTTTTGGGCACGGCGGGCTACCCCTCGCCCCAGGCCTTGCGCGACGCCATCGTGGCCTCGCAAAGCCAGGTGCTGACCTTGGGCCTCAAGCGCACCCTGGCCGTGCCCGGTGGCGGCGACAACGGCTTTGTCCAGATCATCCGCGACACGGCCCGTGAACACGGCGCGCACTTGCTGCCCAACACCGCCGGTTGCCGCAGCGCGCGCGAAGCCATCACCCTGGCCCACATGGCGCGCGAACTGCTGAGCACGAACTGGATCAAGCTGGAAGTGGTGGGCGATGAGCAAACCTTGCAGCCCGATCCCTTTGAACTGGTCGAGGCCGCCCGGCAACTGATCCAGGACGGCTTTGAAGTGCTGCCCTATTGCACCGACGACCTGGTCAGCGCACAGCGACTGGTCGATGCGGGCTGCCGCATCCTGATGCCTTGGGCCGCACCGATTGGCTCGGGTCTGGGCTTGCTCAACCCCTGGGCGCTGCGCACGCTGCGGGCCCGCTTACCCCACATCACCCTGATCGTGGATGCGGGCTTGGGGGCCCCCTCGCACGCAGCGGCGGCGATGGAGTTGGGCATGGACGCGGTGTTGTTGAATTCAGCCGTGTCCCAGTCTGGAGACCCGGTGCGCATGGCACAGGCCTTCCGCCACGCGGTGGAAGGCGGTCGTCATGGCTTCAAGGCGGGCCTGATGCCCAGCAGTGACGTGGCCGTGGCCACCACGCCCGTGGGCGGCCAACCCTTCGTCTTGCTGTGAGCGCCTTGAACCCACGCCCCATCATCTGGAGCATCGCCGGGCTGGACACCGCTGGTGGCGCCGGCTTGAGCGCCGATCAACGCGCGGCCGATGCCCTGGGCGTGCACCTGTGCCCCGTGGCGGCGGCCCTGACGGCCCAGCACTCGCAGGGCGTGGTGGCCATCAGCCCGGTTGACTCGGCTTTTTTGCAGGCCCAACTGCAAGCCTTGGCCCAAGACCTGCCTCCGCGCGCCATCAAGACCGGCTTGCTGGGTAGCGTCCAGGCCATCGAACAAGTCGCCCACTGGGTCGACCACTGGCGTACCCGCACCCCCGCTGGCACAGATCCACACCGGCAACTGGCCCTGATCGTCGACCCCGTGCTGGGCGCCTCCAGCGGTGGCGCGGCCTTCAGCAACGACGCCATCGTCCAGGCCTATCGCCAATGGCTGCTGCCTCGTGCCACCGTGCTGACGCCCAATCGTGCGGAAGCCCGGCGCTTGCTGGGCCTGCGCGCAAGCCACGACGGTGCGACGGACGACCTGCCGCAAACGGCCCGTGACCTGCAAGCGCTGGGCCCACGCAGCGTGGTCATCACCGGCGGGGATGGTCCCTCGCTCCAAGACGCCTCGTCCACCCCCTACTGCCTGGACTGGATGCTCACGCCCCATGCGCAGGGCTGGCTGAGCGCCCCCCGCGTGGACACGCCGCACACCCATGGCACCGGCTGCACCTTTGCCAGCGGCATCGCCGCCGCCTGGGCCTTGGGCCATGTCGAGGCCGATGCCATCGTGCTGGCCAATATGCTCACGCGCCATGCCTTGCTGCACGGGCATGCGGCAGGCTCAGGGGCCGGCCCCGTCATGGCCCAAGCCGGCTTTGCTGCCGGGCCCGCGCAAGGTGGCGCCACCCTGCCCTGGCTGGGTCTGGGTGAAGAGGTGCCTTGGCGCTTGACCCAAACAGCCCCGCTCTTCCAACCCTTTACCCCACCCGCCGATGGCCTGTATGGCATCTTGGCCGATGGCTCGCAGATCGAAGCCGCCCTGCAAGCGGGCTTGCGTTGCGTGCAATTGCGCCACAAAGCCCGGCAAGGGCTGGAGGCCCACCTCAGCCAAAGCCTGCGCAGCGCCCAGCAAGCAGGGGCCCAGTTGTTCATCAACGACCATTGGCAAGCCGCCCTGGCGCCCGCCCTCCACGACGATGCGGTCTCAGACATGCCGCAGGGCATGCGACTCGGCATCCACCTGGGTCAAGAAGACCTGACCGCCCTGACGCCCGCAGACCGCGACACCCTGCTGGCAGCTGGCAGGCACGTCATGCTGGGCTTGAGTTCTCACAGCCTGTGGGAGTTGGCCCGTGCAGCCGGCTGCGGCGCCAGCTACATCGCCTGCGGCCCCATTCAGCCCACCACCACCAAGGACATGCCCTGGCTGCCGCAAGGCTTGGACAACCTGAGTTGGTGGATCCGTCACAGCCCGGCCCCCGTGGTCGCCATTGGTGGCCTGCTGAATGCGCAAGATGTGGCGCACGTGGCCACCTGCCGTCCGGCCGCCGTGTGTGTGGTGCGCGGACTGGGTCAGACCCTGAATCAGATGCAGGCCCAGGTGCCAGCGCTGCAGAAGGCAGCAGGACCGTGCGCAACCCTTTCTGCGTCCGAATCGAACGCCGTTGCCCCCCCTTTTACGCCCACCTCATTGCCATCCTTCTCACCCCTGCTGCCGCACCCCGTTTTACCGCCTGCTTGACCGCCCCCGCTCTAGCTGACCCGAAGCGGCCATCGTCACGGCACAGGCGCCCGGCCACCCCGGGTTGCCCATCAGTGGCAAGGATGGGCCGCTGAGCCTAAACTGGGACGTTCATCCTCATCCGCCTCACCAGGGAACCCACCACATGGTCGTGCAGACCGCTCGGACAAACCCAAGACGCCTGTACCTCAGTGTGCTGGGTCCAACCCTCGTGGTGGCCTGCCTGGTTGCCGCTCTGGCGGTGATCAGCGTCAAGGTGCTGGGTTCGGTCCGCGGCTACGCCACGGGTGAGAGCGCTTGGTCCAAATCCTGCGGCAATGCCTTGCTGCACCTGAGCCACTATGCCCTGAGCCGAGACCAGGCCGACTTCACCCGCTTTGAGCAGTCACTCCAAGCCCCTCTGGGCAGTCGCCGCGCACGCGAAGAACTGCTCACAGCGCATCCAAACAAAGCCCTGATCCGGCAACTGTTCATCGCCGGAGGCAGCCATGTCGACGACGTCCCCGGCATGATCATCCTGTTCCGCTACTTTGGCGCCCTGCCGCTGTTCGAACGCACCATTGCGGCCTGGGTAGAGGGCGATCACCTGATCGACCGCCTGCGTGCGCTGGGCCAGCAAGTGCACCAACAGGTCAACGCCGGGGCTGACGACGCGGCCATCCAGTCCAGCTTGCAGCAAATTCGCCTGCTGACGGACGACTTCTCGCAAGCCGAACAGCGCTTTCGGGTCAACCTGGACGACGCGGGCCGTTTCACCGAGTGGCTGCTGATTGGTGCCATCTTGTTGGCCGCAGCCATCCTGTCATGGATCAGCGTGAGCCTGGTCCGTCGCTCACTGCGCAAGCAGGTCCGACATGAACGCGCCCTGGCCGCCATCACGAGACGCTGGGAGTTGGCGGCCGAAGTTGCCGGGCTCGGCCTGTTCGAGCAAAACGGCGAGACCGACAACGTGGCCCTCGATGCCAAAGCGGCGCATCTGTACGGCGTGAGCGAGACCGCCTGCCAAACCCCGTGCAGCCAGCTCGACAAACTGATCTGCGAAAACGACCGCCGTAAAACACGGGCGGCGCTGGAGCGGGCCCTGCAAACCGGGCAAACCGTCCGCGATGTCCACAGCATCAAGCGGGCCGATGGCCACACCCGTCAAGTCGAACTCATCGGCCGGCAAGACATCGACGAGCGCAAAGGCCAGGTCCGCCTTGTGGGGGTGGTCCGCGATGTGACGGACGAAATGGTCCAGGCTCAGTTGACCATGCAGCGAGACGCGGCCGAACAGGTGGCGCAGGCCCAGCGCGATTTCCTCTCACGCCTGAGCCACGAACTGCGCACGCCGCTCAACGCCATTTTGGGCTTTGCCCAATTGCTGAACCTGGACAAAACCACGCCGCTGCCCACCCATCAGCACCAGCAGGTCGCCATGATCCTGGCAGCAGGGCAACAACTGCTGGCCTTGATCGAAGACGTGCTGGACCTGTCCAAAGTCGAAGCCGGCGAAATCAACATGCAACTGCAACCGGTTGACCTGAACCAGACCCTGCGCGCCAGCATGGCCATGATCGACAGCGCCCGCCAATTGCTGGGCGTGCACTTTGTCGATCAATTGCCCCCCACCGCCCTGTGGGTGCAAGCCGACCCGCAGCGCTTGCAGCAGGTCTGCTTGAACCTGCTGTCCAACAGTTGCAAGTACAACCGCCCTGGCGGACGCGTCGTGATCAGCGCCAGCCTGCAAGAACCTCATGTGCTGGTTCACATCCGCGATGATGGCCAAGGACTGACCCTGGAAGAAACCTCGCAACTGTTCCAGCCCTTCAAACGCGTCGCCTCCACGGCGGCCCAGGCCGAAGGAACCGGATTGGGCCTGTACATCGTCAAACAACTGCTCGAACGCATGCATGGCCAAGTCACCGTACAAAGTGAAAAAGGCAAAGGATCCACGTTCTCCATCACGCTACCCAGTGCCAGAGCCCCACAAGCAGCCCCGGTTGCGCTAATCTGACAGACTGGTCCAGCCCCTAACCTCGCCAATCAAGTCATGGACGGAAAAGCAGCGCGCACGGCCTCATGGCGCATCTATGCCGGCCTGTTGGGCTCGCCCTTGCTGGTTGTCGCCTTGGTGGCGGCGCTGGCCATCGTCGCCGTGAACGTGTTGGGGGCGGTGCGCGCCTACGTGGCCGGCGAAAGCATGTGGTCCAAAGCCCGTGCCGAAGCGGTGGAGCACCTGTATCGCTATGCCAAAAGTCACGATGACCAGGACATGGTGCGCTTTCACGCCGCCCTGCAAGTGCCTGAAAACGACCGCCTGGCGCGCGAAGCCATGGAACGGGGCGACACCGACCGCGTCCGCATCCAGCAATGGCTGATCCTGGGGCGCAACCATCCCGATGACGTCGCCAGCATGGTCAGCCTGTTTCACTGGTTTGGCGATCAGTGGGTGCTGCGCGATGCCCGAGAGATCTGGGCCGAGGCCGACACCCTGATCGCCCGGCTCAACGAACAGGCCAACACACTTCAATCCGACATCCACCAGCAAGCACCGCCTGAGCAAATTGCCGCCGTGGTGCAGCGCATCAATGAACTCAACACCGAGTTGAACCTGGCGGGCGTGCAGTTCAGCAAAGTGCTAGGACAAGCCGCGCGCATCACCGAAGTGCTGCTGGTCAGCGGCCTGGCCAGTGTGGCGGTGCTCTTGTCGCTCATCAGCGTGGTCCAGGTCCGTCGGGTGCTGCTCAAGCAAGCTCGCCATCAGGACTGCCTCAATCAGATTCATCGCCGATGGGAGCTGGCCTCCAAGGCCGCGGGATTTGGCTTGTACGAAATGGACAAGGCCACCGGCAACATTCGCCTGGACGACAAGGCCGCCGCCCTGCATGGATTGGGGTACGAAGCCCTCGTCATCCCCCGGGTCGAGTTGCGCAACGTGATCATCGCCGAAGATGGCCCCCGTACCCGGCAGGAAACCGACCAGGCCTTGCAAGCGGGTGACGACTACAAGATCGTGTACCGGGTGAGGCATCCCGATGGCTCGGTTCACGCACTGGAAGCCACAGGCCGACTGCTTCAGTCAGAAGAAGGCCAGCCCCCTCGTCTGATGGGCGTGCTGCGCGATGTGACGGAAGAGTTGAGCCAAGCAGAAACCGCCGTGAAACGCGATGCGGCCGAACGCGTCGCGGCATCGCAGCGCGAGTTCTTGTCGCGCCTGAGCCATGAGCTGCGCACCCCCCTCAATGCCATCCTGGGCTTTGCCCAACTGATGCAGATGGAGGCCGTCCACAGCCCCCCCACGCACGCCCGCCAGGTCAACATGATCTTGGATGCCGGCCACCAATTGCTGGCCTTGGTGGAAGACGTGCTGGATCTGAGCAAGGTCGAGTCCGGCCACGTCGACATGAACCTGCAACGCGTCGACGTCGTCCCAGCGATTCGGGCCTGCACGGCCCTGCTCAACAGCCATCTGGAACCCCAAAAACTGACCCTGATGGAGCAACTGCCCGATGCGCCTTTGTGGGTCATGGCAGACCCACAGCGCCTGCATCAGGTGTTGATCAACCTGTTGACCAACGCATGCAAATACAACCGACCACAGGGCCAAGTCACGGTGCGCGCCCAGGCCTCGCCCGGTGACCTTCATGGCATCGTGATCCACATCACCGACACCGGCATGGGCTTGACGCCCGCCGAGCAAGCCGAGCTGTTTCAACCCTTCAAGCGCGTCAACCCATCCGCCCACATTGAAGGCACGGGCCTGGGCTTGTACATCGTCAAGCAATTGGTCGATCGCATGGGGGGCCAGGTCGCGGTGCGCAGCGAACCGGGCAAAGGGTCTCAGTTCTCGGTCACGCTACCGGCGGCGGCCCCCATTGAGCTGCAGCCCGTCGCCACGCCTGAGCCCGAATCAGAGTCCCTCGTCTGACAACCACTGGCGCAGCGTGCGCACCATGTCGCGGTCGTTGTGCAACCAGGCGTTGTGGCGGTAGTCGTTGTAGTAGGCCTCTTCGGCCGTCTGCTCGGCCAAGGCTTCATACACAAAGCGCAGCACCATGCGCCCGGCATTGGGCTCTTCAATCGTCATCGTCAGACGAATGGGCGCCGTGTCACCCTGGGCCTGAGGCGTGAACACCATCTGCGTGAAGGGGCTGACACGCACCTCGTCGTGGAACACATGCTGGCCAAAACGCAGGGTGCGCTGAAACAGATCGGGCTCGACTTCCTGCCAGTCGCAGCTTTCGGGCCCCATCGGGAAACGCTGCGGCTCGTGCACGCGGCCCATCAAGCCGAGCCACAGTTGCTCGCGCGTGAAAACGGGGACCACCATCTGAACCGAGGTCGCCGGTGAGTTGATTTCAATGACGTGTTCAAAGCGCATAGGCCAAAGCTTAACGCCAAGCTTGATCCGCGGCACTGGTCAGGGGCCGCCAAGCACACTAAACTTGCGCCAGCTTTACCGGAATCCATCATGTCTCAGTGCGCATCTTCCTCGGCAACCCCTTCTGACACCCCTGCGGCTCAGCCCATCAAACTGGTCCCCAAGTCGGTGTTGAACGCCCACGGCTGCGGTGGCGACTGCAAAGACCATGACGACAGCCAGGCCCGCTGGCCCCGCGCCAAGGTGCTGGAATTGTTCAACCTGCCCTTCAACGACCTGATGTGGCAGGCCCAACAGGTGCACCGTCAGCACTGGGACGCCAATGAGGTCGAGCACGCCACCTTGCTGTCGGTCAAGACCGGCGGCTGTCCTGAAGACTGCGGCTACTGCCCCCAATCCAGCGCCCACGACACCGGCGTCGAAGCGGGCAAGCTGATGTCGCCCGATGAAGTGCGCGAAGCCGTGGTGGCCGCGCGCGAAGCCGGTGCCAGCCGCTTCTGCATGGGGGCCGCCTGGCGCGCGCCCAAAGACCGCGACATCGAAAAGGTCGCCGAGCTGATTCACGTCGTGAAAACCGAAGGCCTGGAAGCCTGCTGCACCCTGGGTATGCTGACCGACACCCAGGCCCAGAGCCTGAAAAACGCCGGCCTGGACTACTACAACCACAACCTGGACACGGCCCCCGAGCTGTACGGCGACATCATCACCACGCGCGACATGCAAGACCGCCTGGACACGCTGGACAGCGTGCGCAAGGCCAGCATCAAGGTCTGCAGCGGCGGCATCGTCGGCATGGGCGAGACCCGTGAGGGCCGCGCCGGCCTGATCGCGCAGTTGGCCAACCTGCCCACCTACCCCGAGTCCGTGCCCATCAACGACCTGGTGCGTGTGCCCGGCACGCCCCTGGCTGATACGCCTCAGCTGGATCCCTTGGAGTTCGTGCGCACCATCGCCGTGGCCCGCATCACCATGCCCACCGCACGCGTGCGCTTGTCAGCAGGTCGTCAGCAAATGAGCGAAGCCGTCCAGGCGATGTGCTTCCTGGCCGGCGCCAATTCGATCTTCTATGGGGACAAATTGCTGACCACCGGCAACCCGGAAGTCGAGCGCGACCGCCAGTTGATGGCCAAGCTGGGCCTGCGCAGCGGCCAGGCCGTGACGGCCAAAATCCAGGCCGCCTGAGCATCAGGGGGTTACAGCCGCGGCCACAACCCGGTTGATCCCTTGATCTTGTTCAATAAGGTGGACACCATAATCCCCTGATGAAGAAACACCCAAGGTGGTGAGGGGAGGGGCTGGATGCCGTTTTTGCATAAGAGGCAGGTCACGACTGCCGTCATGCAATGGCTGAACTTGGCGTGGCTTTGGCGCCCCCAGAACCGCCCAGACAAGCGCCACGCCCAAGCGCAAGCCGACCTGAAAGAGCAGCAAGCCCTGCTCGATCAAATGAGCACCTTGGCCAAGGTGGGCGGCTGGAGCATCGACCTGGCC
>JAGWTE010000243.1 GCA_028869095.1 Burkholderiales bacterium
GCCATGTTGGCGACCGTGCGGTCGGCCACCACCTTCACGGGCTTGGCCAGCTTGATCGGGCCCAGGTAGCCGGGCTTGCAACCAAAGTGCTCAACGATTTCTTTCTCGGTCGCAAAGCGGAAGCCGGCCTTCAGGCCTGCGCCGTCGGCCAACTCGATCTTGCCGGCCTTGACCTCGTTGAGGTCATGGTCACCACGTACCAGCAGCAGCCAGACGGTCGACTTGACGATCTCGCCATGCTCGTTGAGCTCGTCGGTCGCCAGCACCAGGGACTTGACGGACTGCGACAGAGGCAAGCCCAGCAACTCGGCCACGTCAGGGCAGGTGCTCTTGCCGGGGGTGGCCACCTTCTCGCAAGCAGCGGACGCTGCACCACGTTGGGCGATCAGGCTCAGGGCTTCGGCCAGTTCGATGTTGGCGGCGTAGTCGCTGGTCGGGCAGTAGACGATGGCGTCTTCCCCCGTGTCGGCGATCACCTGGAATTCGTGCGAACGGTCGCCGCCAATGGCGCCGGTGTCGGCTGCCACAGCGCGGAACTGCAAGCCCAAACGCTCAAAAATGCGGCTGTAGGCGGCATACATGATGTCGTAGGTCTTGCCTGCCGACGCCACATCGCGGTCGAAGGAGTACGCGTCCTTCATCGTGAATTCGCGCCCCCGCATCACGCCAAAACGTGGACGACGCTCGTCGCGGAACTTGGTCTGGATCTGATAGAAGTTCTTGGGCAACTGGCGGTAGCTGCGCAACTCTTGGCGGGCGATGTCGGTGATGACTTCTTCAGCGGTGGGCTGAATGACAAAGTCGCGCTGGTGGCGGTCTTTGAAGCGCAGCAGTTCATCGCCCATCTTGGCGAAACGGCCGGTTTCTTCCCACAACTCGGCGGGCTGGACCACCGGCATGACCAACTCGACCGCGCCGGCCTTGTTCAGCTCGTCGCGGATGATGCCCTCGACCTTGCGGATCGTGCGCAAGCCCATGGGCATGTAGTTGTACAAGCCTGCACCCAGCTTTTTGATCAGGCCGGCGCGCATCATCAACTTGTGGCTGACGATCTCCGCGTCAGCGGGCGCTTCTTTGAGGGTGGAGATGAAAAACTGGGATGCTTTCATGGATGTGAAAAATGCACCGCTAGGGTTGAGCCCGATCCAAACGTACTAGGCGGGCGCACTTGGCGGTGCAATAATGAAATCAGTTGAAAATTTGGAGTTGATTATGCTCGACCGTGAAGGCTTTCGGCCCAACGTCGGCATCATCCTGCTCAATACGAGAAACCAGGTTTTCTGGGGTAAGCGTATTCGCACCCATTCCTGGCAGTTTCCGCAAGGCGGCATCAAATACGGAGAGTCGCCCGAGCAGGCGATGTTTCGCGAGTTGCACGAAGAAGTGGGCTTGCTACCCGACCACGTCCGTATCGTGGCTCGGACCCGAGACTGGCTACGCTATGAGGTGCCCCAGCACTTCATTCGCAAAGACGCTCGCGGGCATTACCGTGGCCAAAAGCAAATCTGGTTTCTGTTACAGCTCATGGGACGAGACTGCGACATGAACTTGCGCGCCACCAACCACCCTGAATTCGATGCCTGGCGTTGGCATGAATACTGGGTGCCCCTGGACAGCGTGATTGAGTTCAAGCGCGATGTGTACCAGATGGCCCTGACCGAGTTGTCTCGCTTTTTGCCCAAGCCGCAGGGGCAGGCCAATCGCTTTTTGCGCGGCAACATGCGCGGCCCTCGCCGTGAAGACGAGTTGCCGCAAGACGGACACCCCTCGCTGACAGCCAGCGAAGAAGGTTTCTGACACGCGCCCTCGCGGCCAAGGCCTGAGACGGCGCAAAAAGAAATGGAGCCCCAAGGGCTCCATTTTCATTGGCCGCCCCACTCAACAAGGGGCGATCTGCGTCAGCATCACTCGATTTCGGTCTTGCTGGCGCACTCGGCATCAGTCGGGTTGATGCTGCAACGGGCCTTCTTGATGATGTTCAGGCCTGTCTTGTTGTACAGCCCTTGCTTGGCGATGTCCGTACGGGCTTCGCGCAACATCAGCACATACTTGGGGATGCTGTCCGCAGGCAGGTCGTCCCAGGCCGATGCCGGGATGCCCTTTTCAGCGATCTGGATGATCTTCATGGCGCGATCAAACTGGCTCAGCCAGTATTGGCGCGACTTCTCGCCCGCCCCTTCAGGGAACTTGCTGCGGTTGAGGATGACCTGCACCGTGGGGATCATGATCGGGAAGCGACCAATGGCGCCCGTCGTGCCAATGCCCTTGTACAGCTCAAAGGGCTTGTAGGCCACGGCAGGCAAGGTCACCATGTCCACGAAACCGTTGTTGAACTTGGGGCCGATGTTGGTCACGTCCACCGACACGGGCTGCGCGCCAATGCGCTGGATCATCACGCCCTGGGCCTTGTCGTAGTCAAACGCGGCGATCTTCTTGCCAGACAAGCCTTCAACCGAGTTGATCTTGCGGTCGCGCACGATGGGGTAGGCCGCGCCCAAGGGGAAGATGCCGCCCACTTCGTAGTTGCCTTCGACCATCAGCTTGCCGGCTTGGGGCGTGGCAAAAATCTGGATGACCTTGCGCACCACGTCGTAGCTGGCGTCCAGGTCGATCTTGCCGTTCTTGACGATGGTGGTTGAGCCGATGCTGTCGATCGCACCGGCCACGCCGTTGAACTGGCGGGTGCGGAAGGCCGTGGCCACCACACCGTCACACTGGCCGGCGCGGAAGTCTTCCACCGCCACGCGCTCGTCCACGTAGGTCTTGATCTCGAAGTCGATGCCCTGCTTTTGCATGGCCAAGGCGTAGTCGGTCGAGGCAGCGTAGACGTCACCGGTCTTGCCCACGACGTCCCACACGCAGACGACGGACTTGGCTTGGCTCAAGGCCGGGGCGCTCAATGCGGCGGCGACGCCAACAAGGCCCACAGCCTGGATCAGGTGTTTCGCCCCCTTCATGGGGGACTGTTTTGCAATAGCCATGGGGCCTCCTTGAACTGCAGACAAAAAAGTGCACCAGCCAGGTCGCTTGGCGCTGCCGCAGCATATTTCAAGAACACCGCAAGGCCGTAACAATTTGCGTCGTTTTGCCCACAGGGATTAGCCTGAGGCGACACCCCTGCGCCGTGACCGTCTCAGGCCAGGACCAGGTTGTCGCGGTGGATCATCTCGGGCTCGTTGGTGAAGCCCAATGCCTGCTCGATGTCGGCCGAGGCCTTGCGCACGATCAGGCGCGCCTCGCTGCTGGCGTAGTTGGCCAGCCCACGGGCAATGTCCTGCCCCTGGCTGTTGCGCACGGCAATCACGTCGCCACGGTGGAAGTCACCCAGCACCTCGGTCATGCCAATGGGCAGCAGGCTCTTGCCTTCGTCGCGCAGTTTGGCGGCCGCACCATCGTCCACCACCACGGCACCGCGCAGTTGCAGGTGGTCGGC
>JAGWTE010000035.1 GCA_028869095.1 Burkholderiales bacterium
TTCAGCCCAGGGCAACAGGCCTTTGTTGGCGGCAGATCGAATGCCGTTGAGGTTGAGGGAAACCAGTCGAAACACAAGGCACCATTTTCATCATGAGCAACACCCCTTCTTCAGACTCGCTGGCCCAAGATTTCGTGGCCTTTGCGGTGCAATCCAAGGTGCTGCGGTTTGGAGAATTCAAGACCAAGGCCGGGCGCTTGTCGCCTTATTTCTTCAACGCTGGTCTGTTCGATGACGGCGCCAAGTTGGGCCGCCTGGCTGAATTCTATGCACGTCGCCTGCTTGCGTCCGGCGTGCAGTTCGACATGCTGTTTGGTCCGGCCTACAAAGGCATCACCCTGGCCGCCGCCGTGTCGATCGAATTGGCGCGCCTGGGCCACAACAAGCCCTTTGCCTACAACCGCAAAGAAGCCAAGGACCATGGCGAGGGCGGCACCCTGGTGGGCGCCCCTGTACAAGGTCGCGTTCTGATCATTGATGATGTGATTTCCGCAGGCACCTCGGTGCGTGAGTCCATTGACCTGATCGCCAAGGCGGGTGCCACACCAGCAGGTGTCACCATTGCCCTGGATCGCCAGGAAAAGGCCACGGCCAATGGCCAGGACGCCAACGAGAGCGCCGTGCAACAAGTCGAACAGCATTACAAACTGCCCGTTGTTTCCATCGCGACCCTGGGCGATTTGTTGCAATATCTGCAATCGCAATCAGACTCGGCTTTGAGCGCCAGCTATCCGGCGGTCCTGGCCTATCGTCAACGCTACGGCGTCTGACGCGTTGAAATCCTGTCACCACAAAGGCACATTGGCATGATGCAGACCCTGGGTAGCAAGTCACGATCTGGTCAAGCGCACGGGCTTCGTGTGCTGTGGGCCAGCGTCTGCCTGCTGTCCAGCCTCGGTGCGTCTGCCGCTGGCATCTATACCTGCGTGGACTCACAGGGCAAGCGTCACACCTCGGATCGCCCGATCGTAGAGTGTCTGGATCGTGAGCAGCGCGTGCTCAACAACGATGGGTCGCAAAAGCAGGTGATGCCCCCGCGCATGAACGCGGAGGAGCGTGCGGCGGCGGAAGAGCGCGAGCACCAGCGCCAGGCTCAGGAGGCCGCGTTGAAAGACGCCACCCGACGTGACCGCAACCTGATGATGCGCTACCCCAATGAGGCCGTGCACACCAAGGCCCGCGATGCGGCCCTGGACGACCTGCACAATGCCATCAAGACGTCTGAGTTGCGGGTGGCCGAGCTGCAAACGGAGCGCAAGCCCTTGGAGGCGGACGCCGAGTTTTACAAGGGCAAGCGCTTGCCCCTCAAACTGCGGACCAAGCTGGAGGCCAATGACGCGGCCCAGCAAGCCCAAAAAGACCTGATCCAGGGTCAAAAGGCCGAGATCATCCGGATCAATGCCTTGTATGACGCCGAGTTGACGCGCTTGAAGCGCTTGTGGGCCGGGGCCGCACCCGGTTCGGTGCCTGACCCCAGCGCCAGTGGCGCGTCGGCGGCCACCCCGGCCGCCTCTTCCGGCGTCAACCGCCCAGCTTCTTCTTCAAAAGCTCGTTGACGGTGGCCGGGTTGGCCTTGCCCTTGGTCGCCTTCATGGCTTGACCGACCAGGGCATTGAAGGCCTTTTCCTTGCCGGCGCGGAACTCCTCGACCGACTTGGCGTTGGCTGCCAGCACGTCGTCCAAGATCTTTTCCAGCTCGCCCGTGTCGCTCATCTGCTTGAGGCCCTTGGCTTCAATGACGGCGTCGACCTGAGCCAGCGGAGGCAAGGCTTCGGACTCTTCTTGCTCCGACCACAGCGCCTCGAACACTTGCTTGGCGCCGTTGTTGGAGATGGTGCCGTCGGCAATGCGCGTGATCAACGCAGCCAGCAGGTCAGCGCTGATCGGGCTGTCGTCAATGGTTTGTTCATGCGCATTGAGGCGGCGTGACACCTCGCCCATCAGCCAGTTCGACACCAGCTTGGCTTGCTTGCAAGCCTGGGCGGCCGCTTCGAAGAACGCGCCGAACGCCTTGGACTGCGTCATCATCGTCGCGTCATAAGCGGGCAGGCCGTAGTCCTTCTCAAAGCGCGCGGCCATCAGGCGGGGCAGCTCTGGCATCTCGCCGCGCACACGCTCCACCCACTCGGGCGCAATCACCAGTGGGGGCAGGTCGGGGTCGGGGAAGTAGCGGTAGTCGTGCGCGTCTTCCTTGGTGCGCATCGCGCGGGTCTCGCCCGTGTCCGGGTTGAACAGGATGGTGGCTTGCTGGATGGCGCGGCCGTCTTCAATCTCATCGATCTGCCAGTTGATCTCGTAGTCCGCAGCTTGAACGATGTGCTTGAAGCTGTTGAGGTTTTTGATCTCGCGGCGGGTGCCCAGGGCAGCGCCGGGCTTGCGCACCGACACGTTCACGTCGCAGCGGAACGAGCCCTCTTGCATGTTGCCGTCGCAAATGCCCAGCCACACCACCAGGGTGTGCAGGGCGCGGGCGTACTCGGCCGCCTCGGCGCTGGATCGGATGTCCGGCTCGGTCACGATCTCCAGCAGCGGGGTGCCGGCACGGTTCAAGTCGATGCCAGACGATTTCTCGCCATTGAAGCCGGAGAAGTCATCGTGCAGCGATTTGCCGGCATCTTCTTCCAAATGGGCGCGAACCAGGCGCACGGTGTGCGCTTGGTCTCCCACGAAGAAGCTGACCTTGCCGCCTTGCACGACGGGGATCTCGTACTGGCTGATCTGGTAGCCTTTGGGCAGGTCGGGATAGAAGTAGTTCTTGCGGGCAAAGATCGAACGTGGGGCCACCAGTGCGTCCACGGACAGGCCGAAGGCAATCGCACGCTCCACGGCGCCCTTGTTCATCACGGGCAGGGTGCCGGGCAAGGCCATGTCCACAGGACAGGCTTGTGTGTTGGGCGCGGCGCCGAACTGGGTCGACGCGCCAGAGAAGATCTTGGAGTGGGTCGACAGCTGGACGTGGGTTTCCAGTCCGATGACGACCTCGTAGCCGCGGATCAAAGCGGGTGTTTTGACGGTGCTCATGTCGTTCTCAAGCCTTGAGGGCGGTCGGAGTGCGTTGGTGCCAATCGGTGGCTTGCTGGAAGGCGTGGGCCGTGTTCAGCAAATCCGCCTCTTGCCAGTAGTTGCCGATCAGCTGCAGGCCCACGGGCAAGCCGTGCTCGCCAAAACCGGCGGGCAGGCTCAAGCCGGGCAGGCCGGCCAGCGACGCGGGCAATGTGAAAATGTCGGCCAGGTAGTCGGCCACCGGGTCGGTTTGCGAGCCGATCGGGCGAGCCACCGTGGGCGACACGGGGCCGGCGATCACGTCGCACACCTTGAAGGCGGCCTGGAAGTCATCGGCAATCATGCGACGCAGCTTCTGGGCTTGCAGGTAGTAGGCGTCGTAGTAGCCGTGAGACAGCACGTAAGCGCCAATCATGATCCGGCGCTTGACCTCGGGGCCAAAGCCTTCTGCGCGGGTTTTGCGGTACATATCCGTCAGATCGCCATATTTTGCTGCGCGATGGCCGAACTTGACGCCATCAAAGCGGCTCAGGTTGGACGAGGCTTCCGCCGGGGCGATGATGTAGTACACCGGGATGGACAGCTCGGTGCGCGGCAGGCTGATGTCCACCAGCGTGGCACCCAGTTTTTGCAACTGCGCCAGGGCTTCGCGGGTGGCTGTGGCCACATCGGCGCTCACGCCTTCGCCAAAAAACTCTTTGGGCACGCCCACGCGCAGGCCGGCCAGCGGTTGGGCGGCGTTGGCGCCAGGGCGCAGGGCGCGCAAGGCAGCCACAAAGTCGGGCACGGGCTGTTGGGCGCTTGTGGCGTCGCGCTCGTCAAAGCCGCTCATGGCTTGCAGCAGCAGGGCGCAGTCTTCGGCGGTGCGGGCCATGGGGCCGGCCTGGTCCAGCGACGAGGCAAAGGCGATCATGCCGTAGCGCGAGCAGCGGCCATAGGTCGGCTTGATGCCGGTGATGCCAGTCAATGCGGCCGGTTGGCGGATCGAGCCGCCGGTGTCGGTGCCGGTCGCGCCTGGCACCAGCCGAGCCGCCACCGCCACCGCCGAGCCGCCCGACGAGCCGCCGGGGATGCGGGTCGTGTCCCAGGGGTTGCGTGCCACCTGGTAAGCCGAGTTTTCGTTGGCGCCGCCCATGGCGAACTCATCGCAGTTGAGCTTGCCCAGGCTGACGGTGCCGGCGCGGTTGAGCTTGTCGATCACGGTGGCGTCAAACGGGCTCATGTAGCCCTTGAGCATCTTGGAGGCGGCCGTGGTCGGGTGGTCCACCGTCACAAAGATGTCCTTGTGGGCCAGGGGGATGCCGTCCAGCGGGCCCAAGGTCTGGCCGGTCTCTCGGCGCTCATCGGCGGCCGCAGCCTCGGCCAGCGCGCCCTCTGCATCCACATGCAGGAAAGCGCCAAGACTGGCGTGGGCTTCAATGCGGTTCAGCGCATGTTGGGTCAAGGCCGCGCTGGTGGTCTGGCCCGAGGCCAGCTTCTGGCTCAACTCGGCCAGGGTCAGGTCATGCAATGGGGTGGTCATGGGCTCACTCACTCGATCACTTTGGGAACGAGGAACAGGCCTTCGTCCTGGGCGGGCGCATTGCGCATATTGGCTTCGCGGCGGTCTTCTTCGGTCACGGTGTCTTCGCGCAGGCGCAAGGTGACGTCTTCGATGGCCGACAACGGTGTGTACAGCGGCTCTACGCCGGAGGTGTCGACGGCGCGCATCTTCTCGACGATCGCGAAAAATTCGTTCAATTGCGTCAGCATCGCGCCTTGCTCGGCATCGCTCAATTCCAGTCGAGCGAGTTGGGCAATGCGGCTGACTTCTTGAGAGGTCAAGGCCATGGTTGTATCCAGGGTTGTAAATGAGACCCAAAATGGGGCGATCAAGGGGCGAGAACACCCTTGCTGCCCTCTGAAAAGGCAGGTCCTTGGGGTATTATCCTAGGTTATCCGTAAGCCTTCATCGTCCCACGAAGACGTGGCTTGATGTGATACGAATTTCACCGCGTAGCCGTGCGGATCGTTGGCGCCTGTTGACGGGGCAAAACCGGCTGCGTGTCTTGTTTGGAAAAGGGTCTAGGTCGCCTGGCATTCGTTGGCCGGGTTCAGGTTCAAGCTGCGCGTGAGTCCCTCCGCCATGTTGGATCGTTCCTCAGACCCTGTCGGAGCACCCTCGCATGTACTCAATGTTTCGCAAGTATTTTTCGACTGATCTGGCCATCGACTTGGGCACCGCCAACACGCTGATCTATGTGCGTGACAAGGGCATCGTGTTGGACGAACCCTCTGTGGTGTCCATCCGCCACGAAGGCGGCCCCAACGGCAAGAAAACCATCCAGGCTGTGGGCGCTGAAGCCAAGGCCATGTTGGGCAAGGTGCCCGGCAACATCGAGGCCATCCGCCCGATGAAGGACGGCGTGATCGCCGACTTCACTGTCACTGAGCAAATGCTCAAGCAGTTCATCAAGATGGTGCACCCCCGCTCGGTTCTCAAGCCCAGCCCCCGCATCATCATCTGCGTGCCCTGCGGTTCGACCCAGGTGGAGCGTCGCGCGATTCGCGAATCGGCCTTGGGCGCTGGCGCCTCTGAGGTCTACCTGATTGAAGAGCCCATGGCCGCAGCCATCGGTGCTGGCTTGCCTGTGTCCGAGGCCTCGGGCTCCATGGTGGTTGACATCGGCGGCGGCACGACCGAAGTGGGCGTGATCTCGCTGGGCGGCATGGTCTACAAGGGCTCCGTCCGCGTCGGCGGCGACAAGTTCGACGAATCCATCATCAACTACATCCGCCGCAACTACGGCATGTTGATCGGTGAGCCCACCGCCGAAGCCATCAAGAAGCAAATCGGCAGCGCCTTCCCGGGCTCCGAAGTCAAGGAAATGGAAGTCAAGGGCCGCAACCTGTCTGAAGGCGTGCCACGCAGCTTCACCATCTCGTCCAACGAGATCCTGGAAGCCCTGACCGACCCGCTCAACCAAATCGTCTCCGCCGTCAAGAACGCGCTGGAACAGACCCCGCCCGAGTTGGGTGCCGACATCGCCGAGCGCGGCATGATGCTGACCGGTGGTGGCGCCTTGCTGCGTGACCTGGACCGCCTGCTGGCCGAGGAAACCGGTCTGCCGGTCCATGTGGCCGAAGACCCGCTGACCTGCGTGGTGCGCGGCTGCGGCATGGCGCTGGAGCGCATGGAACGTCTGGGCAACATCTTCACCTCCGAATAAGACGCAAGCTGAGGAGCCGGACCTCCAATGCCGTTGTCCACCCTGGAGCGTTCACCGCCGCCCTTCTTCAAGCAGGGGCCGTCGGCGTTCACCCGCCTGTTGTTCTATTCGGCCCTGGCTGTGCTCATGATGGTGGCCGATGTGCGCTGGAAGGTCACCCAACCCTTGCGGGTGGTGGTGGCCACGGCCTTTCACCCACTCCAAGAGGCTGCGCTGTCGCCTACGCGTGGGTGGGCGGCCATGGGGCACTATTTTGCGGGGCTGGATACGGCCCTGGCCTCTGAGAAAACCGCGCAGCGTCTGCTGACGGCGCAAGCCCAACGCATCATGCGTGCGGATCAATTGGAGCGCGAGAACGCCCAGTTGCGGGCCTTGCTGGAACTGCGCCCCCGGCTGGAAACCAAAACCTTGGCGGCCGAAGTGCTGTATGACGCGCAAGACCCGTTCACCCGCAAGGTGGTCATCGATCGCGGCAGTTCGCAAGGCGTGTTGCTGGCCTCGCCCGTCTTGGATGACGTGGGTGTCCTGGGCCAGGTGACACGTGTCTACCCCCTGACATCGGAAGTCACCCTGGTGACCGACAGAGATGCGGCCGTGCCCGTCATCAATGTGCGTTCGCAGCAGCGGGGGGTGGCTTATGGGGCGCCGCAGACCCATGCCATGGAACTGCGCTTCATGGCCAGCAACGCCGATGTCCAGGTCGGCGACGTGTTGCAGACTTCGGGGCTGGATGGCATCTACCCCGCAGGGATGCCGGTGGCCAAAGTGGTGTCCGTGGATCGCCGCGCCGACACCGCCTTTGCGCGCATTGCGCTGTCGCCGATGGCTCACCCTGACCGGCCTCATCATGTGTTGTTGCTTCAGCCTCAGTCGGCTGAGATGCCGGCGCGTCCTGAGGGGGCGGCCGCAGGAGCCTCCTCCGCGCCCGAACTCGGCAAAAAGGGCAAGGCTCATGGAGCAGCAAAGGGAGCCCGGCCATGATGCCTCGCGGCAATGAGTTGTTGATGCCCGCCAACCCAGTCTTCATCTGGGTGTCGCTGTTGCTGGCGTTTGGCATCAATTTGTTCCCATGGGGGCGTTGGGCTGGCGTGCCCGATGTTCTGGCCGTGGCCGTGGTGTTCTGGAACGTGCACCAACCGCGACGCGTGGGGGTGGGCGGCGCCTTCCTGTTTGGCGTCATCATGGATGTGCACCAAGGGGCCTTGCTGGGCCAGCACGCTTTGGCCTACACGCTGTTGAGCTTCTTTGCGATCACCATCCACCGCCGACTGCTGTGGTTCAGCACCAGCTCTCAGGCGCTTCAGGTCATGCCCTTGTTTGTGGCGGGCCATGCCGTGTCGGTGTTGGTGCGGATGCTGGCAGGTTCGGCCTTTCCCGGGTGGGGCATCGTGTTGGCGCCCGTGTTTGAATCCCTCTTGTGGCCGGTGGCGACCTGGGTGCTGTTGGCGCCACAACGCCGCCCCCCTGATCGCGACAAGAACCGTCCGCTTTGACGTGGCCGGTGTCTAGCGCTCATTCATGACCGAACTCAAGAACCTTGAACTGGAGCTGGGGCGTTTTCGCGCCCGGATTTGGGCTGCGGCGGGGTTCGTGCTGTTCTGCTTTGGCCTGCTGGCGTTTCGCCTGTTCGTGCTGCAGGTGGTGCGGCACGACGAATTGGCCACGCAGGCCGAAAACAACCGCATCTCCGTGGTGCCCATCGTGCCCAACCGTGGCTTGATCGTGGACCGCAATGGTGTGGTTTTGGCCAACAACTACTCGGCCTACACCCTGGAGATCACGCCCTCCAAAATCGACGACCTGGAAGAGACCATCGAGGCCTTGAGCAAGATCGTCGACATTCAGCCCAAAGACCGACGCCGCTTCAAGCGCCTGCGCGAAGAGGGCAAGAGTTTTGAGTCCATTCCGATTCGCACGCGCCTGACCGACGAAGAGGTGGCGCGCTTCACCGCGCAACGTTTCCGCTTCCCAGGGGTGGACATTCAGGCGCGCCTGTTCCGTCACTACCCTTATGGCGAGCTGGCCAGCCACGTGCTGGGCTACATCGGGCGGATCAACCAAAAAGAAGCCGAGGCCATGGAAGACTGGCCCGAAGAAGACTACGCCAACTACCGGGGCACCGAATACATCGGCAAGCTGGGCATCGAGCAAAACTACGAAACCGAGTTGCACGGCATCACCGGGTTTGAAGAGGTGGAAACCAGTGCCGGTGGGCGCGCTGTGCGCCGCTTGAGGTCCAATCCCGCGACGCCGGGCAAGACCATTCACCTGTCCATCGACATCAAGCTGCAGGCCTTGGTCGAGCGCCTGTATGGTGATCGCCGTGGCGCCATGGTGGTGATCGATCCGCGCAATGGCGAAGTGCTGGCCTTTGTCAGCAAGCCCACCTTCGATCCCAATTTGTTTGTCGACGGCATTGACAGCGAAAACTGGAAAGAGCTCAACGAGTCGCCCGACAAGCCACTGCTCAACCGGGCCTTGCGCGGCACCTATCCGCCAGGGTCCACTTACAAGCCCTTCATGGCCTTGGCGGCGCTCAACACCAACAAGCGCAACCCCAACACCATCATCATGGACAACGGGTTCTTCATGTTCGGGGGACACCGCTTCCGCAGTCCGGAGAACGAGTTGGGGGGCGCCATGGACATGCGCCGTGCCATCGTCAAATCCAGTAACGTGTATTTCTATTCCCTGGCCAATGACCTCGGCGTGGACCTGATCCACGACCAGATGGAGCCTTTGGGATTTGGCCGCTTGACGGGGATCGACCTCAAGGGCGAGGTCACCGGCATCCTGCCCTCCACCGAGTGGAAGCGCAAAGCCTACAAGCGCCCTGAGCAGCGCAAGTGGTATGCGGGCGAGACCATCTCGCTGGGGATCGGGCAGGGCTACAACAACTTCACCATGCTGCAGATGGCGGTGGCCAATGCGACCTTGGCATCCGGCGGGCAACGCTTCATTCCGCGCCTGGTGCGCGAAATCGAAAGCGTGCTGACGAAAGAAACGAAAGTGCTGTCCAGCCAGGCGCTGCCGCCCTTGAACTACAAGCCCGAGCACATTGCCTTGATTCGACAAGCCATGTTTGGGGTGACCCAAGAGGGCACCTCGACCCGCGTGTTCATGGGCGCGGGCTACCAAAGCGGCGGCAAGACCGGCACGGCGCAAGCGGTGGGCTTGCGGCAGAACGAAAAATACGTGGCGTCCAAGATGGACGAATACCGACGCGACCACTCCTTGTACGAGGCCTTTGCACCGGTGGACGAGCCGCGCGTCGCCTTGGCCATCATCGTCGAGAACTCGGGTTTTGGTGCCGAGGCGGCAGCCCCGATTGCCCGTCGCGTTCTGGATTACCTGTTGCTGGACCAGTACCCCAGCGAAGAAGACATCGAGGCCGTGCGCATCGGCAAGGCGGCCAGCCCGCTGGGGGTGTCGCGCAAAGCCTCGCAAATGCCGCTGCCACGAGGGCTGGACGCGTTTGGCGATGATGTGCCGGTGCAAGCGGGTGCCAGCAGTGCGCCTGCCGCAGCGGCTTCGGCCGCGTCGTCGGCGGCCTCTGCTGCTTCAGCCGCTTTGGCGTCCGCGAGCTCGCCGGTCAAGCCATCGGCTCCTGCCGTCCCCGTGCCTGTCGCCGCGTCCGCAGGGAGCCGCCCATGAACCAGACCTTTGACAAGCCGCCGCTGTGGATTCGGATCAAGCCCATCTTCCAGGGCTTTGACTGGCCCTTGTTGTTGGTGGTCACCATCATGTGCGCCATCGGCTTGGTCACCATGTACTCCGCCGGCTACGACAACGGCACCCGCTTTGGCGATCAGTCTCGCAACATGATCCTGGCGGCGGTGGTGCTGTTTGTGGTGGCCCAGGTGCCGCCGCAGCGGCTCATGGCGTTGGCCGTGCCTTTGTATGTGGTGGGGGTCATCTTGTTGATCCTCACGGCGATCCCGCATGTGGGCATCACCAAGAAAGGCGCGACCCGGTGGCTCAACATCGGCATGGTCATCCAGCCCTCTGAAATCCTCAAGATTGCGATGCCTTTGATGCTGGCCTGGTGGTTCCAGCGGCGCGAAGGGCATCGCAGCCCGAAAGATTTCTTGATCGCCGGGGGGCTGCTGCTGGTGCCCGCTGCCTTGATCTTGAAGCAGCCCGATCTGGGCACCGCCATGCTGGTCATGAGCTCCGGCCTGTACGTGATGTTCTTTGCCGGTTTGAGCTGGCGCCTGATCCTGCCGGTCCTGCTGGCCGGGGCTTTGGGCATTTCGGCGCTGGTGTATTCCGAGTCCAAAATCTGCCAGCCCGAAGTCAGTTGGATCGGCCTGCACGATTACCAAAAGAACCGCGTCTGCACCCTGCTGGATCCGACCAAAGACCCCTTGGGCAAAGGCTTTCACATCATCCAGGGGATGATTGCGATCGGCTCCGGCGGCGTCACCGGCAAGGGCTACATGAAGGGCACGCAAACCCATCTGGAGTTCATCCCCGAGCGCACCACCGACTTTGTCTTCGCTGCCTATTCGGAAGAGTTTGGCCTGGCCGGTTGCTTGACCCTGATGGTGGGCTTTTTGGCCTTGATTTTCCGGGGCTTGTACATCGCCTCGCAGGCCCCCTCGCTGTTCTCACGCCTGCTGGCGGGCAGCGTGTCCCTGAGTTTCTTCACCTATGCCTTTGTCAACATGGGCATGGTCAGCGGCATCTTGCCCGTGGTGGGCATCCCCTTGCCCTTCATCAGCTATGGTGGCACCGCCATGGTCACCTTGGGTTTGGGCATTGGCATGTTGATGTCGATCGCCAAGAGCCGAGGTTTGATGCAGCGCTAGGTGTTGCGGGGCGGCGGCGCTAAGATCTCGCCCACAACAACATCACCGCCATTTCCGCTTTCAAGGGGTCAGCCATGTCATCCAGCCACATCGCGCCATCAGGCGTGCAGCACAGCGCCATCGATCGCCTCTTGATCTCCCTGGATTCGGCGGTGCGCACCGTGTGGGCCGATCACGCTGCGGCCAGGCCTTGCCCCAAGGCCCCAGTCGAAGACCAGGTGTTGACGGATCAGGACAAGCGCGAAGCGGCGGCACTGATGCGTGTCAACCATGTGGGTGAGGTCTGCGCCCAGGCCTTGTACGCCTCGCAAGCCTGGGGAACCAAAGATCCCTACTTGAAAGCGCAGTTTGACGCCGCCGCCCGCGAAGAGACGGACCACCTGGCGTGGACCGAACAGCGCTTGCGCGAATTGGGTGGCCGTACCAGCCTGCTCAATCCGCTTTGGTATGCCGGTGCTTTTGGCATCGGTTTGCTGGCAGCGCGCGCCGGTGACAAGATCAGCCTGGGATTCGTGGTGGAGACCGAGCGACAGGTTGAGCACCACCTCAACAGCCACATGGACAAGCTGCCGCAGGGCGACCAGAGCTCGCGCGCCATCGTGGCGCAAATGCGCGATGACGAAGTGGCCCATGCCAATGCCGCGCTCAAAGCCGGTGGGGCGGAGCTGCCGGCGCCCGTGCGCGGCCTGATGCGCTTGGCGGCCAAGGTCATGACCACCACGGCGCATTACATCTAAAGCGCCTTTAAAGCCCCCTTCAAGCGCCTGATCGCGGGCGGATCACGCCGCCACGATCTCAAAGCTGGTCGTGATCTCTGCGGTCTTGCCAATCATGATCGACGCCGAGCAGTACTTTTCGTGCGACATCTGGATCGCCCGTTGCACGGCGGTGTCTGTCAGGTTCACGCCCGTCACCACAAAGTGCATGTTGATCTTGGTGAACACCTTGGGGTCGGTCTCGGCGCGGTCGGCCGTGATCTTGACCTGGCAGCCGCGCACATCATGGCGGCCGCGCTTGAGGATCAGCACCACGTCATAGGCCGTGCAGCCGCCCGTGCCGGCCAGCACGGTTTCCATGGGGCGGGGGGCCAGGTTGCGTCCGCCGCCCTCAGGGGCGCCGTCCATGTTGATGATGTGGCCGCTGCCGGTCTCGGCCATGAAGGCCATACCGGAAGCCGGTTGCCAGTTGATGGTGCATTCCATATTGTTCTCCAGACAGGGTGTGACAGATTGCGCGCAAAACCTAGGGTAACCCCTTGCGTTTTGTTTGCAAGGCGATTAGAATAAACCCTAAGGATGTGAACTTAGCTTGAACTCCAGAGCTCATATCTTTGCTTGTTTCGTTTGTCTCCTCCACCCTCCTCCAAAGGTGGATTTCTAAACCCGAGATGCATGTCTCGGGTTTTTTTTCGCCCCGACGTTGGCGTCCGAGGCGCTCACAAGTGGGCTTTGGCCGCGTCGGCGGCCGCCTTCGCTTTGGCGGCCAGCTCTTCCCGCTGACGGCGCAATTTCTCGCGCGGGTCTTCCTTGGGGCCGCCGCCTTCGCTCAGCTTCATCTCCGCAATGAAGCGGCTGGGAATGGCTTGCACGTACTCGCGGCCCTTCTTGCGGCGTTTCAAGGCGCTCACGCCCAGGGTCAAGCGGGCCCGGGTGATGCCCACGTACATCAGGCGGCGTTCTTCTTCGATCTGTTGCGGCGTGATCTCGCCTTCCTCGCGCGAAAACGGCAGCGAGCCTTCGTTGACGCCGGCCAGTACCACATGCGGCCACTCAAGCCCCTTAGATGCGTGCAGGGTGGACAGGGTCACCACGTTCTGGTCGGCATTGCGTTCGGCCAGGCTGGTGATCAGTGAAATCGTCTGGGCGACTTCGATCACGCTCTTTTTCTCCGTCTCGACGGTCATGCCGCCGTCGTTCTCGATCTCGCCGCCGCAGCGTTTGGCCACCCAGTCGATGAAGTCCAGCACGTTGGTCCAGCGTGCCGCCGCCACCTTCTCGTTCTCTTCGTTGTCGTACAGGTGCTTTTCGTACTCGATGTCTTTGAGCCACTCCAGCAGCAGCACCTTGGCGTCTTCGCCCCCATAGGTCTGGCGCGCCTTGTACTCAAAGTCGTTCACATAGCGGCCGAAGTCATGCAAGCCTTCCAGCGCCCGTTTGCTGAGCGACGCGGCCAGAGACTCTGAAAACAGCGCTTCAAACAAGCTGACCTTCCACTTGCCCGCAAACTCACCCAGCGTGCCCAAGGTCTGGTGGCCAATGCCGCGCTTGGGCGTGGTCACCGCACGCAAAAACGCCGGGTCGTCATCGTTGTTGAGCAGCAAGCGCAGCCAGGCGCACAGGTCCTTGATCTCGGCCTTGTCGAAAAAGCTCTGTCCGCCCGACACCTTGTAGGGGATGTTGGCCTTGCGCAGCGCCTGTTCAAACGGGCGGGCCTGGTGGTTGGCGCGATACAAGATGGCGAAGTTGTTCCAGGCCGTCTTGTCCGGATCACCGGGGTGCTTTTCCAGCAAGTTCATGCGCAGCGCCATGAAGTGGGCCACGGTGCGCTCGGCCTCGTGCTCTTCGTTGTCGCCCTCCATCAGTTTGACGGGGGCCCCTTCGCCCAGGTCCGACCACAGCGTCTTTTGGAACAGCTTGGGGTTGGTGGCGATCACGTGGTTGGCGGCTCGCAAGATCGCGCTGGTGGAGCGGTAGTTCTGCTCCAGCGGGATCACCTTGAGGTTGGGGTAGTCCTGCGGCAACTTCTTGAGGTTGTCCAGCGTGGCTCCGCGCCAGCCATAGATGGACTGGTCGTCATCGCCCACGGCCGTGAAGATGCCTTGCGGCCCCACCAGCAGTTTCAACAGTTCATACTGCGTCGCATTGGTGTCTTGGTATTCGTCGACCAGCACATGGCGCAGTTGACGCTGCCACTTCATGCGCACGGATTCGTGTTCGGCCAGCAGTTTGAGCGGCAGGCCGATCAGGTCGTCAAAGTCCACCGCCTGATAAGCGGCCAGGCGTTCTTCATACAGCTTCATCACCCGCGCGGCCACCTGCTCGTCATCGCTTTGGGCTTGAGACAAGGCTTGGGCGCTGTTGAGCCCATTGTTCTTCCACAAGCTAATGGTCCACTGCCAGTTGCGAGCCTGCTTGGCGTCGGTCGTGCCTCCGGCATCGCGCAAGATGCTGGTCACGTCGTCGCTGTCCAAGATCGAGAACTGGGGCTTCAGTCCCAGCACCTCGCCATCGTCACGCAGCAGCCTCACCCCCAGCGAGTGGAAGGTGCAAATCAAGAGCTTGCCGGCCGCCTTGGCGCCAATCAGGGCCTTGGCACGGTCACGCATTTCGGCTGCGGCTTTGTTGGTGAAGGTGATGGCGGCAATCTGCGCCGGTGCCAGGTCCGCGCCTTCACCGGGCTGCAGCAATCGCGCAATTTTTTGCGTGATCACGCGCGTTTTGCCAGACCCGGCGCCAGCCAGCACCAGACACGGGCTGTCCAAGTGTTGAACCGCCGCCATCTGGGCGGGGTTCATGGTGGCGGGAGCAGCGCTGGCGGAATGCGAGGACATGAGACAACAGGATCAACAGCGGGATCAAAAAACGAGCAAGGGCGCCCAGCATAGTGCACGGCGCCCTTGAAAGGGGAGGGGCGATCAGATGCCGGCGACGAACTCGCCAACAAGGTTGGCAAAAGCCTGAGGTTGTTCGACGGCGCTCAGGTGGGCGCAGCCTTGCAGTGTGACCATTTGCGAGCCAGCAATGCTCTTGGTCAGCGCGTAGGCGGTCTCCACCGGCGTGCTGATGTCGTGGCTGGCCGCCACCACCAGGGTTGGCACGCGGATCTGGCCCAGGCGAGCGGTGGTGTTGGCGTCGCACAGGGCCGCAGCGCAGGCGGTGTAGCCATCCGGGTCTGTGGCCTCCAGCAGGCGCTGGTGGCGCGA
Organism: Burkholderiales bacterium; assembly: GCA_028869095.1. Taxonomy (GTDB): domain Bacteria; phylum Pseudomonadota; class Gammaproteobacteria; order Burkholderiales; family Burkholderiaceae_C; genus Aquabacterium. Next base: position 14,946 of record JAGWTE010000035.1, read on the forward strand.
CACGGTCGCCGCCTGATTGGCGCGGAATGCTTCGCTGAAGAAGCGCGTCATCGTGTTGGTGCTGATCGCGCCCAGGCCATGCGCCTCGACCGTGGCGATGCGCTGGCCAATGGCTTCGCGGCCCATGCCCGAGTAGCTGCTGGTCGAGTTGGCCAGCACCAGCGCCTTGACCTTGTCGGGGTGGCGAATGGCCAGCTCTTGCCCGATCAATCCCCCCATCGACAAGCCGACCCAAATCACCGGGCCGCCGCAGGCGACTTCATCGATGATGCGGGCGGCATCGGCCGCCAATTCGGTCATGGTCAAGGGCTCATGAGGGGTCTGCGAGCGGCCATGTCCCCGCGTGTCGGGGCAAATCACGCGGCAGGTGGCCGCCAGTTGGTTGGCCACCTCGTCCCACATCGAGCCGTCTTGGCCCAGGGCGTGACTCAGCACAATCGTGTGCTCGGCCTTGCCATTGCGGGCGTCGCGCACGGTGCTGTGCAGTTTGGGCCGGGTGGTGGTGAACACGGAGCGGCCCACGCCGGGGTGCCAGGCCTCGTCGGCAGGATGAGGCATGGGCTCCAGGCCCAATTCGCGCATCACCCCCAAGGCCTTGGCAAAGCCGGTGTTGGCGGCCGGCACGCCCGCATAGATCGCGATCTGGATCAGGGCTTCACGCACCTCATCCACGCTCAAGGTGTGGGCGTTGCCGGGCGTCAAGGCGCCACGCAAGTGAATCTCGAATTCGTCCCAACGACCCAGGGCGCAGGTGACCGCCATCACGATGATGCGGCGGGTTTTCCAATCCAGGCCCGGGCGGCCCCACACGCCATGCCAGGCGTAGTCGGTGATGAAGTGCTGAAACTCCGCATTGAACTCATTGGCCTTGGCCACGGATTTGTCGACCCACGCGTCGCCCAAGGCAGCGCGGCGGTTGCGCATACCGCGTTCAAAAGGGTGGTCAAAAGCGTGTTCCAAAGATCGGGTCATGTTGTCGTCGCGAACGGTGCCTGAAAAGAGGCGATAGCCGACATTGTGCCGTGCAGCACAGAAAACGCATCGGGATGACTCCGGTGCAAGGCGCGTGCCGCAGTTCGGTTATGGTGCGCACCATGTGGATTTCTTCTGACTCGTGCCAGGCTGGCCGCCGGGCCTCATCTTGGGCCTTGGCTGTGATCGTGGCTGCAGCGGCGCTGGCCGGTTGCGCTTCGGGGCCGGGTGGCGGGGCCAAAAGTGGCGCGTCGCGTGGTGCCGCGCCGGTTCGCGTCTGGCCATCGCCCGACCGCGATGGCGCCCCCGCCAGCCCACCATCTGACCTCGCCCAAACGCCGGACCCAGAGCCGCAAGTCGAGCCCATCCGCTCAGGCGGCCCCAACAAGCCGTATGTGGTTCTCGGGCAGGCCTATGAGCCCTTGTCGGGCGATGTGGTCTGGAAGGAGCGCGGCGTGGCCTCCTGGTACGGCACCAAATTTCATGGACGCAAGACGGCCAGCGGCGAGTTGTTCAGCATGTATGGCTTGACCGCGGCCCATCGCACTTTGCCCATCCCCAGTTACGCGCGCGTTCGCAACTTGGGCAATGGCAAAGAGATCATTGTGCGAGTCAATGATCGCGG
>JAGWTE010000244.1 GCA_028869095.1 Burkholderiales bacterium
TTGTTTGGCTCCTCGACCTGGGCTCGAACCAGGGACCTACGGATTAACAGTCCGGCGCTCTACCGACTGAGCTATCGAGGAATATGTCGGTTCAGTTGTTGACTGCTTCGTTTGTTTCGTTGCTGTCGTCAACCGAGAACGTAACTATAGCATGGTTTTGTGTTTTGTCTCAAGTGCCTGCACTTTTGGTGAAGATGTTGGGCAAATCAAACACTCTTCAAAAGTCGACCAAGACCGATGCGGTCAGTGTGCGCGGTGCCAGGGGCAGCAGGTACACATGGTCGAACTGATAGGGGGTAGAACGCCATGCGCGTTGGTCCAACAAGTTTTGTACACCTGCTTGCCAAACAATGGCTTGGTTGTTCAACCGCTGCGTGTAGCGCATACCCACGTCCACTTGGGTCCAAGCGGGCACGTGTTCGGTGTTATCGGGCGTGACCATGCGGCGGCCTTCGTTGATCACGGCGCCTTGTGCCACCAAGCCTGGTACCGCAGCAAAGCGATAGCTGGCGCCCAGTTTGAGTGTGTGGTCAGGCACGTTGGTGGGGTGCAGGCCGTTGATGCTGGCGTCAACGCTGTGGCGGCGCTCAGCATCCAGCCACATGGCACTCGCATCCAAAGTCCAGCTGCCCAGGTTGGTGCGGATCTGGCCTTCAACGCCTTTGTGCAGGCTGTCACCATCGATTCGGTAAACGTTGTCAATGGCGTTGGCTTCTGGTTTTTGGGTGCGAAACCAGTTCAAGCTCCAGTGGGTGTGAGGGCATTGGCCCTTCAGGCCCACTTCGATCTGGCGCGTGCGTTGCGCTGCCAGGGGCTGCCCAGAGTTGCTGTATGACGAACCCACAGGGTAGGGGGCCACCAGTGCCTGCACGCCTTCACCCCAACTGGCATAGACCTGTTGGCGTGGGGCAAATTGATAGCCTGTTGCCAGCCAAGGCGTGGTGAAGGTCTGCTTCAATGGCTGCGAGGGGTTGGATCCATCCGATTGGAAGCCGCTGCGGTTCAGCTCGGTATGGCGCACGCCCAGCCAGGACGTCCAGTATGGATTCCATTGCACGGCATCGCGTGCATACCACTCAGTGCTGGCTTCGTGGCGATTGCCCATCGGTGAGGTCGGGGTGGCGTTGCCGGTCGGAATGACCGTCAGGCCGTCCACTGTGCCTGTGCCAACCCAGTTATAGGCCGCAGTGCTTGCAGTGACAGACTGCAAGCTGCGCATGACGCCCAGGCTGACTTGCTGCTGAAAGCCGGCCCATTGCACGGTGCCGTCCACATGGCTGTCAAGCGATCGCACCTCGCGCAGCTCGTCCTCGCTGCGGTAGTCGTAGACATCAAAGCTGCCATCGGCGCAGTAGTGGGAATAGTCGCCTGCAGAACCGCAGCCATAAGGAAAGGCGATGCGGTCTTGCGTCAGCAAACGCTGCCCACCGTAAGTGGTCTGCCACAGCCATTGCTTGTTCAACTGCTGCTTCAAGCGCAGCGTGCCCACTTGTTCTTGGAACACGACAGGCAAGGTCCAGGGTTGGTTGTTGAGGTCGATGCGTGGGTCAACCGATTTGGCATCGGGCAAGGTGGTGCCCAGCATGCTGAAGCCTGGCACGCTAGGCTGGGCGGCGCGGCTGTGCTCCAACTCGGCTTCGATCACCGTGTCTGCGTTGATGCGCCAATCTGTGGCCAGGGACAACAAATGGCGCTGGCCCTGGGCATCGTTCACCTCGGGGTTCAGGCGTTCATGCGCGGCGTTGATGCGCAGGCCAAACTGTTGGTTGTCGCCAAAGCGGTCAGACAGGTCAGTGGCTACCTTGATGCTTCGCGCACTGGTCCATGCCAGCTCGGCTGACCGAATCCGGCCTTCAGGGCGCTTGACCACGAGGTTGACCAAACCGCCAGGGGCGCTCACGCCGGCCTGGATGCCGCTGGTGCCTTTGAACAGTTCAAGGTTGGCTTTGTTGTCCAAGGGGATGCGAGTTTCTGCGTTGTAGGGCAGGCCCTCGCGTCGGTAGCTGTAGGCGCCTTCGAGTTCAAAGCCCCGCACGGTGATGTCGTCCCAATAGCCTGTGGTGTTGTAGCCACCGCTGACACTGCCGTCTACCTTGGCCAAGTCTGACACGCGTGTGATGCCTGCCTCTTGCAAGGCCCGCTCACTCAGGCTGACTGTTTGTGCAGGCACTTGCCACGTCGGTGTGGCGCCAAAGCCTGCGATGTTGGTTTGCCCAGACTTGGCGGCTTCCGCCTTGACCGTGATGGTGGGCAGGGTGGCCGTGTCGTCTGCGGCGCAGGCCCAGTCAGAAACAGCAATGGCTGCCAAGGCGCAAACCAAAGGGCGGATAGGGAAGCAAGTTGTCATGTGAAGCCCGTTGGGCAAGAAAAGGTCAGAGCACGCCAAGGCGTTGCTTGAGCACGGTGCTGGTGGTGGTGTACTGCAGGTGCTGGGGCTCGTCGGGTTTGAGCCAGGCCAGCGCGGCGTGCGCAGCCATGGTGGCTTCGTGGAAGCCACAAACCAGCAGGCGCTTTTTGCCGGAGTAGGTGTTGATGTCTCCGACCGCGTAGATGCCCGTCATTTGCGTTTGAAACCCAACCGTTTCAACGGGGATCTGTTTACGCTCCAAGGCCAGCCCCCAATTGGACAAGGGGCCCAGCTTGGGACTGATGCCTTGCCGGATCAGCAGGTGGTCGATGGCAACAACTTGCGTTGAACCATCTGGTCCGAGCACATGCAGGGCCTTCAGATTGCCATCTTGCTGATCAGCCTGTTCAGGCATGCCTTGCACCCAGTTCACGCGTCCGGATGAGATCAAGGCTCTGACGGCTTGTTCCTGCTCAGGCTCTGCCGTGAACTGATCGCGTCGGTGCATCAGGCTGATGCGAGCGGGGGCGAGGTGAGGTGCGGAAGCTGCGGCCAGTTCAAGGACCGCGCTGAGCGCTTCTTCGCCACCGCCAGCCACCAGCACATGCTGTCCTGCCCAGGGGGCGGCTTGATTCGCGTCTGCGGGGAGGTGGTAATGAACCTGCCGGGCTGATTCCAGTCCAGGCACATTCATGCTTTTGGGAACGAAAGCCCCCGCACCGGCGGCAATGACGATCAGCCGGGTCTGAAAGACCAGACCGTTTTGCGTGGTGACGGTGAAGCCTTGCTCGCCCTGCGGCGTGAGGGTTTCAACCAGATCGCCCAGGTGCAGATTGGCCAGATCGGGTCCACCGAAGGGCTTGATCTGCAGCAGCAGGCAGGCCGCCAACTCGCGCCCCGTGCACACGGCCACGCCGGGAACGTCGTAGATGGGCTTGTCGGGGTAGAGCGCTGCGCACTGGCCTCCGGCCACGGGCAGCGCATCGACTGCATGCACCTTCAGGCCCAGTAATCCCAGCTGGAAGACCTGAAAAAGGCCGACGGGGCCGGCCCCGATGACCAAG
>JAGWTE010000036.1 GCA_028869095.1 Burkholderiales bacterium
CGCCACGCTGGGCTTGGCCTGATCCGCCTTGCCCGCTGTGGGCAATGATGTGACCCAAGCTCAGTTCAGACCAACCACCTTGGCTACCAAGCGTGGCCAGGCGCATGCGCAACTGGCCTTGGCTGTCGTCCACCAGCCATTGGCTGGCGCCGCCACCATCCAGATGCGGCAAGTGCCAGCCTGAGATGGCGCCGATATGGTTGGCGCCGCTGTCCTCACCCGCAGGCCAGGGCAGATCATGTTGACCGTTGTGCAATTGGCCGACGATGAGGGGGCGGTCGATGTCACCGTCCACAAAGTCCACCAACACCTCGGTGCCAGCACGCGGTGTGAAGACGGCGCCCCAGTTGGGGCCCGCTACGCCTTGCGCCACACGCACCCAGGTGCCACTGCTAACATCGCCTGGGGCATGGCCTGTGGCTTGTCCACCTTGTGTGTCAGGCGCATTCAAACCACCTGACAAAGGCGCCGCGCCGCGTTGCCAGGCAAACTGCACGCGCACGCGACCATCTCGGTCGGTGGTCACCGGGTCACCATTGGCGGTGACCACGATGGCAGTTTGCGGGCCAGGCGCTGTGGGAGCAATGGAGGGTAAAGGCACCAAGCGCACGTCGGCCGGGACGGCGGTGAACTGGTTGCGGTAGCTGCCTTGATCCAGATCGGACGTTTGGAGGATCTGCGCCGCTTCGGCCCCCAGGTTGTTGGCCGCTTCGTGGGTGATGCGGATCACCTTGAAGCGATTGTCGCCCCCACCCATCTCAGCACCGTCGTACAGGCTGTGTTCGATGATCGCAAAAGATGCGCCTTCACGCAGGCCACGCACCGCACTGTGACCTTGTGCGCCGCGCTGGCTGAGGTCTTGAGCGGCCATCCAGGCGCGAGCGCGTGCATCGGCTGCATCACTGCTGGCGTGCAAGGGATCGGTCACCCGGCCATCGGCAAAGCGGCGCTCACCGTGGCCGGCGTAACCTTCCAGCGTAGGCACATTGCCTTGCGGCGTGAGTGCTGATGCGTTGGCCGACACGCCACTGATCTGGCGCTCATCCCAAGCCCCCAGGGTGATGGCATTGGGTCCGACTTGCTGCCCGACGCTCCAAGCGGTGATCTTGTCTTCACCCAAGCCATCAGCACCCCGGATGTCGGTGCGGCCAAAGCGCAGGCTACCCACATCGGGCACATCCGCCAGCTCATCAAAGATGACCAGGGTGTGCTGGTTGGCTTCGTGCTCCAGGCGCCAGCTCCAGCCCTCTTGCGCCATCAGGCCTTGGGCAAAGGCCCAGTCGGTTTCGCGGTGCTGGGTGGTCACGGCGCGCACGGGCCCGCCTTGCGCCACGTCAAACCGAAACCGCGCGAGGGGCAAGCGCGAACTTTTGTCAGTCTTGCGTGCTAGTTCGACTAGAGCCACGCGCAGGCTTTATTGCAGAGGAGTTTTCCTCAACAGTCGGAGTAGTTAGCGGCTTCTGACTATAAGGATAGGTACCCGTTTGGGCCGGTGGATCTGGAAACGTTGGCACCTTTGTTGGAGGTATTGGTTCAGCCCAGTCAAACCGCTTGGCCCATGACTTGATATTGGGAATCAAGCCAGGTTTGTCGCCACCGGGGCAGTCATGCAAGCAATACCAGTCGCCTTCATGCTGCCCGATGATGGGTTTGCTATCACCAAATCGAGCCCAGCCGATGAATTCGCGGATATAGCCCTTGGGCTGCTTGCCTTTTGATGCGAGCTCGTAGCTGGTGACGTCGATGTAGGGACGCTCGCTGTCATAGAGTTGATACGCCCACTCGCGGCAGCCAAAGAGGGGGGTGTGAGGAAAGGGCTTGAATAGCTTGCCGTAGAGGTAACTCTCGCTTTTGACCATGGCTGGGTCTGGCCGATGATCCAAGCTACAGAAGGCTGGCGCCCAGTGCGTGCTGGCGTCCCCAATACCGGTGAACCAGTCTGCCATGTAGTAGAAGCGATCATCCAGCCCCTCACCGTCGGACAGGCCCAGGTCTCTTAGCCTGTTGAGACGCCCCTTTAGAGGCTTGCCTTTGGTGTGTGGCGAAGTGACCATGCCGTCTTTGTCAAAAGACACGGCAACCACGGCCAAATTTGGGTTGCCAAACAAGTCCGGCACCTTGGTCTCAACAAGGTACGTCAAATCGAAAAGCTCTTCCCAGCTAAAAAATCTACGCCGAGGACTTCTGTCGCTTTGCTTAGCGTTTTGCGTGATCGAGGCTCGCTTCGTTGAGCCCCATTCGCTTTCAGGCGCCACGTAGATGAAATAGCGCATGTTCCAGGGGCGCTCAATCCATGTGATGTGCCCCGGTCGTTCTTGCTCAGGTGTGTTTGAGGACGTCTGAGCCATGCCTGCAATATGCACCCACAGGAGGCAACAAATGAAACCGCGTAACGATGTCACAAACTTGAAGTGAGTCACGTTCATCCCTGCAATATTTTGGGTTCGTACACAGTTACATGCAGGTGGTGTGCATGTAGTTCTTCATTTGACGACCCTTTCTTTCCTGGGGGCAGCGGCCTTTGCATATTGGGTTCCGGCTCCAGTCCGTCCTTAGTGTTGGCATCCATGACCCAAGGATCAAACAGTTGGGACACGCAACTGCATTGCAACAGTGAAGTGCGAAACAATTTGACCTTGACTGGTTCGGTAGCGTCGCGCTCATCGTTCCATGCTTTACTTGCCTTAACTTTTACCTTTTGCGACTCACTCTTCTTGTCCGCTGCAGATTGCAAATCCTTATTGGCCTGCAGTTTCTGCTCTGCAGTCAACCCAGGAGTAGAAGCTGCCTTTTTCGCAGCAGAAAGTTCCGCATCGGCCTTCTTGTCGGCCACGATTGCCGCCTCGTACTCCTTAAACAGTTCAACCTCATCATCACTGACATTGGCGGTGTCCTTGCTCTTACCCAATCGAAGCTCTTGGCGATTCATAGGCGTGGCCCCCACATACCCGACGTCCAGGCCTAACCCCGCCCGATGCGCGATGGAGCCAAGCATTGGGCGCCAGCAAGACGTCACCTGCAGGGTCGCGATGCCATGCTCCAGCGCGGCGCTGAATAGTGCGGCATAACCAGCTGGATGCACACGAGGCAGCCCATCTTTAAGCAGTGTGTAGCTGGTAATGTTTTCTTTCGGGTTCTTTGAGTCGATGAACTCAATCGACAGCGCCCGTTCGGATTGACTCCCCGCTGCCGGCTGTTGAATTTTCAGCGTGGGTGTGCCGAGCCCTGAATAAATGCTCTTCACTGCAGCCGTCACTTCTGCACTCGTTTTCGGGGGCAGTAAAGCGTCAACCTCGTTCGGCGCATATTTGTGAGATACCTTCATCCAGATATCACCCGTCAGTTTTGCGGTCATATGTTGCACAGTCCGACCAGTCGCGTCATCAGTCTTTGACTTGCTCAGTTCTGGGGTATCCAAGCAAGTCAGCTTGCCCTCCACCTCTGTGATGACAACCTCGACATCATCATCGCCGACCGTTACTTTATAGACGGGACTCTTTCGGTGAGCTGGGTGGGCATCACTGTTGAGGTACAACTCGACGCTTTGACCGACATCGACCACCAAGGGTATCTTGCTGTCGGTGCGCTTGGGCCGGTCTTTGAATGCTGCCAACACCTTGCCGTTGACAGCAACGGCATAGGGCATCGACAAATTGCTTCGGAAAATGAATCGATAGGTTACTTTGCATGCCTTCTTGCATGGCGCGTCGACCACCGAATTGGGTTGGTCGTTTGTTTTACAAGAGAAATCGGGCTTTAGTTCCTTTGCCATGGTTCAACACCCCTCGTCCGCAGGGACGTCTGGAAATTCTTCGGCATCCAATGGCGCCAGCCATGTGACTTTGACTTCTTCTGGAGTTGCGGTAGCCAATCTCAAAGTCTTGCCATGCTCATCGGTGGCGCCATTAATGATTCCGCCATCAGGCATCCTTGCCGAATAGGCCTGCCCAGCAATAGGTTTGCCTGTCATCGTGGAGACGGCTCGAATTTGCTCATCGAACAACTTGACTCTCGAATCCGGCATCGCCATCAACGTTGCCCCACCGCCCCCACCAGCCCCCCAATCATGCATCGCCCCCTTCACCGTCCAGTTCCCCGGACACGTGAAGGTGATGTCCCCACCCTTGATCACAATGGCTGACTGCCCCGCCGACAAGGTGATGGAATCGCTGGCCTGAATGCGAATCTCATCTGTCGTGCTTTGCACAGTGATGCCTTGATCCGCCCAGATCTGCTGCGCATCCGTGTGCGCACGCAAGCTCAAGCCACCATTGGCTGTGATGGCCTTGATGCCGCCCGCATGCGTGTACAAGCTGGTGGTCTGACCGCTGACGCTGCTCACCGTGTGTGCCGCCGTCAATTGCACATCGCCCTGCACCGCCACGCTGGTGTCTTGCCCGCTGAAGATGCTGATGTTGGCAGGCGTAACGAAGGCCGCCGTGACAGGCGTGTCAAGGTGGACCAAGGGTGCGGCAAAGCGCTCAACCGGATCGCCCAGGCTGCGCCCGTCGGCTTTCTTGGCCTCTTGCCCGTTGACCATGCCTGCGAACTTGCCTTTGGCCGTGGGGCACATGGTCTCGATATGACACCCCACCGCTTGCTGGGAATCAAAGCCATGCAAGGCCTGCGCACCTTGCTGCTGCGCGCTTTGGCTCAAGGCCTGACCCAGCTGCTGGGCAGTCTTGAGTTGCGTCACTGCCTCTTGCGCATCCATCTGCGTGCTGGTCACACTGCTGCCTTGGGCGCTGCGTGCCGATGTGGTCAACAGCAGGCCTTGCCCGGCCCGCACAATGGCCCAGCCATCGGTGTGACCATAAAAGCCTTCGCCCAACCAAGCGCCACGCTGGGCTTGGCCTGATCCGCCTTGCCCGCTGTGGGCAATGATGTGACCCAAGCTCAGTTCAGACCAACCACCTTGGCTGCCATGCGTGGCCAGGCGCATGCGCAGCTGCCCTTGGCTGTCGTCCATCAGCCATTGGCTGGCGCCTTGTCTATCCAGATGCGGCAAGTGCCAGCCCGAGATGGCGCCGATGTGGTTGGCGCCGCTGTCCTCACCCGCTGGCCACGGTAGATCATGTTGGCCGTTGTGCAATTGGCCGACGATGAGGGGGCGGTCGATGTCGCCATCCACAAAGTCCACCAGCACCTCGGTGCCTGCACGCGGTGTGAAGACCGCACCCCAGTTGGGTCCGGCCACGCCTTGGGCCACACGCAACCAGGTGCCGCTGCTGGCATCGCCTGGCGCATGACCCGTGGCTTGTCCACCTTGTGTGTCGGGCGCATTCAAACCACCCGACAGAGGTGCTGCGCCGCGCTGCCAAGCGAACTGCACGCGCACGCGGCCATCACGGTCGGTGGTCACCGGGTCACCATTGGCGGTGACCACAATGGCGGTCTGCGGGCCAGGCGCGGTGGGCGCCATCAAGGGCAAAGGCACCAAGCGGACATCGGCCGGGACGGCGGTGAACTGGTTGCGATAGCTACCTTGATCCAGATCGGATGTTTGGAGGATCTGCGCCGCTTCGGCTCCGAGGTTGTTGGCCGCTTCGTGGGTAATGCGGATCACCTTGAAGCGATTGTCGCCCCCACCCATCTCAGCGCCTTCATACAGGCTGTGCTCGGTGATGGCAAAGGCAGCGCCCTCACTCAAACTGCGCACAGCACTGTGGCCTTGCGCACCGCGTTGGCTCAGATCGTGCGCCGCCATCCAAGCGCGTGCTCGCGCATCGGCCACATCGCTGCTGGCGTGCAGCGAATCGCTCACCCGGCCATCGGCAAAGCGGCGTTCACCGTGGCCTGCGTAACCTTCCAGCGTGGGCACATTGCCTTGAGGGCTCAGGGCCGACGCGTTGGCCGACACGCCACTGATCTGGCGCTCATCCCAAGCCCCCAAGGTGATGGCATTGAGGCCCACTTGCTGCCCAACACTCCACGCGGTGATCTTGTCTTCGCCCAAGCCATCAACACCACGAACATCGGTGCGGCCAAAGCGTAGCTGGCCCACATCGGGCACATCCGCCAGCTCATCAAAGATGACCAGGGTGTGTTGATTGGCTTGGTGCTCCAGGCGCCAGCTCCAGCCCTCTTGAGCCATCAGGCGTTGGGCGAACGCCCAGTCGGTTTCTCTGAACTGTGTGCAGGTGGCGCGCATGGGGCCACCCTTGGCAAGATCAAATCGGAATCGAGATTGAGGAAAGGCGCTGAAGACCGAGCCCAGGATGTCTTGCGCGTTGAGATCCTGGAAGATGCGGGTGTCTCGGCGCTGAGCCAGCCAGTGCGTCCAGGCGGCCAAGGTCAAGCGGTAACGGGCCAGGCCACCGTCCGCACCCAGCTGAGCGGTCTGCACGACATGACCATGCCAGTGGCGCCAACTGCCATCGGCCAGTTGCAGCTTGAGCGTGGCGGCCTCACCCGTCAAGGCTTTGAGCGCCAGACCGGCTGAGGTGCTGATGCAGTCAATCTCTGCCCACAGGGGCTCGTTGGCATGGACGGATTCGGTCACGCGGCAGCGCTCGACCACCAAGGTGCCAGAGGCCAGGGCGGTTTCCAACTGCAGCAAGCGGGTGTCTTGCCCCAAGGTCAAGGCGGCACGCAAACGTGAGAGCAAGTCGCCCGTCATGCTGTCAATCACGCCACGCCAGTTGGACATGGTTTGCGCGAGCGAGCGCACACCCGAGGCCATGTCGCCGGGCAAAGATGGAACTGCCATGAAACCCTACCTGAAGCTATTTTTTGTAGGGACAAATTGTCGCCTTGGGGCGATGCTTTTTAGGGCTCCCAGGGCTGCAAGTTGCAATCAACCGTTACCGAGTCTGTCGGTCTGGTGTCGATCGGGTGAAGCCGCTGTGGGGCCACATTGAGCCATAGCCCTTCCACCTCGGCCAAGAGTGCCTTTCGTGCCTCGACAGCCAAGCGGAATGCCTCTGTTTCACCGTGGCGCGCAAGACGGTTTCTGATCCATTTTGTTCTTACCCTATTTGCCCTTGGGCTTGGCCCTAGGATGCGCCGCGTCATACACCTTGGCCAGGTGTTGAAAGTCCAGCTTGGTGTAGACCTGCGTGGTGGTGATGTGGGCATGCCCCAGCAGCTCTTGCACGGCGCGCAGGTCGCCACTGGATTGCAGCAGGTGGCTGGCAAAGCTGTGACGCAGCATGTGCGGGTGCACGTGGGTCGACAGGCCCGCTTGTTGGCCGATTTGCTTGAGCCGGTTGCGCAATTGCATGGGTGTCAGGCGTGAGCCCAGGCGGCTGATGAACAGGGCCTCGTCTTTGGGTGGGGTCAATTGGTCGCGCATGGCCAGCCACGCTTGCAAGGCGGTCAGCGCGGCTTTGCCCACCGGCACGATGCGGCGTTTGCTGCCTTTGCCCAGCACATGGGCTTCGCCCGCTTGCAGGTCGATCCAGCCGGCGGCTTGATTCGACGCTTGCACGTCCAGCCCCAAGAGTTCGGCGCTGCGCAGACCGCTGCTGTAGAGCAGCTCAATCATGGCGTGATCGCGCGCGTGCAGCCAGGGCGCTTCAGCCTCATCGCGGGCAGAGCGGCCGGATGAGGGCGGGGGTGCTTGTTCGGCCAGGGCCACGGCCTGGTCAACGGCCAAGGCCTTGGGCAGAGGCTTGGGCGCCTTGGGGGCTTTGATGCCGTCGGCCGGGTTGATCACGCACAGGCCCTCTTTGCCCATCCAGCGCCACAGGCCACGCCAGGCCGCCAAGGTGATGGCGAGGCTGCGCGGGCCCAGGCCTTGCGCATGCAGGCGGGCGATCCAGCCGCGCACGTGGTGGGGGCGCACATCGGCCAGCGTCACCTGCTCCTTGTCGCACAGGCTTTGCAAACGCGCGAAGGCATCGTCATACATCGCCACGGTTCGGTCGGCCAAATGCTTTTGCACCGTCAGATACTGCAGGTGTCGGGCGATCAGGGCGTCGTTGCGGTGGGCGGACATGATCACATTGTCTCGCCAATGGTGGGTCAGGGCCACTTTCGCCGTCCGGCATCCGCCGCTTGGCGATAAGGTGGGGCGCCCATCGCATCCAACTGCCCCGCACCGATGTCGGCGCACAGGTTCTCCGGATGTGCGAAACGGGTGGTCAGTAAGCGGTCGGTCGGTGCCCTTGGCCTGCTGCGCCTGGTGGCGGCACGGGGGGCTTCATGGCCTGCACCGGTTTGATGTCACCACAGTTCGCGCCCAGCCATTTGGATTGGATGGTGCTGGCGGTGGTTTGCGTCTTGCCCTGAATCGTCATCGTGGTCTTGGACTTGACCACATAGTTTTCGGCATTGGTGAAGGTGGCTTCGCCATCGGTCACCGAGTGATAGGGTTCGCCACACTCGGCGTGCCAGCGCCACACGGTGCTGCTGCGGTTGCTCATGTCCGTCTTGCAATGTGCGTGCTGTTCACCTTGCCATTGCCCTTGGTCCAAAGAAGCCTTGTCCAGACAAATTTTGACCTTGTTCATGCCACCGGACATGTCCACGCCGCGCTCTTTCATCATGGCTTCCATGCGCTTGCGCTGCTCAGGCGGCATGTTTCTCATGTGCTCGCTGACATCGGGCATGGCGGGGCCGCCTTCGCGTTCGACATGAATCTCCCACAAGCCGGGCTTGATGGGTGGAGCCGATTGGGCTAGCGTCGACAATGGCCAGCTGGCGGTCAGCGTGGCCGCGATCAGGATGGAGGTTGTGAGGCGCATGCTTAACTCTCCAATGCTTGTCAGGGTTGAGGGGGTCTGAATCACACAGGGAAAGACTGATCCGCGCGACTTGATTGGAGCGCTGCTGTGAGGCGATCCAGATTTTGTTCGTTGGCCGGCTCGACAATGTGCCGAACGGCGTTGGCCACTGCAGCATCGGCAAAGACCTGTTCCCAATCCACCAGCGTTCCCGTGGGGCTGCTGTGCAGCGAAATGGTGAGCACAAAGTGGGGTTGCACCAGGTGCTGAATCACCACCTGACGGCCCGGGTCGATGGCCTGGAAGACCGACTCGTTGGGGTAGGTCTTGCCATCGGGGCCGATCATTGAAAAGACCCACTGGCCACCCGGTTTGAACTCAAAGGTGTCAAACACATTGGTGAACCCATTGGGGCCCCACCACTTGGCCAAGCGGGTCGGGTCCTGAATCGCGGCAAAGACGGCGGCTGGGGCAAAGGGCAATTCGCGCTGAGTGTGAAAGGTGCTCATACGTCTCCCATTTCTGTTTCATTCATCCAGCTGTGAATCAACACCCCTTGATGGTAGGTCACTTGTTTGCGTGACGCCTCATGTCAGGGCCAAGCGCAGGGGAATCATGGTGGATGTTGTGAACCCCTGCTTGGCGTAAAAGTGTTGCGCCGTGTGGTTGTCTTGGTCGGTGAGCAAGGTGATGCGCTTGATGCCACCTGTCTTGGCGTACGCAATGGCATAACTCAACAGTGCGGAGCCGATGCCCGAGCCACGAGCCTCTGGCGCCACCACCATGTCTTCGAGCAGGGCCACGCGTTCCCCCAGGGCGGTCGAGACCGTGAAGAGCAGGTTGACCATGGGCAGGATGCGGGTGCCGTCGCGGGCGACCAGGATGGCCCCTACATCTGGATGGCGGATGATCATGGCCAGGCCTCGCTGCTGGGCCTGCTCGTCCGGTTTGAATTCGGCTTCTTGGGTGAACAAGACCGACAGCAGCGCACTGAGCGCGGGGATGTCGGCTTCGGATGCTGAGGTGAAGCTGGGCACGATGTCTCCCGGTCGTGGCGCCTCGATGACGGTTGGGACGGGGCGTGGCTCGCCGATCTCAAGCGCGCAGCCGCGCCAGCGCCGCACCGGCGATGTCGCCCAGCTGTTCCAAAAACTCGACCCCCATGTCGGCCGTGTAGCGGGTGGGGTCGGGCGAGCCCAGCACCAGCAGGCCAAAGCAGGCGCCGTCATGGCGCAGCGGGATCATGGTCAGCGAGGTGACGGTGTGGCTGTCGTCCAGCCACTTGGCCGCTTCAAAGTTGGAGTTGATGCCGCAGTAGGGCTGGTTCAGGCTGTTGGCAAAGCTCTTGACGTCGTCGCTGACATCGCTGGTGCAAGGCAGGTCAGCCAGACCATCTCGCAGGGGACGATCCGTCGTGGCCCACACGCGCACCGCCGCTTGCGGGATCAGGAATTCGTCGCGCAGTGAAGCCAGCAAAACTTCAGGCAGGGCGTTGTCGTCATGGGCCAGCAGCACGGTGTGCACCCAGTGGTGCAGGCGCGCGGCAATGGCTTCGTTTTCCTGACCATGGCGGATCATCTCGATGATGCGGCGCTCCAGGCCCTTGATGCGGTCGCGCAGCATTTCCATCTGGCGCTCTTGCAGCGACACGGCGCGTTGGCCATGTGGACTGGTCAATTGGATCGAGGCCAGCAATTGGGCCTGGCGCTCGAAGAACCCCGGTGTGTGGATCAGGTAGTTGGCGATGTCGTCTTCGGTGATGCCTTGCATGGTCATGGTGTCTACAGTGCTCACAGTTGGGGTACCTCAATCTCGCCGTCAAACACTTTGACGGCCGGGCCAGTCATCATCACGCTTTGGCCGGGACCCGCCCAGCTGATGGTCAGGCGGCCACCGCGCATGTCCACGTCCACGGTGTGGTCCAGCCACCCCAGGCGGATGCCGGCCACCACGGCGGCGCAGGCGCCCGAGCCGCAGGCCAGGGTTTCGCCACTGCCGCGCTCGAACACGCGCAGCTTGATGTGGCCGCGACTGACCACTTCCATGAAGCCGGCGTTGACGCGGCGGGGGAACCGGGCGTGGCTTTCGATTTGCGGGCCCAACTCGTCCACCGGGGCGTGGTCCACATCGTCCACGCGCAGCACCGCATGGGGGTTGCCCATGGACACCACGGCGACGCTGACGGGGTGGTTGGCCAATTGGATGGGCCACAGCTCGCAGCCGTTGACCACTTCTGGACTCAAGCCGTTGCCGTCAAAGGGGACTTCTGCTGGCACCAGGAAGGGCGGGCCCATGTCCACGGTGACGCGGCCATCGGCTTGCAGCGTGGGCTCGATGATGGCCTTCATGGTCTGCACGCGGATGCGGCTCTTGCCGGTCAGGCCGGCGTCGTGCACGTAGCGGGCAAAGCAGCGGGCGCCGTTGCCGCATTGTTCGACCTCGCCACCATCGGCATTGATGATGCGATAGGTGAAGTCGGTGCCTGTGGCGGCTTGGCCGGGTTCGACGATCAGGATCTGGTCGGCGCCGATGCCAAAGCGTCGGTCGGCCAGAAAACGGTATTGCGCCTCGCTCAGGGGCAGAGGGGCTTGGGTGGCGTCCAGCACGATGAAATCGTTGCCGGCGCCATGCATCTTGGTAAAGCGCAGCTTCATGGGGCCTCATTATCGGCCCCAGATGACGCGGATGGCTTGCCCGCGTGCGCAGTTGGGTTGAGTTGAGGATTCAGTAAAACCCAGGCTCGCCCGCTGGGCGGGTCTTGAAGCGCTTGTGCACCCACAGATACTGGGCGGGCTGCTTGAGGATTTCGCCTTCGATGAACTGGTTCAAGCGGGCGGTGTCGGCCACGGCATCAGCGGTCGGGAAGTGGGGCAGGGCGGGCAAAAAGCGGATGCGCCAGCCTTGGCCTTTGGGCAAGGTTTCGGCGATCACGGGCTGCACCACCATGTTCAGCGCGCGGGCCATGCGCGAGGGCGCCAGCAAGGTGGCGGCGGGCACGCCGAAGAAGGGCACAAAGGCGGCGTCGCGCTCGCCAAAGTCCATGTCGGGCAGGTTGAAGAAGCCCCGGCCTTCTTGCTTGATGGCGCGAAACAGCGGCTTGACCGAGTCGCTGCGCGGGAAGATCTCGGCATTGCCAAAGCGCAGGCGGCCTTTTTTCATCAAGACGTCGATGATCGCGTTGCTCTGGGCCTGGTAGATCGAGGCGCCGGGGCGCTTTTGGCACAGCAGGATCGACGCGCCCGCCACGTCCAGGCCGACAAAGTGGGGGCACAGCCACATGGTGGGGCGGCCCGAGGTCTGGAACTCGCGTTCGGCCAGTTCGATGTCGCCTTCGATTTGAATCAGGTTTTTGATGCGCTCAGGGGGCGACCACCACAGCATCGCGCGCTCCAGCAGGCTGCGGGCCATCCAGCCAAAGTGTTCGCGGGCGATGGCTTCACGTTCGGCCTGAGGCTTGTTCGGGAAGCACAGCTCCAGATTGCGCAAGGCGATGCGGCGGCGTGATCCGGCCACGCGGTACAGCAGGTGGCCCAGCCAGGTGCCCAGGGCCGCCAACACAGGCAGGGGCAGCCATTGCAGCAACCACAGCAGCCCCAAGGCCAGGCGCACGCCCGCGTCCGACAGGAGGCGCTTCATGCCGAGGCTCCGGGTTTGGCGTCGGCGGTGGTCAGGATCTCAGATCGGGGGGCCTTGTAGCGGTTGTAGCCCCACAAATACTGCTCAGGACTTTGCATGATGAGGTGTTCCATGGCGCGGTTGATCGCGGCTGCCGATTGTGCCGGATCACCTGTGGCCAAAGCTTGTTGCAGGTCAGCCGGGGCGGGTTCGACGTGGACGACGTAGTCGCAGCCTTGCTTCAACCGTTGCCAGGTGCCCAGGCGTTCGCCCCTCATCAGGGCGATGGCCGCACCGGTCTGCGTGGCCAGCTTGGCGGCCATGGTCATGGTGTAGGCGTCGCGGCCAAAGAAGGGGGCCCACACGCCCATGCCTTCAGGCGGGACCTGGTCGGGCAGCAGGCCCACGCATTGGCCGTTTTTGAGGGCCCGCAGCATGGCGCGCACGCCAGTCAAGGTGGCGGGGGCTGTGTTCAGGCCCGGGCGGTTGCGCGCGTGGGCCATCACCTCGGCCAGCCAGGCTTGCTTGGCGGGGCGATACAGCGCGGTCATGGGGTGGGTCTGACCAAAGCGTTCGGCATAGGCCTGGGCGTTGATCTCGAAGCAGCCCACATGCGGGGTCAGCAGGATCAGACCTTTGCCCTGGGCCAGCGTTTGATCAATGCACTCGGCGTTGCGCCACTGGATGCGGTCCCCCAACAAAGCCCCTTGGGGGCGGCCCCACAGGCGGGGCAACTCGGCCACCATGCGGCCGTTGTGGGCGACGGCCGACCAGCGTTGCCACAGCCCCAGGCCTGCTGCCCGGGCGTGGTGGCGAAAACGGCGGCGATAGGACGGGGACAAACCGTAGACCAGCCAGCCCAGCAGGGCGCCAATCACATGGAGCACGCCCAGGGGCCAGCTCGCCAGCATGAAAAAGAGTCGAGCCATGTTTCAGCGTGATGAGGTCGTGGCCGCTGCACGGCCTGAACGTAATCGGCGTAATCAGCCATTCTGCCTGACGCGATTCCTCGGGCCCTTGACACAGGCACATAGAATAGGCTGCTAACTCGCAGCCCTGGCGACCACGCCACCCATGACCCATGCCCGAAATCGTCTTCAAAGGCAAAGAGTACGTCTACAACCACCACCTGACCGTGCCTTACCGGCCCCTGGTGGCTGATGCGGCCAAGGGCATCGGCCCGGCAGACTTGTCTGGCAACCTGATCATTCACGGCGACAACCTGCATGCGCTCAAAAGCCTGCTGCCGCGCTATGCGGGTGCGGTCGACTTGATTTTCATCGATCCACCCTACAACACGGGTAACGAAGGCTGGTGCTACAGCGACGGTGTGAACTCCCCCATCATGAAGGAGTGGTTGAGCACCAATCCGGTGGACGGCGAAGACATGCTGCGCCACGACAAGTGGCTGTGCATGATGTGGCCGCGATTGGTGCTGCTGCGCGAGTTGCTGAGCGAGCGCGGCTCAATCTGGATCACGCTGGATGACAACGAGGTGCATCGGGCGCGGATGGTGCTTGATGAAATTTTTGGGGATGAAAACTTCGTCAATTGCTTTGCTTGGCGCAAAGTGGATAGTCCAAACGATAACAAGGTTGCGGTGACGCCTGACCATGATTACGTTTTGTGTTACTCAAAAGACAAATCACAGGTTCAGTTCTCTCCGATGTTGGCTTTGGGTATTCTGGATGCGTATGGAAGTAAGGACGCAACTGGTCGAGCTTATCGAGATCGGTTACTTAAAAAGAACGGGAAAAATAGTCTTCGGACCGATCGGCCTACCATGTACTTTGCGATCCCTGACCCTGATGGCAATGATGTGTATCCCATGCATGACAACGGGGAGGAAGCGTGTTGGGCTGCTGGACCTAAGGGGGTTGAAGCGCATCTTCAGGCGGGTACCTTGATTTGGAAGCGCAAGGAAAAATTTGGGCAGCAGGTCTGGGAGCCTTACACGCGGGAATATGCGCCGGACATCCCTACGCGCCCATACCCAACCATCTGGGCTGACCTGCCAACGATGAGGCAATCCAAAGCCATGTTGCGAGACATATTTGGCACAGTAGATGTATTTGATACGCCTAAGCCAGTTGAGCTCATTGAACGAATTATGGATTTGGTGAATCAACCTGACGCTCTCATCCTCGATTCCTTCGCCGGCTCCGGCACCACCGCCCACGCTGTCCTCAAGGCCAATGCCAAAGATGGCGGCCAGCGCAAGTTCATCCTCGTCGAGGGCGAAGACTATGCCGACAAGCTCACTGCCGAGCGTGTGCGCCGTGCCATCCAGGGCTATGCCTGGTCGGGCACGCAACGCGAAATCCTGCTTGAAGAAAAGATCACACTGACCCAGTTCAAAAAGGCCGACGACTGGCTCAAGAAAATCGATGCCATCAAGCGTGCTGAAGGCCTGGCTGATGAGGCAGACAAGGGTGCCGATCTGGTCGAGCAAGCGCAAGCATCTGCCACATCCAAACGCAAACGTTTCGACAAGATCGAGTCAAGGATTGATGATGGCGTGCTGCGCGTAGAAGGCGTTCGCCGTGTCTCACAAATGGCCGATGGCCTGGGGGGCGAGTTCACCTACTGCACGCTGGGCGAAGCGGTTGAGTTGGACAAACTTCTCAGTGGTGAGCGTCTGCCTGCTTTCGAGGCGCTTGGGGCTTGGCTGTTCTACACGGCTACCGGCGGCACCCTGCAGCCGTTACCCAAAAACGCGCCGCCCCACTATCTTGGCGAGGCACAGGACAAACACGTCTGGCTCATTTACCAGCCTGATCTGCGCTTTCTCAAAAGCGCCGATGCTGCTTTGATTTTGAGCCGTGCTCAGGCCATGCAGCAGTGGGGGCACGATCATGACGTTGCTCGCGGTCAGCCCCCCAAGGGCCATCTGGTGTTTGCGCCGGCCAAGTACCTGAGCAATAAGCAGCTCAAGGATCACGGCATGGATTATGCGCCGTTGCCTTTTGCGCTTTACAGGGAATGTTGATATGGCGACGAGCGACAAGACTGGCGAAGCACTCAGAAAGTTTGAAGAGGCCTTGCTCACGCTGGAGGCGCAGGCTCAGGAGCCCGAATCCCGCATGGCGCGCGACTCCTTGCTGCTGCGCTATGTGTACACCTTTGAAATGTGCTGGCAATGCATGCACCAGTTGCTGGTGGCGCGCGGGGCGGATGACACGCCGCGCGTGGCGTTCTCTGTCTTGGCCGTGGCCTTCAAGCTAGGCTGGATCCCGGACGCTGGTTTGTGGAAGCAATTGCGCGAGGCTCGCAATGGTGTCAGCCACAGTTACGACGAAGAGATGGCGATACGGCTTGCCGCTACGGTGCGATCACTGGCCCTGCCTGAATTCCAGCGACTGAGATTGCTGCTGCGGGAGCAGGCAGCATGAAGGCGCAGCCTGATTTTGGTTTGGATGAGTACACGGCCCGCTGCTTGCAGGCCATTTTTGAACGCTTTGATGGCCTGGAGCGGGTCTGGATTTACGGTTCTCGTGCACGCGGCGATCACCGAGTGGGCTCCGACATCGATTTGCTGGCCGACGCGCCTGATTGGGACGACAAAACCTTTGCAAAGCTGTGGGCTGCGGTCGATGACGAAGGCTTTTTGCAAGGCGTGGACTTATCTCATTGGCAGCGTGCGGGCGATACGAGATTCAAAGACCATGTACTGCGTGACCGGCAGCTGTTCTGGCAGCGTGCGAGCCTGAAAAATGCGGTACCTCAAGCCATTGGGCTGGTGGAGTTGAAGCCGTTTCAGGACAAGGTGCTTGAGCAGCTTGCTGTGTACCTGGCCGAACTGTCGCGTCACGCCCAGGCCGCCGAGCGCACAGCAAAAGCATTGAGCGCTGCCGAGGAGCCTGCTGATTCAGAGCTGATGCGAGCCGCGCAGGACTACCCCAAAAAAGCGTGGGGCAGGCTTGATGCTCGTGGTTTGCTGCCGGAGGCTTTTGCCAAGCACCGCAAGGAGGTTCTCCACTCCAGCCGCTTTGACGGCGCAGGCCGCGCCATTCCCAACGTTTGCCTCAAGGTGCCCACGGGTGGCGGCAAGACCTTGCTGGCCACTTCGAGCGTGTCCAGCGTGTTCACGCACTGGTTCAAGCGCCATACAGGGCTGGTGCTGTGGGTGGTGCCCAATGACGCCATCTACCGCCAGACGCTCAAGACCCTGAGTGACCGGGACCA
>JAGWTE010000245.1 GCA_028869095.1 Burkholderiales bacterium
TAGCCCACATACAACTCGCCGCGATCCAGCACACGGTAGCCCGCACGCAAGTCGATGTCGGTGAAGCCATCGGCATCACCAAAGCTGGTCACGGCGGGCGCGAACCAGGCATGGCCGCCGAAACGCACGCGAGGCTCACCGGGCAGGCCCACGCTGAAGGCGCCACCCAAAGCCAGGGCCGACGCATCCTTGAGGTCGTTGGAGATGAACACAACCTTGCCGCCCAGCGACACGCTGTCTGCGCCACGATACTGGTCAATCTTCAAGCCCAGGCCGACCACGTTGCCACGGGTGGTGTGGTGAAACCAGTTGGCATCGACACTGGCGCCATTGCCCAGACGCGAAGACGAATAGCTTGCCGAGAACGCATCGTTGTTCAAAGCGAAATCAACCTGATCTGCCAAAGCAGATGCCGACACAGCCAAACCCATGGCTGCCAGCCAGATGTTGCGGAAACCGGAACGCATAAAAAACTCCGTTGCAAATAAGAGAGAAGCGCCGGCGCAGTATATCGAGCAAGATTTATTCAATTGACTCAGATCAAAGCGCAACAGTCCGCCCCGGTTTTCTTGATGTGGTCCAAGGATGCCCGACCACTTCACTCGGACACTCGGACAGCCCATTTGGAAGCCCTGGTCGGTTGACCTTGGCGGTGGGCATTTGGGATTGAGTGTCCAGGAGGTTTCCATGAGCCAGGGTGCCGGAGGTGGGTTCACCAAACAGATGGCCCGCAATATGTTCTATGGGGGGTCGGCGTTTTTTGCTTTTTTGTTCGCCGCCATCGTGTTCCACAGCGAACAGCAGATCCCCAAGCGTGCGCACATCGAAAACATCACGCCCGCCGTCGTTGCGGGCAAACGCATTTGGGAAACTCGCAATTGCATTGGCTGCCACACGCTGCTGGGTGAAGGTGCGTACTTCGCGCCTGAACTGGGCAACGTCTACAAGCGTCGCGGCCCCGAGTTCATCAAGGCCTGGATCAAGGCCCAGCCGACGCACGCCCCAGGCCGTCGCCAGATGCCCCAGTTTGATCTGTCCGAACAGCAACTCAACGACCTGGTTGAGTTCCTAAAGTGGACCGGCGAGATCAACACCGAAAACTGGCCACCCAACATCGAAGGCTGAGGCGAAGATCATGAAAACATTGAAATACCAATCGCAATCAGTCGCCAAGCTGTACTTCATTGGCGCCATTGCTCTGTTCGTCGGGCAGATCGTGTTCGGTCTGTTCCTGGGCCTGCAATACGTGATCGGGGATTTTGGCTTCCCAGCCATCCCGTTCAACCAGGCCCGCATGGTCCACACCAACTTGCTGATCGTGTGGTTGCTGATGGGCTTCATGGGATCGGCCTACTACCTGATCCCCGAAGAGGCTGAGACCGAGCTACACAGCCCCAAACTGGCCATTGCGCTGTTCTGGATCTTCCTGATCGCAGGCGCGCTGACCATCGTGGGTTATCTGGCGGTGCCGTATGCCACGCTGGCCAAACTGACCGGCAACGAGTTGTTGGAGACCATGGGGCGCGAGTTCCTGGAGCAACCGCTGCCGACCAAGTTGGGCATTGTGGCGGTGGCCCTGGGCTTCCTCTACAACATCACCATGACCCTGCTCAAGGGCCGCAAGACCAGCATCTCGCTGGTACTGCTGATGGGCTTGTGGGGCCTGGCGCTGTTCTTCCTGTTCAGCTTCGTGAACCCTCATAACCTGGTGCGCGACAAGCTGTACTGGTGGTTCGTGGTCCACTTGTGGGTGGAAGGCGTGTGGGAATTGATCCTGGGTGCGCTGCTGGCCTTCGTGCTGGTCAAGACCACTGGCGTCGACCGCGAAGTGATCGACAAATGGCTGTACGTGATCATTGCCTTCGCACTGATGACCGGCATCCTGGGTACAGGTCACCACTTCTACTTCATTGGCCTGCCTGGCTACTGGCAGTGGATTGGCTCGATCTTCTCGGCCATGGAACCCATCCCCTTCTTCATGATGACGGTGTTTGCCTTCAACATGGTGCAGCGTCGTCGCCGCGAACACCCCAACCAGGCTGCGGTCTTGTGGGCAGTGGGTACGTCGGTGATGGGCTTCCTGGGAGCCGGTCTGTGGGGCTTCATTCACACCCTGAGCGCCGTGAACTACTACACCCACGGCACACAGATCACTGCCGCTCACGGTCACTTGGCCTTCTATGGTGCTTACGTGCTGGTGGTCATCACCATGATCTCGTATGCCATGCCCACACTGCGCGGTCGTCTGGCTAACAGCCAAAAGGCCCAAAGCGTGGAAATGTGGTCCTTCTGGATCATGACCATCGGCATGGGCGTGATGGTGCTGGCCCTGACCGGCGCAGGCATCTTGCAAGTGTGGCTGCAACGTTTGTCGAGCAACCCCATGGGCTTCATGGCCACGCAAGACCAGTTGAACTTCTTCTACTGGATCCGTCTGGGCGGTGGGGTGATGTTCCTGATCGGCTTGTTGACCTATCTGACCAGCTTCTTCATCGGCGGCGAGCCGGTGGTGGAGTTGACTCAGTCCTCCGGTGGCAACGGCCGTCAAGCTGTGCCTGCACAACGTGCCTGATTTGAACCATGTCTGACAGTAGTGCCCCTTATTACCAGGCACAGGGCCAGGAGTGCGAGTTATTCGAGCGCGCCTGGTCCCATCAGCTCCCTTTGCTGATCAAAGGCCCCACCGGTTGCGGCAAAACGCGATTTGTGGAGCACATGGCCGCCCGCCTGGGGCGGCCTTTGTTTACCGTTTCTTGTCACGATGACCTCAGTGCGGCCGACCTCGTTGGCCGCCACCTGATCGGTCAAGGTGACACCGTCTGGGTCGATGGCCCCTTGACGCGCGCCGTGCGCGCTGGCGGCATTTGCTACCTGGACGAAGTCGTCGAAGCTCGCAAGGACACCACCGTGGTCTTGCACCCGCTGGCCGACGACCGCCGCATTCTGCCCATTGAGCGCACCGGCGAGGTGCTGCACGCCCCGTCCACCTTCATGCTGGTCGTCAGCTACAACCCTGGCTACCAGAACCTGCTCAAAAGTCTCAAACCCAGCACCCGTCAACGCTTTGTGGCCTTGACTTTTGACTACCCCAATGGTGAAGTGGAGCAGGCGGTGATTGCGCGCGAAGCACAAGTGGAAGCGAGCACCGCCCAAAGTCTGGTCAAGCTGGCCCATGCCCTGCGCCGCCTGACTCACCATGATCTGGAAGAAAGTGTCAGCACCCGTTTGCTGATTTACGCGGGCAAATTGATCCGGGCCGGCTTCAGCCCGAGACAGGCTTGCCGCGCTGCGATTGTGGATGCCCTGACCGACGATCATGAGACCGCCGACGCACTTGATGAGGTGGTTCATGCCATCTGGCCTACCTAAA
>JAGWTE010000246.1 GCA_028869095.1 Burkholderiales bacterium
TGGCCGATGTCGGCGGTGAAGGTCACGACTTCGCAGTTGTACTCGTCTTGCAACCACTTCAGGATGATCGAAGTGTCCAAACCACCCGAGTAGGCCAGCACGACTTTCTTGACTTTTTGGCCAGCAGCAGCGGTAGCAGGAGCGGCAACAGGTGCGACCACAGGCTGGGTCGCCTTGGCTGCCTTGACTGCCTTGGTCTTGGCGGACTTGGTAGTTTTGGACATGGTTTTGTCGAATAGGGATGAGACGAAACCGCAGATTTTAATCTGGGTATCTACCGATGCGCATGGTTTCGACAAGGAGATCGAGGCAACTGAGCGCCGTTTGCGCCTCGGCTGACGCGGGCACCCCCCATTGCGGCAGCTGCCCATCCACCGCCATGCGGGCCAAACCATAGGCGCTGGCGCGCAAGGCCATGCCCAATTGTTCGCCGGGTACCGATGCCGGCAGTTGCCCTGCCTGCTGGGCTTGCGCCACGAGGGCCAGCGTCACAGATCGGACCGCAGCGAAATGCTGCTTCAAGCTGTTGGACGACTCGAAGTCAAACAACTGACGGCTGGACACCAGCCGAAACTGGGTGGGATGGCTCAAGGCCCATTCGAGGAAGCTGCGTCCCAGGACTTTGAGATGGTCCATGGCATCGCCTTGCGCCGATTGCTGGTCCCGCTCGACCCGGATCCGCAACTGGCGCGTGGCCTCTTCGGCAATCGCGGTCATCAAGGCGCGCCGGTCTTTGAAATGCCGAAAGGGGGCGCCCGAAGACACCCCGACCCGACGGGCGACCTCTCTCAAACTGACCTGATCCAGACCTGTCTCGGCGGCCAGGTCCAGGGTGGCGTCCAGCAAGGCTTGCCTCAAATTGCCGTGGTGATAGGGACGGGTGGCGGTGGGGTTCATCGCAGGTTCCAAAACGCTCAATCCCGCCAATGTAAGCACTGCGTATTTTGTTTGCCAGCACAGGGCGGGCTTTTTTAGGATCGCCCCCATCCACCCACACCAGGAGATCGACATGCCCCAGGTCCACAGCGCCGACACGGCCTTACCGGCACCGCCGCTCGTTTCAAGCCAGCCGGGCTCACAGCGCTTCACGACTTGGCGCTTGGGGCCCTGGATGCCAGGCGCGCTGTTGTTGATGGGGGTCACCTTGTGGCTGTTGTGGCCGGGCGTGGATGTCCCCTCGGTTCGCGCCGTGATCCGCGCCACCGCCCGCACCTCGTTGTTCTTCTTTTTGATGGCCTACACGGCCCAAGCGGTCTGGCAGAACTGGCCTAACGCGTGGACGGCGTGGTCGCGGCAGCATCGGCGTCAGTGGGGCTTGTTACTGGTGACCTCGCACGGCATTCACTTGGTCGGCATCCTGGTCTTTCTTCACCTGGACCCGGTAGGCTTTCATGCTCGCGTCCCGGCGATCACGATCTATAGCGGTACCGTGGCTTACGTTTTTTTGGCCCTCATGGGCCTGAGTTCGAACGACACCGTGGCGCGCTGGATGGGCCGGGTCGTGTGGTCGCGCCTGCACACCTGGGGCAGCCACTATCTGTGGCTCAGTTTTTTGGTGGCCTTTGGCAAACGCATTCCACAAAGCGCCATTTACTGGGTGCCCGTGGCCCTGCTGATGGCCGCCCTGCTCCTGCGGAAACGGACGGTTCACCCATCTTTACAGTTGTGACGCTCCGGCTTTGTCAGCGGATGCGCGCTGGCCCGCGTTGAAGTCTCAGGCCCCCTTGTGGGCGCCCCTCTTGGAGACTGTCATGAATCGCATTGGTTTGCCCCACCCCGCCAACATCCTGGCCATCAGCGCCTTGGCACTGACGACCGCCGCCTGCGCCGGTCCTCGCGTGGGTGAAGTGATTGGCAACCCCAGTTCCAGCAGGATGACCATCCAAGCCCGCGTGGTGTCGTCCTCTCCCGTGGTCGCGCAAGTGGCTGTGCCCCGTCAGGTTTGCTATGACGAGTTGCGTCAAGAGCCTGCTCGCTCCTCTGGTGCCGGCGCCATCATGGGCGCCATCGCTGGCGGCGCCATGGGCAATGCCGTGGGCAAGGGTTCCGGCCGTGCCGTGACCACCGGCCTGGGCGTGATCCTGGGGGCCGCCATGGGCGACCGCATTGAAAGCGACGGCCGCCCTGGCGTGACCCGCTCGGTGCAACGTTGTGAACAACAAAACACCTATCAAAACCAGGTGGTGGCTTACAACGTGGTGTACGAATACGGTGGCCAGCGCTACAGCACGCAGATGCAACGCGAGCCCGGTGCCACCATCCCTGTCACCGTGACGGTCAACCCGGGCGACCAGGGTAGCTACAACGGCTACAGCCAGCAGCCTTATTCGTACTATCAACCGGCCCAACCGGTGATCGTGGCGCCTGCTGTGACGCGCTATGTGGTGCAACCCGCCCCCGTGGCTCAGGTGGTCTACAACCCGGGTGTGGTGGTTCGCGGATGGGACCGTGGTGATCGTTGGGGTCACCGTGGTTACGACCGCGACGATCGCGATGAGCGTTGCGAAGAACGCGATGAGCGCCGCGAACACCACGGTTATCGCGACGATGGCCGCGCCACCTTCGTCGGTCGTTGGAATTGATCGAATGAGCCCGTTCGGGCCGGCATGCTTGAGCCGGCCCGCAACTCAAAGACCCGCGTGATCTGTCAGGCCAAATAGCTGCAACTGAGGGGTGGCTTCAGCTTGCGACACCTGCAACAGCGCCCGACAGGCGCCCGGTTTGAAGGCCGAGGTGTCGAGCTCAATGCCTCGGCGCCCGATCCCGTGACGGGCTGCGGCCTTGCGCACCCGTTGGGCAATCAGCTCTGACCACACGCCCTGTCCACGCATGCGCAGGCTGAAGTCCGCGTCATAGTCCTTGCCTCCACGCATCTCGCGAATGCGGGCCATGATGCGATCAGCCCGTTCAGGCACGTGATGCATCAGCCATTCTTGAAACAAGGGCCTGACCTCCCAAGGCAGGCGCACCACGGTGTAGTGGATGTTGGAGGCGCCCGCTTGCGCCGCCGCTTCAATGATGGGCTCGATCTCGGGCTCATTGAGAAACGGGATGATCGGCGCCACATTGACGCCCACAGGCACGCCCGCATCAGCCAGACGTTTGACCGTCTGCAGGCGCCGATGGGGCGCGGCGCCACGAGGCTCCAGCTTGCGCGACAAGGCTGAATCCAGCGTGGTGATGCTGATCATCACGTAGGTCTGACGACGTTGAGCCGCAAGCGACAAGATGTCGAGATCGCGCTCAATGCCACTGGATTTGGTGATGATCGTGTAAGGGTGTTGGCACTGCTGCAGCACCTCCAGAACCGATCGGGTGATGCGCCATTCACGTTCAATGGGCTGGTAAGGATC
>JAGWTE010000037.1 GCA_028869095.1 Burkholderiales bacterium
GCGTGGGCTCACGGTGACTCGGCCCTGGTCGCTGTCGTCGTCCGCATAGACCGGCACCAGCATCATGTCCATAAAAGGAGACTTGCCCGGCTTGTCGAACTGTTTGTCCGGCACCATGGGGTCGTGGTAGTACAAGACCTTCTTGCCAACGACCGGATCCATGTCCCCAGCCTTGATGCCTTTGTCCATGTGTCGAAGGGTGGCGTCTTCTTGGCCTTCCATGATGTCTTGCGGCTCGGCTTCTGGTGCCGGGGATGACGCAGGCAGGTCGGCATGGGCCATGGTGCCGTTCTTGAAGCCCAGGGCGTAGAGGCGATAGCCGCCCAAACCCAATAGGACCAACAGGGCGGCAGCCATCAGGGCGAGGGAGATGATTTTGGGTTTCATGTGTGCCTCGTTTTTCAATTGGGCTGCGCTGCGGCCACGTCGTGGTCAGCGGGAATCAGGTAAGTGAGCTGGGCCCACACTTGCGCGGTGTCCATCTCCAGCCGCAGACGTTCAATCTGGACGTCAAGGGCCGCACGACGTGCCTCCAGGACCGATGTCAGCGTGCCGCTGCCTGCTCGGTAGGTGGTCAGTGCGGCTTGGGTACGTTGCGCAGCCAGGGGCATGAGCGTGCTGTCATAGCGAGCCAAGCGCGCTCGACTGCTTTGCCACTCCAGCTGCATCGTCTGGATCTGCGCCAGATGCTCCCGGGTGGCTTCTTCTCGTTGGGCTCGCATTTGATCGGCCAGGGCCAGCTTGGCGGCCAACTCGCGGTCCTGACGGCTAGCGGGGTCCCATTGCAGTGGCACCGAGACGTTGAGCGAGACCATGTTGGAATACGTCGGACCACGATGGCTTAGCATCAACTCCGCGCTCCAATCTGCTTGTTTATTGGCCCGTGCCCCCTCGACTTCGGCTTGGGCCATGTCTTCCTGCCTGGCCATCAGTACCAGTTCAGGGTGGCGTTGCACGATGTCGGTTGAATCGGCATGGTGCGCAGGCAAATGGCTGATGTCCGGTGGAGATGCCAAAAGGCCAGCGTAGGTCTGAGCGGCGTCGCCCACCCAGCGCGCCAGTTGGGTTCGGGCGACCGCCACCTGGCGCCGCGTCTGGTCCAGGCGGTCATCCATCTGTGCGACCAATGCGCGGGCCGCCAAGACGTCGGCCTGCGCGCCTTTGCCGCCTCGGTAAGCGGCGTCGGCCGCGTCCATTTGCAAGCGGCTCTCATCACGCTGACGGGTCAGCAGATCCAGCATGCGCTCCGAGTAAAAACAGTTCAGCCACGCGGCGGCGGTATCGCGCTGCAAGTTGACCAAGGCCAGTGCACGAGCGGCCGCGCTGGCTTGCGCCTCTTGCTCAAAGCGTTTGGACCTGGCCAGGCGTTTGTCTTCCCGCGTGAACTCCTGCATGAGCCCCACGGATCGCATGGTCATGAAGTCGCGCGACAGGCTGCCTCGGTCTGGCCCGTCAATGGGCAGGTTGTTGATGCCCAGCCTCAAGGTGGGATCGGGACGCTGACCGGCGGCGATGGCCATCGCCCTCGCGGCAGCGGCGGCTCGTTCTTGCGCCACCCCTTGCTGTGAATGGTCCTGGGCAAGCCGGAGCGCTTGCTCAAACCCCAACCCCAACCCGTCCTGGGCCAGGGCTGGCAGTGCCAGGCACCCGCCCCATAACAGGCTAGATGCCAGGCCAACCAGGCGAACAAGCCCACCGAATTGGAGGCGCGTGTGAGCACGTGCGGTTGGGAAAGTCGCACGATGCGCCCATGTGGGGCGCTGATAGACAGAAAACATGGAATCTCCAGACGAGGCCCAATGGCTAGCAGGTAGTTTGCGGCCAGCTTGGACGAGCCAAGCGCCACCCAGCGCTGAGGCGACCGGTCAGGTCGTCAGCGCCATGTCGTCCGAGATATCAAGTTCGAAAACAACAGTGCAAGATGGACAGCGGCGGTGGCGCCGCTGCCAGAGGCACGTATTGGGCCAAGGTCGGCCAAGCCAACTCGCTCGTGCACACGATCTGGTCAACCGTATAGAGGCTGATCAAGGCGACGGCGGGCAGCGCGAGAACCTGTGTTTGATCGCTTTGATGCCCTTGGTGGCAATGCTCAGCACACAGATTGGGGAGGGCCTTGTCCATCGACGTGGCCATATCGGGCATTTCGGCCATTTGATCGCAGTCCGCCATGTCGACAGGCAGGCTGTCAGAGGTCATCGCTGTCAGGTCTGACTGCATGGCCATGGAAGCGGCCAAACCAGGACAGGCATATGCTGCAATGCTGATCTGAGCCAGCAGCATCACACCGATCATCAGGCGACAAATCAACCGCCTGAAGGCTTTGGTCATCGTCATGCAAACACCTCGCACAACGCGACGGTCGAGCACTCACCAAGCCCTTGACAAACGCACACCGGCGCCCAGTCGCCCGTGGCGATCGGGGGAGGCATTTCAGTGCGGGCCATTCGAGAATACATTCCGCGAGACATCGAGCCGTACGGTCGGGGTAGTCTAACGTGTTCACACACAACCATGCGTGCTTGCGTGATTGATGGCCTCAGGCACGCATGGTTCCATACCAGGATGGCAGTTTCGGCAGACTTGCGTTTTCCCAAAATGGATTGCTGCCAAATTTTAATTTGGGAAAAACGCCCTCCACGCAGAGAAGTCGTGACAGCACGATGGCGCCATCGTAAACAGCCCTCGAAGTTGGGGCGGAAGTTGTCACCATGAACATCAACTTTTCTGCTGCTGTGCCCAGCCTATCAACCTTTGTGATTCTTCTGGATCAACACCTCTATGGTGGATTGATCCTCAAGTCGTTAGCCGAGGCAGTCGTTCAGGGCATTCGAGCCTGGCGATTGCCAGCGAAGTCCCTTCGAGTTTGCCCTCATGGGCAATGCGCGTGCCTTAGAGCCCCTTCGGGGAGCTGATTCGATTGTCCTGGGCAGAAATAGCTTGGTGTACTCGAATTGCCGAATCACCTGTGTAGTGATCTTGGCTGAAGCTGGACGCCTGGGATGAATCAGCGTACCCGGCGTTTGGCTAAGCCCTTGTTGACACCAGCGCTGCGCAAGCGTGCCAAGGAAGGTCGAATGCCTTCGTCAGGCGCGATCAGCTTTTGCAGTTGATCGCGTTCAGTTCTCAGCGAGGCATGGGCGACCTCCAACTCGGCACTGTGTTGCCGCAGCTGATCGACCTGTTGCAGCGCTTGAGCAAGCTTGTCAGATTGCGCCTTCACCGCCTTGTCTGTCGCGGACTTGACGCTATCCAACTCCTTCTGAATCCGTGTGGCATTGCCGCGCTCGCGGTCGACTTCCAAAAGAAGTCGTCTGTGCTCGTCGGCTGACCGCTGCTCGGCTTCCCGAGTCGCTTCAACGAATGCAGCCAGCTCCTGGCGTTGGGATGTCAGTTGGTCAATTTGCTGCTCTAACCCCTTGCGGAGTCCTTCGTCGTGAGCCAAGCGCTGCTCCAGCAAGCGGATCTGATCCATGAGCGCGGTTGAATGGGTCTGCGCTGACTGCAACTCCTGGCTAACAAGCGCTTCTTGCTGCTTGGCCAGCACGGCAGCCTGGGTTGCCGCGTCTATTTTCTGCTGGGCTTCAAGCCGGACCGATGCGCAAGCCTCGTCTGCCAGCGCACGGGCCTGTTGCCACAGTTTGGCGGTGAGTTCACCAGCAGCATCCCTCAAAACCTCCGGGATGTCCGGGTGCTCGATGCGCACCCGACTTTTTTCGCGCAGGTTTTCCCAGAACTTGGCCAGAGCCTCGGCTGGCGCGCTCATGCTGCCTTTGCGCACCAGTTGGTACAGCTTGTTGGCCGTGGGCGTGATGCCATAGCGAAAGAACAGGACCGTGCAGACCTCGCGATAGAGGTCCTGCGTGTCTGGGAACCGGGGCCGTAGCGCCTCAATGTCAGCCTGCAGGCGGGTCTCGTCCGTCATTGCTCATCCTTTGAATCCTTCAAAAAATAATACAACGTAATACATTGATATATTTATCAATCTTGTATATCTATGGACATAACTCATCTTATGTCCATAGAATGCAGGCTGACGCCATTTTGAAATCGCTGACACCTTGAACGCCGTCGCTCCGATTGAACAGACCTTGATTCCGGCCCAGCTCACGGGGCAAGATGGTCGCAACCGCTCGCATGCCCGCAGTCAGGTGGCAGCAGACGACGACCGCTCGGCGGTGCTGGCCTGGCTGGCCCGCTACGTTGATACGCCGGCAACGCTGGCCAGCTACCGCAAGGAGGCGGAAAGGCTGTTGCTGTGGTGCGTGCACCAGCGCGGCCTGGCCATGTCCTCGCTGACGCACGAGGACTTGCTGCTGTACGAGCACTTCCTGGCGGACCCGCAACCGGCTGAGCGGTGGGTCATGACCGTGCGCCAACGCCCAGGACGGGACTCTCCATACTGGCGACCGTTTGCTGGGCCACTGTCGAGTGCTAGTCAGCGCCACGCGCTGTCCATCGTCAATGCCATGTTCTCTTGGCTGGTCGAGGCGGGCTACTTGGCTGGCAATCCACTTTCGCTGGGCCGCCGCAAGCGTCGCGTCGGACCAAGGCAAACCAATCGCTTCCTTCCCCATGAACACTGGGATGAGGTCAAAGCGACCATCCAGGCCATGCCCACAAGTACCGATCGTGAACAATCACACGCCGCACGTTGCAGATGGCTGTTTTCACTGCTCTATGTCGGTGGGCTGCGGGTTTCAGAGGTCACCTCCGGCACCATGGCTGGCTTTTACAGCCAACGTGACCGAGGGGGCGTCGAGCGTTGGTGGCTGGAGATCACAGGCAAAGGTGACAAATCTCGGATCGTCCCGGCCACGGCCGAGTTGATGGCCGAGCTCATGACCTACCGCAAAGCCACTGGCTTGTCTGCGCTGCCAGCCAGTAGCGAGAATCGCCCACTGGTTCTGCCCATCATCGGCAAGGAAAAACCGCTGGCGCGTAGCGCAGTCCATGAAGTCGTCAAAGGCGTTATGCGCTCAACAGCGGATCGCTTGCGTGCCCGAGGCATTGAATGGGAGGGGGTGGCAGCGCAGATCGAGGCAGCGTCCACCCACTGGCTGAGGCATACCGCAGGCACGCACATGACCGATGCAGGCTTGGACGTCAAAGCCGTGCGCGACAACTTCGGCCATGCCACCATCAGCACCACAAGCATCTATGTGCACAGTGAAGACGATGTGCGGCACGATGCTACGCAAGCGGCGCATAAGATTGGTTGGACATCACGCTAGGTCTAGCTGGGTGAGTGACTGCTGGGCAGCAGCGTTTCTCGGACGATAAATCGGATAGAGCGCAACCGCATAACGACATCAGTCTTTATTACTTTTTGACTTATGTGCTATTTCTGGCCTTATCCTGGCTGCCCCCCCCATCGGGCGCGCGGCATCGTCATCCTCCGGCAGCGGGGCCCAATCCACCAATTGAGGCTGGCCCTTTGTCACGGTGCCAGTCTTGTCCATGGCCACAACGCGGAGCTTGCGGGCTTCCTCCAGGTACGTGCCGCCTTTGATCAAGATGCCCCGGCGCGCGGCAGCAGCCAAGGCGCTGACCACGGTCACGGGGGTCGAGATAACCAAGGCACACGGGCAAGCAATCACCAGCAGCACCAAGGCCTTGTAGACGGCTTGTCCCCATGTCCACCCCAGCAGCCAGGGCGTCAGCACCGCCACGGCCAGGGCCATGACAAACACCGCCGGGGTGTACACCTCGGCAAAGCGGTCGACAAAACGCTGTGTGGGCGCTCGGGCGCCTTGCGCCTGCTCCACGGCCTCAATGATGTGAGCCAGGGTCGTGTTGCTGGCCAGCGCGGTGGTTTGAAACACCAGTTCGGCCGACTGGTTGACCGTGCCCGCGTAGACCGGATCACCTGCGGCCTTGTCCACGGGCATGCTCTCGCCCGTGACGGGGGCTTGGTTGATGGCGCTGCACCCCTGGGTGACCACACCGTCCAAGGGCACACGCTCGCCAGGCCGGATGCGCACCCTTGCACCCACTGCCACCTCGCTGGATGGCGTCACCTGCCAGGTGCCGTCGGCTTGCTGCATCATGGCCTCTTTGGGCGTCAAATCCAGCAAGCCCTGAATGGCGTGGCGGGCACGGTCTACCGACCGGGCTTCGATCCACTCCGCAATGGCGTACAGCGCCATCACCATCGCCGCCTCCGGCCACTGGCCGATGACAAAAGCACCTGTCACGGCCACGGTCATCAGTGCGTTGATGTTGAGCCGGGCGGCCAGCAGCGCTTTCAGGCCCTTGCGATAGGTGTCGAGCCCCGCCAGGGCAATGGCCCCGGCCGAGATGGCCATGCCCAGGCCGCGCCACACCACACCATCAGGCGCGACGACCCCGAGCAACTCGACCGCAGAGGCCAGAACCAGCGCCAGGATCAGCCTTGGCCACGGAGGGGCGCCATGCGCGTGCATGTGCCCTGTCCTCTCCGAGTCAGCCGGGATGAGCACAGCTTGTGGATCAAACCCCGCTCGGCGGATGGCAGCCAGCGCCTGAGTCAAAGCCGCATCCTGCGCACTGATGGCCAAAGTGCGTGCCTGCAATTGAAAACGCAAGGCCTGAATGCCCGCAATGGGCTCCAACGCCCGGCGGATTTCAGATTCTTCAACCGCGCAGTCCATGGTCGGAATGCGAAACGTTTGCCATGCCTTGCCTGACAAGGGCGTGGGGACTGGTGCGGAGCCGGTAGCGGCTGCATTGCCGTCGCACGAGCAGCAGCCGGAGTTCTGGCAATCAGAGGAGGAAGACGTCGACATAAAGAGTGCGTGAAATCTGACTTCAGTGTAGGCCCCGCGGAGATGCTCCATCGCTGGACAAGACTCCGCCAAACAGACACAATACTGTATATGCATACAGTTAATCGATCGCCTTTGAACAGCTTGCCTGCGCACTTGAGTCAATCGGTCTGGACCGGATTGTCTCTGTGCCAAGCCCATGGCGTGACGCTGCCCAGCGGCCATCCCCAGCTGGATGCCCAGTTACCAGGCGGAGGCTGGCCCTCGCAATCCTTGACCGAGTTATTGCATGAACAGGCTGGCCAAGGCGAGTGGCGTTTGCTCATGCCCGCATTGCGGCGTCTGGTCAAACAAGGCGGCACCGTCGTGCTGGTCGCCCCTCCGCATGTGCCTTATTTGCCGGCACTGCACCGCGAAGGCATTCCGCCAGAGCGCGTGATCTGGGTTGATGCCCGATCCCAATCACAAAGCCTGTGGGCGACTGAGCAGGCCATCAAAGCCCCATGCATCACCGCCGTGCTGTCCTGGCTGCCCCATGCCCGGCCTGATCACATCCGGCGGCTGCAAAGCTGCGCCACCCGGCACCCGGGTCTGTTGTTTGTGATGCGCCCGCTGTCCGCCCGGCACGATGCATCGGCTGCCCCCTTGCGCCTGGCGCTGCGCCTGGGCGCGCCCCCTCACCCGCTGTTGGTAGACATCATCAAACGCAAGGGGCCCATGCTTGAGCAAACCCTGACCTTGCCTGATTGGCACAAAGGTCTGGCGACCTTGATTCCGCAGGTATCCCATGCCGCACTGGATCGCACTGATTCCCGGCACCAAAGCGCCCTTGCCTTGCACTGAGCCGGCACCGCTGGATGCGCGCAGCCTGGGGTGGTGGTGCTTGCAGTTCACGCCGCGGGTGGCCTTGCTCAATGAGGCTGTCGTGGCTGAACTGCAGGCCAGTCATCGGCTGTTTGGTGGGGCCGCCAAGCTGGTTCAACGCATGCAGACACAAGCCATGGCACAGGGATGCCAGGCATCCGCGCAAGCCGCCACGGCATCGGCTGCGCTGGCTTTGGCTCGGCATCATGGACACAAGCAAGCGCCACTGGAGTGGTGTCCCCGAGAGTCCCCCTCATCGTCATGGAACCGCAAACTGCAAGGGATGCTCAACGCCCTGCCCTTGCGCACCTTGCCCGGCGTCGCCGCACATGAGCCTACCTTGGCCCGACTGGGCTGCCGCAGCTTGGCCGATGTGCGTGCCCTGCCTCGCGCGGGTCTCAGCCGCCGCTTTGGCGCAGGGCTGCTTCAAGCATTGGATCAAGCAGATGGGCGCCAGGCCGAGGCCTTTGAGTGGCTCACGCTGCCCGCCGTGTTCAAGTCGCGACTGGAGTTGCCCAGCCGCGTTGAATCAGCACCCGAGATGGGACTTGCTGCGGCCATCTTGTTGGGGCAGATGTGTGCCTGGCTGACGGGGCACCGTTCGGGTGTTCACGCTTTCACACTGCAATGGCAGCACGATTTTTTTGCCCCACGCGATGCCGGCAGCCACGGGCAATGCGAGATCCGCCTGGCCAACCCTAGCCGGGATCCCACTCGCTTGAAGCGTTTGTTGCACGAGCACCTTCAACGCATTCAACTGGGCGGCCCTGTGGGGGACATCAGCTTGCACGCGCATGAGATCTCGCCCCTGGCGGATGATTGCCGCAACCTCTTTCCCGAAATCAGTGGCGACACCTTGTCCATTCAGCCTGATGCCTTGCGCACACCGGCTGCGCAAAAGGCCCAGCAAGAAGCCTTGTTCAGCCTGATGGAGCGTTTGAGTGCGCGCTTGGGCGCCGATCACGTTCAACAAGGCATGCTGCAAGCAGACCACCGGCCCGAGCTGGCCCAGGCTTGGTATCCGGCTCCGCATGGGCTGCCTGGAAAGTTCGGCAACAAGCAGCACACCTCACCGCCCCATCCAGCAGACTTACCTCAACCCTGCTGGCTGCTCAAAGCGCCTTTGCCACTGAGCCTGTCGCGAATCGGCCCCGGCTTGCCTGAGATGCCCGTCTACCAAGGCCGCCTGCGCCTGCTCGCCGGTCCGCACCGCATTGAGGCCGGTTGGTGGGACGACACGCCCACAGCCCGTGACTACTACCTGGCCAGCAGCGAACGGGCTGGCTTGTTGTGGGTATTTCGTGAGCGGCATACCCGCAATCAGCCTGGCAGCCCTTGGTATCTCCATGGTCTGTTTGCGTGAGACCTGCGATGCATTTGCCCGCCTATACCGAGTTGCACTGCGTGTCCAACTTCTCTTTTCTGCGCGGCGCCTCGCAGCCAGAAGAGTTGATCACCCGAGCCATTGAGCTGGGCTACAGCGGCTTGGCCTTGACGGATGAATGCTCACTGGCTGGCGTGGTTCGCGCACACCAAGCCTGGAAGGACATTCGCGACAACATCCGTGGCGAACAAGACGCGCGTCACTTCAAGCTCATCATCGGCAGCGAGTTCCTGGTCCACGACAGCACGCCGTTCAAGCTGGTGGTGCTGGCCTGCCACCGTCACGGCTACGGCCAATTGTGCGAATTCATCACCCGCCTGCGCCGCGCCAACGAAGGCAAAGGGCACGCCCCCTTGACGCGCCAAGGCCTGCAGCCCGCGCTTTTGTCTGACTGTCTGTTGCTGCTGATCCCTGATCGCAGCGCGATACGAAACCGGGCCGCGCAATGGTCTGCACCAGAGCAGGCCGACCTCATCTGGTCCACCGTACGGCAGCAAGCTCAATGGCTTCAATCCCAATTTGGCGGCCGATGCTGGCTGGCGGTTGAATTGCTCAACACCCTGGACGATGCCTGGTGGCTGCAGGGGCTGAGGCACATCAGCGCGACCACCAGCATGCCCTTGGTCGCCACGGGCGATGTGCACATGCATGTGCGCTCACGCAAGCCCTTGCAGGACGTATTGACCGCGACCCGCCTGGGCTGCACGGTTCAAGACAGCGGGCTGGCCTTGCAACGCCATGCCGAACAGCACTTGCGCAGCCGGCTACGCCTGGTCCAACGCTACCCAGCTGACCTGCTGGCTGCCACACAAGAGATCGCGGCACAGTGCAGCTTCAGCCTGGACGAGTTGCGCTACGAATACCCCGAAGAAGTCGTTCCACCGGGGCTGACGCCAGCCGAGCACTTGCGACAACTGACCGCAGAGGGCGCCCTTCATCGGTATCCAAGCGGCGCACCACCTGAGGTGCGAGCCCAAATCGAGCATGAGCTGGCTTTGATCTCCGACCTGGGCTTTGAAAAGTACTTCCTGACCGTGCACGACATCGTGCGCTTTGCCCGCTCGCAAGACATCTTGTGCCAAGGGCGTGGCAGTGCGGCCAACTCTGCCGTTTGCTATTGCCTGGGGGTCACAGAGGTTGACCCCACGCGATCCACGCTGCTGTTCGAGCGCTTCATCTCCAAAGAACGCAACGAGCCGCCAGACATCGATGTTGACTTTGAGCACGAGCGCCGCGAAGAGGTCATCCAATACCTGTACCGCAAATACGGACGCGACCGCACAGCCCTGACGGCCACCGTCATCTCCTACCGCACGCGCAGCGCTTTGCGCGATGTCGGCAAAGCCTTGGGGCTGGACGCCGATGTCATTGAGCGCGTTGCCAAGCACCATGTTTGGTGGGATGGCAAAGGCATCCAGACGGAACGGCTACAAGAATTGGGACTGGATCCGCAAAGCCGCCTCGTCCAGCAATGGCAAGAATTGAGCTACACACTGATGGGCTTTCCGCGGCACTTGAGCCAACACACCGGTGGCTTTGTGATTGCCAAAGGCCCGCTGTGCCAGATGGTGCCCATTGAAAACGCCGCCATGCCTGACCGCAGCATCATCCAGTGGGACAAGGACGACCTGGATGCCTTGGGCCTGCTCAAGGTCGACGTGCTGGCCTTGGGCATGCTCAGCGCGCTCAAGCGATCGCTGGCCTTCATCAGCCAGATTCGAGGCAAGACGTGGGCGATGCAAGACATCCCGTCCAAAGACGCGGCCACCTACGACCTGATCTGTCAGGCCGACACGGTGGGCGTCTTCCAGATCGAAAGCCGCGCGCAAATGAGCATGCTGCCGCGCCTGCAACCCAAGGGGTTTTACGACCTGGTCATCGAAGTGGCCATCGTCCGCCCCGGGCCCATTCAAGGCGGCATGGTCCATCCTTATCTGGACCGCAGGAAGGCTCTGCGTGACAACCCCGGCAGCGATGTCGCCCACACCTACCCAGGCTTGGAAGAAGCACTGGGACGAACCTTGGGCATCCCCATCTTTCAAGAACAAGTGATGCAGGTGGCCGTGATTGCCGCGGGGTTCACCCCGGGCGAATCTGATGCCTTGCGCCGATCCATGGCCGCTTGGCGCCGTAAAGGCGGCGTGGAGAAATTCCACCAGCGCCTGGTTGATGGCATGACCGATCGGGGCTACCCGGCCGAGTTCGCCGAGCAGATCTTCAACCAGATGAAAGGCTTTGGCTCTTACGGATTCCCAGAGTCTCATGCCGCCAGCTTTGCCTTGCTGGTCTACGCCAGCGCCTGGATCAAATGCCATTACCCGCAGGCCTTTTTGGCAGGCTTGCTCAATGCCCAGCCTTTGGGTTTTTATTCGCCCAGCCAGTTGGTACAAGATGCCAAACGCCATGGTGTGGTGGTTCGGCCACCGGATGTCATGCACAGCGACCACGATTGCACGCTGGAAGCCGCTTCACCACGACAACAAGGTCAGCGACAGCAACAGCACGCCGTTCGTCTGGGCTTGCGCTTGGTGGCCAATCTGTCTAAACCCGCCATCCAGCGCATCGTTCAGGCTCGCCAACAAGGCCCCTTCCACAGCACCGAAGAGTTGGCCTTGCGTGCGCAACTGGAGCAAAGCGATGTGCGCGCCTTGGCATCGGCCGATGCCTTGATGAGCTTGTCTGGCCACCGGCGCCAGCAGGTCTGGGACAGTGCCGCCCTGCACCGCGCGCCCACCCTGCTACGTGACGCACCAGTGGATGAAGCCCGCCTTGCATTGCCGACGGCCCCTGAAGGCGAAGAAATCGTGTTTGACTATGCCGCCTTGGGCTTGACCTTGCGACGTCACCCCTTGGCCCTGCTGCGCCCACTACTGGCCGAGCAGCGCTTGATGACATCAGAAATGCTACATGCCCGCCCTCATGGGCGCCTGGCCCGCGCTTGCGGCATCGTGACCGTGCGCCAGCAACCTGAAACAGCCGCGGGCGTGGTTTTTGTGACCCTGGAAGATGAAACCGGCACCGTGAATGTGATTGTCTGGAAAAGCTTGCGAGACCGGCAGCGATCGGTCTTGCTGCAATCTCGCTTGATGGCTGTTTACGGTGTCTGGCAACGCGAAGGGGATGTCAGCCACTTGGTGGCGCATCACTTGCGCGATTTAACCCCTCTGCTGGGGCGACTGAATACCGTCAGCCGGGACTTCCATTGACACCGGGCCCGCAATGGTGAATCGCAGATAAGATCATCCGCAAGATCCCATCCGCACTGACATGAACGCTGCCGCCGCTCCCGCTCTCACGCCCCAAGCCATCGATGATTTGGTAGACCAATCCATTGCTGCACTCGAACGTGGGCTATTGGATCAAGCCAAGTCTGGCTTCCAGACGGTGCTGCAGCACGACCCACAGCAGTTCGACTCGCTGCACCTGCTTGGCGTCATTGCCATGCGCCAGGGCGACCTGTCCCAAGCCATTGCGCTCATCAGCCAGGCAGTGGGCATCTATCAGGACGTACCCGAGGCCTATACCAATCTGGGCATTGCGTGCATGGAGTCCAAACAGCCAGAACAGGCCATCGCACATTTTGATCAAGCCCTCACCCTGGAGCCAAGCAACGCCGAACTGCACTTTGCCAAAGGCAACGCCTTGATGGCACTGCAGCGTCCTGCAGATGCCTTGACCTGCTTCAACCAGACCTTGGCACTTCAGCCTGCGCACATCGCCGCCTTGGTCAACCGAGGGCACACCTTGGCCATGCTGCAGCGTCACGACCAAGCCTTCGCGGACTATGAACGGGCCATTGCACTGCAACCCAAGCGCGTCACAGCCTGGGTCGGCAAGGCTGACGCCTTGATGACCCTGAAACGGTATGACGAAGCACTGACCCAATATGACTGGGCCTTATCGCTCCAGTCCGATCAATTCCAGGTCTGGACGCATCGCGGCAACGCGCTGCTCAAACTCAAGCGCCCATTGGATGCCATCACCAGCCACGAACAGGCACTCAAGCTGTCACCTCAGCATCCCGCCGTCCTGACCAATCTGGCTGGCGCCTTGCGCGAGGCCGAGCGTTGGGACGAGGCTCTGGCCCGAATTGATCAAGCACTGTCCCTTGCTCCGCAACTGGCCGAAGCCCACATGAACCGGGCCAGCATTTTGATGGACATGGGGCGCCTGCCCCTTGCTCGTGAAGCCTTTGCCCAGGTCATTGCCCTGCAACCCGAGCACGCCGATGCCCAATGGGGACAAGGCTGGTGTGACATGCTCATGGGCGACTGGATTCGAGGCCTGCCTCAACTGGAGTGGCGCTGGAAGAAGGACTCCTTCACGTCCAAGCCGCGCGATTTCACCCAGCCTTTGTGGACGGGCGATGTCGACCTGAAAGGCCGCACGATCTTGCTGCATGCGGAACAAGGCCTGGGCGACACGATTCAGTTCTGCCGCTACGCACTGCTGCTGATTGAACAAGGTGCGCACGTCCTGCTGGAAGTCCAGCCGACGCTGAAGTCCTTGATGGCCACGCTCCATCCAGACGTGCAGGTATTGGGGCGCAACGAAGGCCCCCTGCCCGCGTTTGACTACCATTGCCCCTTGATGAGCCTGCCGCTGGCTTTCAAAACCATGCCTGACTCGGTGCCCGCACCCGATGCCTATTTGCGAGCAGACCCGCAACGCGTCCAGACTTGGTCTCAACGCCTGGGCCCACGAACTCAGCCCCGCATCGGCCTGGTCTGGTCAGGCAACGCGGCGCACAGCAACGATCACAACCGATCGATTGCACTGGCCACGATGTTGGCCGCACTACCAAAGGGCCCGCAATACTTCTGCCTGCAGCGAGACATCCGCGGCAGCGACCTTGCCACGCTCAATGTGCATCCTGAAGTCACCATGCTGACCGATGCGCTGCAAACCATGGATGACACCGCGGCCCTGATCGAACTCATGGATCAGGTCATCTCGGTGGACACCTCTATCGCGCATTTGGCAGGTGCGCTGGGCAAACCCACGTCGATCTTGCTGTCCAAGATGCCAGACTGGCGCTGGCTGCTCGGTCGCGTAGATACGCCTTGGTATGGGACGACCAGGCTGTACCGTCAGAACACCTGGGGCTCGTGGGCTGAACCTCTGCGTGAGGTGGTGCAAACGCTGGCGCGCTGAGACCGTCCTCTCAGCACCCGGCGCCCGCTTGGCAGTGTATTCCAGGCCCAACCCTCCACCGATTCCAGTTCGGACGGAGCTACCAATCCAGCCGCATCCAGCCAAGTGCGGGGATTGGGATTACCGCAGCCAATGTCGGGTAAAGGCTGGGAGCAGCCGTTTACCACTCGTCGACCTCATCGCGTACGAACGCTGGGTCGGATGCCCATCAGCAGTCATTCACCAGGGCCGGCGATCGACCCTGAGCCGACATCGGCAAGTGCAATCTCATCGCCGCAAAGCCGACATTCGCTTTGCCACGGTTCGACTTCGGCTTCCGGCTCAAATCGGTTATCGCGCCTATCTAATTGGAAGTTCGTCTGGCGTACTATCGGACCCATGTTCGACGTAACTCCAGACGAAGTCGCCGCGCTCAATGACACAGATCTTCGCGAGCTTGTGGCTCGCCTCTGCGAGGCTTACCTAGCGGCCGCAGGTAAGCCGACTGTTGGCGTGACTTGGGGCGGCAGCCAGACGGCGCCAGATGGCGGACTGGATGTCCGCGTGGCGCAGGATGCGGGCTCAGCCATTGGTGGCTTCATTCCTCGGGCGGCTACCGGATTTCAGGTCAAGTTGCCGGACATGCCGGCAGCCGCGATCCTTGCCGAGATGAAGCCCAAGGGCGTCATCCGACCAGTCATTGCCCAACTCGCAGCCGAAGGCGGCTCCTACATCATCGTGAGCTCCACGGGCTCAGTGGCTGAGTCGGAGAGCATCTCGGGTTTGTCTGATGACGAGCTTTTCAAGCGGCTATTTCAGCAGCGTCACGATGCAAGCGACGCGTTGCTGCGCGCCGCTCGAGCGTGCGCGCTGCTCTATTCCTTCGAAGGTACTGCCCTCGACGGAACAGATGCGGAGCTTCCCATTCTCGCGTCGCTCGCTCGTGAAGATGTCCTCGACCTGTACGAGCACGTCAGTGAGTTGCTCAAGCGAGAACTGGCACAAGAGCGAGGCCCATGGCGAGCCATCTTGCCGCACGCGATTGCCAATCGCCTGGCCAAGGGAGCCCTCGACATCTTGCCGTTGTCGGTCATCGAGGCAAAACTGGTCACGGGCGGCACGCAACGAACGGTCCGCTCTTTCTCGAGGCGGCTCTCGTTCCTCCACGACCATCCGAAAGCCGTTGAGATGGCCACCAAATGGCTGTCGCCTGGCGGGCTCCTGTCGAACATCGCGAGCCTAGACGCTGATGGGATCGCTATCCTCGCCAACGTTGCTCCCATCGTTCCGACTCAGGTTCTGGCTGCGCTGGAGCGAGCCGGTGATTCGGCCTTGGATGAGGGACTTGCTGTGTGGCGGCGAGAGCGCGCGCTCTTGCGGTCGCTTGCTTACGATCCGGCGCTCTTCGAGCGGAGCGCTTGGCTGCTCGTCAGAAGTTGCACAGAAGAGCCCCTCGAGCGCAGCCGCAAAGAGGGGCTTGAGGTATTTCTCGGCCTCTTCACAATCTACTTGTCAGGAACACACGCCACGATTGGCCAGCGCCTGAACATCGTTGAGCGACTCCTTCGCTCGTCGAATCCGAAACAGCAGACGTTAGGCTTGCAGGCTGTCGGGAAGTTGCTCCAGACGATGTACTTCAGCTCGAACCACAAGTTCGAATTCGGCGCTCACTCGCGGGACTACGGTTACGCGCCTCCAACTTACGACGACATCAGTGCGTGGTTTGGTGCAGTGCTGACCTTCATCGAACGACTGATTTTTGGCGATGCGGTGCTTGCGACGGAATTGAAGGCTGTTATCAGCAAGCACTTTCGGTCGCTCTGGGTCTACGGGCGTGTCACCAGCGAGCTGGATCAGCTC
This sequence comes from Burkholderiales bacterium, assembly GCA_028869095.1. Classification (GTDB taxonomy): domain Bacteria; phylum Pseudomonadota; class Gammaproteobacteria; order Burkholderiales; family Burkholderiaceae_C; genus Aquabacterium. Next base: position 15,985 of record JAGWTE010000037.1, read on the forward strand.
GCTCGCCGCATCGCAGAACCGGGCTTTTGGGGCGAAGGATGGCTTGCCACAAAATTCACGCTCTCCTTGGGCAAGCCAGAACTCCTCAAAGAGGATCAGGATCGACTCGCGGCATTAGAGCTTCACCTCCGGCCCGTGAGCTTGATCGACAAGATCCAAGCGCTGGTTCTGGGAAACGCCTCCGATGACTTCACCCTCGA
>JAGWTE010000247.1 GCA_028869095.1 Burkholderiales bacterium
AGCACCTTGACCTTGGAGCCGCTGGTGCGCACCAAGCGCCGCCTGGGCCTCAAGCACTTCGATCCCTGCACGATCCTGGTCAACAACGATCTGTCAGCCGGCATCCCCGATGTGCTCAAAGACCTGCACGAGCAGTACCTGCTGCCCCCATTGCACGCCGGCTGGGCGGTGCGCCGCAAGAGCCAGCACTTTGCCGCCTACGAAGAAGTCGCCAAGAAGTTTTCCAAACTGTTGGGCATGGACCCCTGGCTGATCAACCCGATGTACGCGGTCTGTGATGAGGTCAACTTCCAGGAAGGCACGGGCATCGAATGCCTGCAAAGCCAGGTGGAAGCCTTGCTCAACAAAATCCGCCGCAAATACAAGGAATACGGCATCAACGAAAAGCCCTTCGTCATCGTCAAGCCTGACAACGGCACCTATGGCATGGGGATCATGACGGTGCGTGATGCCAAGGAAGTGGTCGAACTCAACCGCCGAGCCCGCAACAAGCTGTCGGTGGTCAAGGATGGCCAGGAAGTCAGCCGTGTGATCATTCAGGAGGGCGTGCCCACCTACGAACAGATCAACGACGCCGTGGCCGAGCCGGTGGTCTACATGATCGACCGCTATGTGGTGGGCGGCTTCTACCGGGTCCATGCCGAACGTGGCATCGATGAAAACCTCAACGCCCCCGGCGCGAGTTTCATCCCACTGGCCTTTGCTGAGCCCACCCAAATGCCCCGGCCTGGGGCTCGACCCGGGGTCAGCGCGCCCAACCGGTTCTACATGTACGGGGTTTTGGGGCGTTTGGCCATGCTGGCGGCCAGTTATGAACTGGAAGCGACAGATCCCGATGCCGAAACTTATTGATTGCGGGCGGTCTTGCCAACTTTCGGTCAAAACCACCTGCTAAGACGGCACAATGCTGCGGTGTTGAACTGTCGTGCATGATCGTGCAAACCAACGTTGACGGCCACCCTGGAGCGGCAAGCGCCAAATCCAGAGGATCACAACTCGCAGCGCTGACGCTGGGTGCCCTGGGGGTCGTTTACGGCGACATCGGTACGAGCCCTTTGTACGCCTTGAAAGAGGTGTTCAACACGGGCCATGCGCCCGCCACTCCTGAAAACATCATCGGCGTGCTGTCGATGGTGTTTTGGACACTGACCATCATCGTGTCCTTCAAGTACGTCGCCATGGTCCTGAAAGCCAGTAACAACGGCGAAGGCGGCACGATGGCCTTGATGGCACTGGCCTCCAGCGCGACGGAATCCAAGCCTCGGCTGCGCTATGCCTTGATTGTCATGGGCATATTGGGGGCAGCCCTTTTTTATGGCGATGGCGTGATCACACCGGCCATTTCGGTTTTATCGGCTGTCGAAGGTTTGGAGATTGCCACCCCCGCCTTCAAACCTTATATTGCGCCGGCCACCCTGATTATTCTGGCCGTTTTATATTCGGTCCAAAAGCATGGCACCGGCGCCGTCGGCAAATTCTTTGGCCCCATCACGGTGATTTGGTTTTTATCCATTGGCGGGTTTGGCGCCCATTGGGTTTATCAGCAACCGCAGGTTCTGCATGCCTTGAACCCTTATTGGGCCATTCATTTTGGCCTCGAACGCGGCTGGAGCACCATGCTGGTGTTGGGCGCCGTCTTTCTGGCTGTGACGGGGGCTGAAGCCCTGTATGCGGACATGGGCCATTTTGGCAAAAAGCCTATTCAGCTGGCTTGGTATGGCTTGGTTTTCCCGTGCCTGATTTTGAATTATTTTGGTCAAGGCGCCTTATTGCTGTCCAAGCCAGAGGCCGTTGAAAACCCCTTCTTCTTGATGATTCCGCAATGGTGTTTGTTGCCCATGGTCGGGCTGGCCACCATTGCCACGGTCATTGCGTCGCAGGCCACCATTTCCGGCACTTTCTCCGTGACCAAACAGGCGATCCAGCTGGGGTATTTGCCGCGCCTGAATATGATTTACACCTCTGACAAAGAGGCTGGGCAAATTTATATTCCATCGGTCAACTGGTTCCAGTTTGGCGCCATTGTGATTGCGGTGGGTATTTTTGGCTCGTCCAGCGCCCTGGCCACGGCCTACGGTATTGCGGTCACGGCCACCATGGTGCTCACCACCGTGATGATTTTCTTCGTCCAGCGGTATCGCTGGAACTTCCCTTGGCTGGTCTGTGCAGGCACCACGGGCTTCTTCCTGGCCATTGAGCTGGTCTTTTTCTCATCCAACATCCTGAAGGTGATCCACGGCGGTTGGTTCACCTTGATGATTGCCGCGTTTGTGTTCAGCATCATGCTGACCTGGAAGCGCGGGCGCATCCTCATGGCCGATGCCTTGCGCAACGAAGCCATCGCCTTGCCGGCGTTCATTGAGGCGATTTTTCAAAGCCCCCCTTTGCGCGTCCCCGGCACGGCTGTTTTCTTGAATGCCGACAAGGAAGCCACACCGAATGCGCTGTTGCACAACCTCAAGCACAACAAGGTGCTGCATGAGCAGAACCTGTTCTTGACGATCAAGTCGCACGAAATCCCATGGATCAGCAACGATGACCGCATTGAGTTTGAGCCCTTGGGCAACGACTGCTGGCGGGTCACCTTGAATTTTGGTTTCATGGATCAGCCCGATGTGCCAGAGGCTTTGAAGCTGTTGAAGGCCCATCAGCTGGATTTGAATCCGATGGATACGTCATATTTCTTGTCCCGAGACATCGTGATCCCCACCATCGGCACCGGCATGGCGCCATGGCGCGAAAAACTCTTTGCCAGCATGCATCGCAATGCGGCGGATGCGGCCGGGTTCCTGAGTCTGCCGGCCAACCGTGTGGTGGAGTTGGGCTCCAAGGTGGAGATCTGAACGGGGCGCGCCGTTCATGGACACAGGTCTTCAGGGACACGTCCCTGACGGCTGTCTCTGCCGGCTTCGTGGCCACGCTAGTGGGTTTCAGCAGCACGATTGCGTTGATCTTTCATGCGGCCCGCTCACTGGGCGCATCCCCTGATCAAATCACCTCATGGGTCCTGGCGCTCGGCGTAGGCATGGGCCTGAGCACCATTGGCCTGTCACTGTGGATGCGCATACCGGTGTTGATCACTTGGTCCACACCCGGTGCGGCGGTGATTGCCAGTGCAGCCGCCGGTGTCAGTTTGGCCGAGGCCACAGGCGCCTTTCTGGTTTGCGGCGTCTTGATGTGGCTGTGCGGCGTGACCGGCTGGTTTGAACGGGTGATGAGCCGCATCCCGGTGGCTTTGGCGTCTGCGCTACTAGCCGGCATCCTGGCCAAGTTTGCCTTGATGGCCTTTGCATCGGCCACGCCGCAACCGGCACTG
>JAGWTE010000248.1 GCA_028869095.1 Burkholderiales bacterium
GCGTTGATGGCGCCAATCACCTGCAATGGGGCTTCGTCCTTGAGGGCTTGGCGAAAGCGCTCGCCTGGTGTCCTGAGGGTCATGGGGGGCATATTCCGATCTCCAGCTTGAACGATGCGTTGAGGTCAGTCTCTACATCGCAACGGGCGTGCCAATGTCTAGGCGCGGTACGGCTCAATGCACCAAACAAGCACCAGGTAAACGCTAACTGCTTGATTTCAAAAGGCTAATAGAAATGGCCCGTTTTGGATAGCCGGACTCGTGCTGACACGATGTTTCATAAATGGCACATAATGTTGAAACATTGAAACGCGCGGCTTGAAACGCTGAAACATTGATGAAACGAGACCCCAGTCTGCCGCCTCAGATCGTTGCCGTGGGTTTTCGCCGCATCAACAAGATGCTGCAGGATCTGGCGCCCACGTTTCACACCCAGGCCCACATCGAAGTGGTCGATGTGGGCTTTGACAACGCGGTGGCGCGGGTGCGCGAGTTGCAGGCTTTGCGTCCCATCGACGTGGTGGTTGCCGCCGGCTCAAACGGCGGTTATTTGCGTCAACACCTGGACACGCCGGTGGTGCTCGTCAAGGTGGGCGGTTTTGATGTGCTGCAGGCTTTGGCGCATGCCAAACGCCTGTCGGCCAGCGTGTCTGCCAAGGTGGGGCTGGTGACTTATGAGGGCATGATCCCTGACCTCAGCGGCCTGCATGATCTGCTGACTTTGGATGTGGTGCAGCGCACCTACCGCACGGAAGAAGAGGCGCGCTTGTGCGTGCAAGAGCTGAGGCAGATGGGGATTGATGTAGTGGTGGGCTCGGGCGCGGCTGCCGATTGCGCCGATGACCTGGGGCTGGTCGGCGTCTTTCTGTATTCGGTCGACGCGGTGCGTGAGGCCTTGGACGATGCGGTTGAGGTGGCACGTGCCTCTCGCATCGAATGGGCCAAGCGCGAACGCCTGAACACCATCTTGGCGCAATTGAGTGATGGTGTGATCGCGGTGGATCGCAACGAGTGTGTGCAAACCTTGAACCCCGCGATGGCGCAATGGCTGGGCATCGAGGTCGGTGCCTGGCAGGGCTTGACGCTCAGCGAGGTCTGCCCGGAGTTGGGCTTGAAGCAGACCTTGCGATTGGGAACAGCCGATCTGGAGCGGATCGAAAAGGTCAAAGGCAAAACCTTGATTGCCAACCGCATGCCCATTTTGGAGCAGGGCGTGTTGACTGGCGCCGTGCTGGCTTGTCAGGACCCGATTTCGATCCAACGGGTGGACCGCCACATTCGCATGCGCATCAAGCCCCACGCGGAGTCGCAGCGATACGAGTTGTCGCAATGGGTGGGCAGCAGTGCTGTCGTGCAGTCCGTTCGCGATCAGGCGTGGCACTACGCGGCCAGTGCATCGACCGTGCTGCTGCTGGGCGAGAGCGGCACAGGCAAAGAGGTGCTGGCCCAAGGCATCCACATGGCCAGCGATCGGCGTGACATGCCCTTTGTCGCTGTCAACTGCGCGGCGGTGTCAGAAAGCTTGCTGGAAAGCGAGCTGTTTGGCTATGAAGACGGCGCCTTCACCGGCGCGCGACGAGGCGGCAAAGTCGGCTTGTTTGAAGCGGCGCACAAAGGCACCATCTTTCTGGACGAGATTGGCGATCTGCCCTTGGCCTTGCAAACCCGCTTGCTGCGCGTGTTGCAAGAGCGCGAAGTGCTGCGGGTGGGGGCAACCGAGCCCACGCCCATTCAAGTGCGCGTGATTGCCGCCACGCACCGTGACTTGATGGCGCATGTGCGCCAAGGCCTGTTCCGCCAGGACTTGTACTACCGCATCAACATCCTGCGCCTGGAGGTGCCGCCCTTGCGTGCGCACCTGAGTGACTTGCGCGAACTGGCCGAGTCTCTTTGGGCCAAAGCGTGCGAGGGACAAGGTTGGCGGGCTGCTCAGCAAGTGGCGATGCGGCCCTTGCTGGACGCCTTGGTCGATGTTGGCCAGTGGCACGACTGGCCCGGCAACGTGCGGGAGTTGGAGAACTTGATCGAGCGTGTAGTGGCCTCCACGCAGACCGCTCATGTCGAGGGTTCTGTGGCCCCGATAACACCGGAGCAGGCTCATGCCTGTTTGAGACGCTGGGCGCCGGAGTTGTTCTTACATCGCGAGAAGGATGACACTTCGCTCCCCAAGCCCCATCCCTTCGTGATGCCGAAGCAGGCCGGTGAAAACCACGGGCATGAGAGTGCGCAGGCCGCCGAGCAAACTCGCTTGAGCGAGGCCTTGGCTCAGTGTCAGGGCGACCGGGCTCAAGCCGCAGCGATGCTGGGTATCAGTCGAACCACCTTGTGGCGCAAGCTCAAGCAACACGGGCTGGCTTGACGCCCTCTGCGGCTCTCTGTGTCGTTAAAAAAAAGCCAGCTCGACATCTGTGGGCAAGGGCTGTCCCGTCAGCCATGCGCGTTCCAGCACATGCCAGTAGTGGCGGTAGCTGGCGCGGTCATGCAAGGTGCCGCGATACGAGGTCGGGGCCCAATGCGCCTGCTGTGCGGCCAGCAAAATGTCCACCGCGTCGTCCACCTCCGCCGTCACGGGGGCAAAGGCCTCCACGATCACGGGGATCTGGTCCGGGTGAATGCTCCACATGCGCGTGTAGCCCAACTCACGCGAAGCCCGCTCGGCCGCTTTGCTCAACGCGCGCGTGTCCTTGAACTCGGTGACCACGCAGTGCGAAGGTGTGATGTGGGCGGCATGACAGGCCGCCGAGATTTCCAGCTTGGCTCGTAGCACCAGAGGGTGCGTGAACTGCCCCGTCACGCTCATGGCCGAAGCAGGGATGGCGCCACGGTGCTCAGACACAAAATCCATCAAGCCAAACGACAAGGACTCCAGGCCGGGCAGGGCTGCAATCTCGGCCACTTGCTGAACAGCCTGATGCGTTTCAATCAAGGCATGAACCGGGATGATGCGTCCTACCCCGTGCTTCAGGCGCGCTTGCTTGATGGCCTCGATGGCGCGTTGCGTTTCGGCTGCCCCACTCACCTTGGGCACCATCAGATAGGCCAGCTTGTTGCCAGCCAATTTGACCAAGGTGTCCACGTCGTCTTCAAATCGCGGGTGACTGGGCGCATGCACCCGTGCGCCGACGCGCCCATGCGTGTTGGCATGGCTGGTCAGCAACTCTGACACCAGCAAGGCGTGCTCATGCTCGCTGCCCACCGGGGCACCATCCTCCAGGTCCAGCGTCACATCAAACACCGCGCGACCGGCTTCTTGTGCCAT
>JAGWTE010000038.1 GCA_028869095.1 Burkholderiales bacterium
GCCTGCACCCTTTCCTGCATGACCTGCAGCAGATCCCAGGCCTGAGCGTGATCATCCTGGTCACTGCCTTGTGGCTGACCGGGGTGGCTGTGACCAATATGGCCGGGCAGTGGTTGCTCAACCAGTCCAACCGGGTGCTCTCGAACATCCCGATCGTCAAGAGCATCTACAACTCGGTCAAGCAGGTGTCGGACACGCTGTTTTCCAGCAGCGGGCAGGCGTTCCGTGAAGCCGTGCTGGTGCAATACCCGCGCCAAGGATCCTGGACCATTGCGTTTGTCACCGGCAAACCCAGCGGCGAAGTGGCTGATGCGCTGGTGTCCGAGCACGTCACCCTGTACGTGCCCACCACACCCAACCCGACCTCGGGCTTCATGCTCATCGTGCCCCGAGCCGATGTGCGATGCCTGGACATGTCGGTGGACGAGGCGCTGAAATACATCATTTCGATGGGGGTGGTCGCCCCGCCACCTCACACCCCGAAGGTGACGGACGGCGCCAAGGTGGCCACTTCGTCCTGAGTCGACACAAAAAACCCCGAATCCTGAGGGACAATCGAGGGTTCTGAGGCGCCATGCTGCGCCCTCACACAAGATCTTCCGGAGAACAACGATGCGTACCACTTACTGCGGACTGGTCAGCGAAGCGCTGATGGGCCAGACCGTCACCTTGATGGGCTGGGCCCACCGTCGTCGCGACCACGGCGGCGTGATCTTCATTGACATGCGTGACCGCGAAGGTCTGGTGCAGGTCGTGTTTGACCCTGACCGCGCTGATTCGTTCAAGATCGCCGAAGACGTGCGCAACGAGTTCTGCCTGAAGGTGACCGGTGTGGTGCGTGCTCGTCCCGCTGGCACCGAAAACGCGGGCCTGACCAGCGGCAAGATCGAAATCCTGGCGCACAGCCTGGAAGTGCTAAACGCGTCGGTCACGCCTCCGTTCCAGATCGACGACGAGAACCTGTCCGAGACGACCCGCCTGACCCACCGCGTGCTGGACCTGCGTCGTCCTTACATGCAAAAGAACCTGATGCTGCGCTATCGCGTGGCGATGGAAGCGCGCAAGTTCCTGGACGAGCACGGCTTTGTCGACATCGAAACCCCGATGCTGACCAAGTCCACCCCAGAAGGCGCCCGCGACTACCTGGTGCCTTCGCGTGTGCACGACGGTGCGTTCTTTGCGCTGCCCCAATCCCCTCAGCTGTTCAAGCAGTTGCTGATGGTGGCCGGCTTTGACCGCTACTACCAGATCACCAAGTGCTTCCGCGACGAAGACTTGCGCGCTGACCGCCAGCCCGAATTCACCCAGATCGATATTGAAACGAGCTTCCTGACCGAACAGGAAATCCGTGACATGTTCGAAGGCATGATCCGCCACGTCTTCATGAAGGCGTTGAACGTGGACCTGGGCGCCTATCCTGTCATGAAGTATGCGGATGCGATGCATCTGTATGGCTCGGACAAGCCTGACCTGCGTGTCAAGCTGCAGTTCACCGAACTGACCGACGTGATGGCCGATGTGGACTTCAAGGTCTTCTCGACCCCCGCGACCACCAAGGGTGGCCGTGTGGCCGCGCTGTGCGTGCCCGGCGGCGGCGCCATGTCGCGCGGCGAGATCGATGCCTACACCGAGTTCGTCAAGATCTACGGCGCCAAGGGCCTGGCCTGGATCAAGGTCAACGAAGTGGCCAAGGGCCGCGACGGCTTGCAATCGCCCATCGTCAAGAACCTGCACGACGCGGCCATTGCCAAGATCCTGGAGCGCACCGGCGCCAAGGACGGCGACCTGATCTTCTTCGGTGCCGACAAGGCCAAGGTGGTGAACGATGCCATCGGCGCGCTGCGCTTGAAGGTGGGCCACTCTGACTTCGGCAAGAAGGCCGGCCTGTTTGAAGACCGTTGGGCACCGCTGTGGGTGGTCGACTTCCCGATGTTCGAATACGACGACGAGTCCGAACGCTGGAACGCCGTGCACCACCCCTTCACCGCCCCGAAGGATGGTCACGAAGACCTGATGGACACCGATCCAGGCGCCTGCATCGCCAAGGCCTACGACATGGTCTTGAATGGTTGGGAATTGGGCGGCGGCTCGATCCGTATCCACCGTGCCGAAGTGCAAAGCAAGGTCTTCAGCGCGTTGAACATCACGGAAGAAGATGCCAAGGTCAAGTTCGGCTTCCTGCTGGACGCCCTGCAATACGGCGCGCCGCCTCACGGTGGTCTGGCCTTCGGTCTGGACCGTCTGGTCACCCTGATGACCAAGGCCGACTCCATCCGCGACGTGATCGCCTTCCCCAAGACCCAGCGTGCGCAATGTCTGCTGACCGGTGCGCCCTCTTTGGTCGACGAGAAGCAGTTGCGCGAACTGCACATCCGTCTGCGCAACGCGGCAGCGGCTGCCCCTGCGGGCAACTGAAGCCAGCCCGGCGCGACTCACACGGTGTAACAGTCGTGTGAGCGGCTGACGCCTCTGGCGCCACTACACTTCACAGGCCACCCGCAAGGTGGCCTGTTTGCTTTTCTGGTTTTCTAGTGGGTTGGGAGGCCCGAGCACATGAACATGCATCACCGTCATTGGATCGTCTTGGCCGCCCTGGCTGCCTTGCCCGCCTTCTTCGGCCTGTCCGGCTGCAAAGACCACACCACACCGCAGGCCTCGACCGAACTGGGTAAGGGTGGCTCGGTCGTATCGGGTTCTGCGGGCCCCCTGGGCGCGCAAGGCGCAGATTCCGGTTTGGTGACCTGCCAAGCCCCGGTCGCGACCCTGGCCTTGGCTGAAAACCCACAGGGCTACACGATGAGCAACCAGTATCAACTGCCTGCCTCGCCCGTGCCCTTGATCAAGCTGATCGCCCAGCAAAGTGGCTGCTTCCGCGTGGTCGATCGCGCCGCTGGCCTGCGCAGCACCATGCAAGAAAACGAGTTGAAGGAAGCCGGCATCATCCGCGCCAACAGCACCGTGTCCAAAGGCAAGGGCTATGAGGCCCAATACACCTTGGTGCCCAGCCTGACCTTCAGCGAACAAGATGCCGGCCGTGGGCTGGCGGGGGTGATCGCCGCCATCCCGGTGATTCGCGACATTGCCGGACTGGCTGGCCTGGTCGAGCAGGTCAAGCTCAAAGAGGCCCAGGTGGCCCTGCTGCTGACTGACAACGAGACCACGGAGCAACTGGCCGCCGCCACCGGTGCGGCCCGCACCACCGACCTGGGCCTGGGTGGCCTGATCGCCAGCAAAATGGGCGGCGCGGGCGGCATGGGCTGGAGCAACACCAATGAAGGCAAGGTGATCGCAGCAGCGTTCTATGACGCGCACAACAAGCTGGTGCAGCAAGTGCGCGCACTGCAAGCCAAGGAATTGCCACCGGCGGTGCCGACGCGGGTCAAGCCCTGAGGTCTGAGCGAGGATCAAAGGCCGTTCATGTCCTCTGGATCGTACAAACTGCCGCAGTCCGTGCTGGTCGTCATCCACACGGCCCAGCGGGAGGTGTTGCTCATCGAGCGCGCCAAACAGGCCGACTTTTGGCAAAGCGTGACCGGCTCCAAGGACAGCCTGGACGAGTCCTGGCGCGACACGGCCATCCGCGAGGTGCATGAGGAAACCGGCATCCAAGTGGGCACGCCGGACGCCCCCGCCTCGGCCCTGGTGGACTGGGAGATTGAAAACATCTACGAGATCTACCCCATCTGGCGTGCCCGTTACGCGCCTGGGGTGACGCACAACACCGAGCGCGTGTTTGGCCTGCGGGTGCCGCGCGACATCCCTGTGACGTTGGCGCCGCGCGAACACACTCAATTTGTCTGGCTGCCGTGGCAAGCTGCGGCAGACCGGTGTTTTTCGCCGTCTAATGCAGAGGCGATCTTGCAACTGCCGCGATTCATGGGGAAAGTCCGCGCCTGATTGGCCGCCCCCCGCTTGCGGATCGCGTTATCGTTGGTGACATCGTGCGCAATCCGCTTCAATCCTCACTGCTGCCGCCGTCCACCCAGGGCTCTCCGTACCTGCGTGTGGCGACCTACAACATCCACAAGGGCGTGATGGGCATGGGCCCCGCCAAACGCCTGGAGATCCACAACCTGGGCCTGGCCATTGAGGCCTTTGACGCCGATGTGGTGTGCCTGCAAGAGGTGCGGCGCTTTCATCACCGGGAGGCCCGCCGGTTTTCCAGAACAGACTATGGGCACCGCAGCTGGCCCCATCAGGCTCAGGCCGACTACCTGGCACCCGAAGGCTATGAAGTGGCCTACCGGACCAATGCCGTGACCCGCCATGGTGAACACGGCAACGCCCTGCTGGCACGCTGGCCGATTGGGGAAATCCGCCACCACGACGTGTCCGATCACCGTTTTGAACAGCGTGGCCTGCTCCATGCCACGGTGCACTGGCACAGCACCACCATCCATGTGGTGGTGGCGCATCTGGGCCTGTTCCACCAAAGCCGCGTCCGGCAAACGGAACGCATGGCTGAATTGGTCGTCAAGCACATCCCCGCCGATGCGCCGGTGATCATCGCTGGCGACTTCAACGACTGGAACGAGCAACTGGACCCCATTCTGATCGAGGCAGGTTTGACACGGGCCAACCGAGGCGATGGCGAACGTGTCCCCACCTTCCCCTCCATGGTGCCAGTGCTGACGCTGGACCGGGTCTACACCCGTGGCTTGACCTGCCACAACATGATGGTGCCTCGCGGGCAGGCCTGGGCGCGCATGTCTGACCATCTGCCCTTGGTGGTTGAGCTGGAGTTGCAAGGCTGATGGCCCAGCAGCCGCTGACGCCCGACCCATCTGATGAGGATCATCCGTGGGAGGGGTTGGGCTGGTACGCTCAGCGCAAGCCGGTGTTCACCGGGGCCAATGAACTGCAGTTGCTCAAAGGCGGGCAGGCCTTGTTCGCCGCCTTGTGCACGCACATCGAACAAGCCCGACACACCATCTGGATGGCGATGTACCTGATCTCGCCCCATGGCGAGAGTGGGAGCGTCCTGCTGGCGTTGCAACAGGCCGCCCAACGGGGCGTCAAAGTCCTGCTCGTCGCCGATGGGGTCGGCTCACACGATGCCCCCAAGAGCATGTGGGATCAGCTCCGAGCAGCCGGCGTGGAGGTGGCCATCCATCGCCCCTTCCACAAGTTCTGGGGCGTGATCCAGACCAGCGAGTGGCGACGCATGCACCTCAAGCTGTGTGTGGTCGACGAGAAGGTGTCCTTCATTGGCGGCATCAATCTGATTGACGATCGCTACGACCTGCATCACGGCTGGTCCGACACCGCTCGGCTGGACTATGCCGTGCAGATCAAGGGGCCGGCCTGTACCCCCGTGCTGCACACCGTCAAGGCCATGTGGACCCGGGCGCAGGTGGGCAAGGACTGGCGCGACGAGCTGTGGCCGTGGATGCAGGATGCCCACCGCATGCGCCGTCTGCGGGGGTTGTGGCAACAGGCCCGCATGCGGCTGACACCGGCCGAGCAAGCCCCCTTCATCAAGGCGGCCAGCAACCCGCGGCCAACACGATGTGCCTTTGTGCTGCGCGACAACCTGCGCCAACGCCGCACCATTGAGCGCGCGGCCATCCAGGCCATCAAGCAAGCCCGGCGCGAGGTGGACATCGTCACCCCTTACTTCTATCCCGGCCGGCAGTTGCGGCTGTCTTTGCGCCATGCAGCGGCACGGGGCGTGAAGGTGCGCCTGCTGTTGCAAGGCAAGGTCGACCTGCCCATCGCAGGCTTGGCTGCCCGCGTGCTGTATGACGAGTTGATCCTGCACGGCATCCAGATTCACGAATACCAGCCCGCCTTTTTGCACGCCAAGGTCATGCGGGTGGACGATGACTGGGCCACCATCGGCTCATCCAACCTGGACCCGCTGTCCCTGGTGTTGAACATGGAGGCCAATTTGATCGTGCGGGACAAGGCCTTTGTGAAGACCGTCAAACTCGCCCTGGCTGAGGACTTTGCGGCCAGCAAGCCCGTGCTCTCAGACCAGACTCAAGGCAGTTGGGCCGACCGGCTGGGGCATTGGCTCTTTCGAGTCAGTGCCAAGCTGTATTTGCGCCTGGCCGGCATCACCGGCCGGTATTGACAGTCGCTGGGCGCTGGCAGCGCGGTGTCATCGCAGCAACCAGCACTGGCCATAGGCGGGCGAGGCGGGCCATTCGTGAGCACCTGCTGGCGCTTGGGCATGTTCGGCCATCCAACGCCGAGCCAGCATCCAGCCACCATGCGCCACCACGACAAGGCCTTGCGACTCGACCGAGCCCTCAGGGGCATCCAGGGGCATCCAAGCCGCAGCACGGGCCAGGACCTCACCCAGGCTCTCGCCCCCACCGGGCCGATAGCCGACAAAATCAGCCATCCAAGCCTCGAATTCGTCGCGCGAAATAGCCGACCACGCACAGCCTTCCCACAGGCCGAAGCTGGCTTCCAACAAGCGTTCGTCGATCACATGGCGCCAGCCCCAACGTCGCAATTGTTGGCCGACCCAGCGACACCGTCGCAAGGACGAGGTATGCACGATGTGCGGCAAACCGTGCCGCCGCGCCGCCTGGCGAATCCGATGCGCCAAGCGCTTGGCCTTGCGCCGGTCCAGCGCCACGTCATGCCGCCCAATACAACGCCCGGCCACACCTTGTGGTTGAGGATGGCGCCAAGCCCAGATCGCCTCAGGCGCGTTCACCAGCGCACCCATGTGACGGGGTGCACCACAGCCAACCAGGCCATCAGGCTGGCGACTTCAGCCAATTGCTGACTGGCCCCCAAGGTATCGCCCGTGAAGCCGCCCAGGCGGCGCTGAAACCAGCGTGCACACCAGACGGTGACCAGCAAGGCCGCCACACTGGACCCCATCAAGCAACGCAACAAAGTGGGCACGGGCCAGCCGATGACGCCAAGCCAGGCGATCAAACCACCGGCGACCAAGGCCGTCACCACCACGGCCATCGCAACGCTGACCTTGCTCGCACCCAGCGCCAGCGGTTTGGCTTTGGCATGGTCCGGGTCACCCGCATAGGGTAGCGCCGCGGTCAACAACACCGGCACCAGGCGAGACACGGTGTGGGACCAAAACAGGCCCATCAACGTCCAACCCAACAGGACCTGGTGGACCCGGCTGCTGGCCGCCTCACTCATCTCGCTGAGCAAGGGGGACAGCAAGGCCGTCAGGACAGACGCCTTGAGCCCCAGCATCAGCACCAGTCCGATGCCACCATAGGCGCCCAAGCGAGAATCCTTCATGATCTCCAAGGCGCGCGCGCGGCTGACCGCACAACCCAGGCCATCGCAGGTGTCAGCCCAGCCATCTTCGTGAAAGCCGCCAGTCAACCAGATGGTGGCGGCCATGCTCAAGACGACGGCAACCATTGGAGGCCACCACAAGCTCGCGGCAGCCAGCACCAGGGCCCCAAACGCACCAACCAGGGCCCCCACCAAAGGGAAGTAACGCACGCAGGCCTGCAGCCAGGCCGGCTCAAAGCCCACCCAAGCAGGAACAGGCACGCGCGTGAAGAACTGCAAGGCCGTGAAGAACAGGCGCAACTCCAGAATCAGACCTCGCAGCACGATGGGTTTACCTCTCAGATTGGCTGACACCAGCGCTGTCAAAGCTGGCCATGTCACGCAGGATGGCACACGCGGACGCCAGCAGCGGCCACGCCAGAGCAGCGCCTGAGCCTTCGCCCAAACGCAAGCCCAGGTTGAGCAAGGGCTTGGCCTGCAGGTGCGCCAACATGCGAGCGTGGCCGCTTTCATCCGACTGATGGGCGAACACGCAGCGTTGCAACACGGCAGGCTGCAAGGCTTGCGCGACCAGCAAAGCACTGGTCGCAATGAAACCATCGACCACGATGACGCGGTTCTGCGCGGCAGCTTGCAGCATGGCGCCACACATCATCGCGATCTCAAATCCGCCGAACGCGGCCAGCGCGGCCAGCGGTGAATCGGCCTCGGCATTGGCTTGCAGGGCTTGCTCCAAGATCGCCAGTTTGCGCTTCATGCCCTCGTCGTCCAGGCCGGTGCCACGGCCCACGCATTGCGCCAGGGGTGTCCCGGTCAAACGCGCCATCAACAAGGCGGCACTGGATGTGTTGCCAATGCCCATTTCGCCAAACAGCACGGCATTGCCAGGCAAGCCCTGCACCACCTCGGCACCCGCTGCCAAGGCGGCTTCGCATTGCGCGCGGCTCATCGCAGGGCCTTGCGACGCATCGGCCGTGCCAGCGGCAATCTTGCGAATCTGCAGGCCGGCACGTGGGGCCAGGTCCTTGGCCACGCCGGCGTCCACCACGGTCAAAGCCAAGCCATGCTGGCGAGCCAGCACGCTCACGGCCGCGCCGCCAGCCAGGAAGTTCTCCACCATCTGCCAGGTGACGTCGCTGGGGTAGGCCGACACGCCACGCGCCGCCATGCCGTGGTCCCCCGCAAACACCACCATCTGCGGTGCTTGCAGCGTGGGCGTTTCGCTGTCCAGGATCAGCCCCAATTGCAAGGCCAGCGCTTCGAGTTGGCCCAAAGCGCCCAAGGGCTTGGTCTTGTGATCCAGCACGTGTTGCAGGCGTTGCGTCAGCGCGGCTTGATCGCGGGCGGGTACGTGGATGGGGGTCCAGGAGCTCATGTGCGTGTCGTCCATTGATGTAAAACGCCGGGCTCAAAATGCCGGTCGATGTAGTCAGCCAGGCCATCGAAGACCTGGTCCCAAGTGGGGCTGCCCGGCCCAAACAGGGCGCGCAGCAGCGGTGCAGATTCAAACAAGCCATGGGCATACACGCCCAGTACCGAGCCACGCTGCCAGCCCAGGGCCTGACCTTCGTCGCCCATCAGCGCCACGCCGTCTTCCGCAGCAGGACCTGGCAAGGTTTGGCCTTGGTGGATTTCGTAGCCCGTCCAGCCCAGGCTTTGCCAACTGCGCCAGGCTTGGGGCAGCCGAGGGCCAAAGCGCATGCGCGCGGGCTGCACCCATTTGTCCTGCTGGAACACGGTGTGAATCGGCAGCAGGCCCAGGCCGGGCTGGTCAACCTGGCCACCGTCCATGCCATGTGGATCGCTCAAAGACGCCCCCAGCATTTGCAAACCACCGCAAATGCCCAGGACGGGGCGCCCCGCGCGGGCATGCGCACGAATCGGCTCATCCAGCCCTTGTTGACGCAGCCACCTCAAGTCACTCTGAGTGTGCTTGGAGCCTGGCAAGATGATCCAGTCAGCGTCCACCAGATCGCGCGCCTGCCGTGCCCAGGTCAAATGGACAGAGGGCAAATGCCGCAAGGACTGGAACTCATCGAGGTTGCTGATGCGTGGATAGGCGATCACCGCCACCTGGGTCTGGGCGGCTCGGTTGGGCACCGCATGGGCCTGCCAATCACCGCCATCCAAGCCGTCTTCTTCCGGCAGGCCGTGCCCACGCCACATGGGCAGCACCGCCAACGTGGGCACGTTGGTCAAGGCTTGGAGCTGTGCAGGACCGGGCGCCAACAAGCTGGCGTCGCCTCGGAAGCGATTGAGCACAAAGCCTTTGATCAAAGCCTGCTCATCAGGGGGCAGCATCTGATGGGTGCCATACAAATGGGCAAAGGCCCCGCCCCGGTCGATGTCCGTCACCAAGAGGCAGTCGGCCTGCACCTCGCGCGCCGTGCGCATGTTGACGAAGTCACTGGCATGCAGATTGATCTCGGCGGGCGAGCCGGCCCCTTCGATCACGACCAGGTCGTTTTCGGCCATCAACTCATGCAGGGCTTGGCGGGCATGGGGCCACAGGTGCTCGCTGCGATCGCGCCAAGGCATGCGGGTGTAGTCTGCCCGCACCTGCCCCATCACCACCACCTGGCTGCCCGTGTCGCTCTCGGGCTTGAGCAAGACCGGGTTCATGCGCACGTCGGGCACGGCGTGTGCCGCCAGAGCCTGGAAATATTGGGCCGAGCCGATCTCGCCCCAGTGCCCATTCAAGCCCGACACGACACGCGCGTTGTTGCTCATGTTCTGCGCTTTGAACGGGGCCACCTTCAGGCCCTGACGCGCTGCCCAGCGGCACAAGGCCGTGGTCAACCAACTCTTGCCGGCACCGCTGGTGGTGCCCAGCACCATGATGGCTTTGGCGGTCATGCTGCGCGCCGTCTCAGTCCTCGATCCCACGCTGCGCGGGGATGCCGGCCTCATAGGCATGCTTGATCTTGCGCATCTCGGTCACCGTGTCAGCGATCTCGATGATCTCGGGTGGGCAGTCGCGGCCCGTCATCACCACATGCACTTCTTTGGGACGGTTGCGCAGCACGTCCACCACCTCGGCCAGCGGCACCCAGCCGTAGATCAAGGGATAGGTCAGCTCGTCCAACACCACCAGGAAGTACTCGCCACTGTTGATGGCTTCTGCGGCACGCGCCCAGCCCTGGCGGGCCAACTCGGCCGAATGCTCCAGGTCTTTGCTCTTCCAGCTGAAGCCATCGCCCAAGCCTTCAATCGGCAGTTCGAGTTTTTCAAAGGTGCGGTGTTCACCAAAGCGCGCGCTGGGCACCTTCATGAACTGAAAGATCTTGACCGCCTTGCCACGTCCCTGAGCGCGAATGGCCAAGCCAAAGGCGGCGGTGCTTTTGCCTTTGCCGTCACCCGTGTTGACGATCAGCAAGCCACGGCGCTCAGCCTTCTCTTGCTGCTGGGGGGCTTCGGTCGGTGGGTTTTGAATGTCCATGTGAAAGCACTCCTAAGGGATGACGGTTGAAGTGGGAAGAGCCAAGGTGCGGCGTCAAAAACGCGGCAGCACAGTCCAGGCCGAATCGATTTGCGTGATGTGGACGGCCTGCTCAAAAACCGACTCGACCGCACGATGAACCTGCGAATCTTGACAGGATCCTTGCGCGATCAGGCGGCCTCGCTGCACCACAGCCAAATGGTCGGCATGCAAGGCCAAAGGCAACTCATGCAAGACACTGATCACACACCGCCCCTGACTGGCTTCACGGCGCAAGACTTGCGCCAACAAGCGCTGATGCGGGGCATCCAGATGGGCAACGGGTTCGTCCAGCAGCAGCACGGGGGCTTGCACGGCCAAGGCCCGCGCCAAGTTCACACGCTGGCGCTCGCCACCAGACAGCGCCCTCAGAGGGCGTTGCGCTTTGCCTTGCAAATCGGTGTCGATCAAGGCCTGATCGATGGCTTGCCGATCAGTTGCGCTCAAAGCACCCAGCCCGAGCCAGCCTTGATAGGGCAAGCGCCCCAGCGACACCGTCTCGTACACGGACATGGCATCGTCGCCCTCGTGCAGTTGCCCCAACCAGGACAGGGTCTGCGACTTGGCTGATGCCGACCAGGCAGCCAAGGGGCGCCCCATCAACTGCACATGGCCTTGCGTGGGCTTGAGCAGGCCGGCCAAACAACGCAACAACGTGGACTTGCCCGCTCCATTGGGGCCGACGATGGCCAGCCATTGCCCAGCGCGAGCCGACAGCGACACATCATGCAAGATGGCCTGTCCGCCACGGGACGCACACAACTGTTCCGCCTGCAAGGCCACAGCACCATCCACCACGCGCGTGCTCACAGCCCCCTCCGGTACAGCAAGGCCAGCAAGTACAAGCCGCCCATCACGGCGGTCAACACGCCCACGGGCAACTCTTGCGGAGCAATCACCCAACGGGACAAGAGATCCGCACCGGACAGCAAGACGCCGCCCATCAAGGTCGAGTGAATCAACAAAGCCCGATGCCGCGCCCCCGACCAGGGACGCACCAGATGCGGCGCCACCAAGCCCACAAAGGCCACCAAGCCCGCTTGGGCCACGGCACCGGCGGCACACAGGGCCAGCACCAGCACCAGCGCCGCACGGGCCCAACCCAAGGGCACCCCCAAGCTGCGCGCAACCTCTTCGCCCAAAGACAGGGCGTCCAGCACCCGCGACAACAAGCAAGCCAAGGGCAAGGTCACCCCCAGCACCACACCCATGGCCGCGCATGAGGTCCACCCTAACAAGGCCGTGTTTCCCAACATGAAGGCCTGCATGGTGCGCCAGGTCTCGGCCGACCACACCATCAGCAACTGGGTCAGTGCACCCAGCACCACGCCCACGACCACACCGCACAACAGCAGTCGCATGGTCTGCGTGGCGCCACGAGCCAAAGCCAGGGTCAGCCACACGCCACCGATGGCACCGACAAAGGCCACGCCGGTCAAGCCCACATGAGCCCACCATTCGGTCGACACCACCCAGCCCATGCCCAGATTGAGCACCAAGGCCATCAGCAAAGCGGCGCCTGATGAACTGCCCAAGAGATAGGGTTCAGCCAAGGGATTGCGGAACAGGCCTTGCGCCACCGCGCCAGACAAGCCCAACAAGGCGCCCACCAGAAAAGACCCCACTGTGCGTGGCGCCCGAATGTCCCACACCAGACTGGCTGCCATGGCATCCGACGTGCCACCCCATGGCCATTGCCAGCCCGTGCTGCCCACGCCCAGGCCGATCGCGCCAATCAACAGCGCCAGCGTCGCCAACACGGGTGTCAAACGCGGCGTGCTCGACCTCATGACTGACCCTTTTGCAAGGATTGCGCCTGCTGCTTCAAACAACGCAACAACACACCGGCAGCCTGTCCCATGCGTGGGCCAGGACGCGCCAACAAGTCATAGTCTGGGGGTGTCAGACCACACACACGCCCTTGTCGAATGGCCGTCATGGAGGCCCATCCCGGCCGCCGCTTCAAGCCCGCCACATCGTGATCCGGCAGGATGATCAAATCGGGATCGGCGCGCACCACAAATTCCGGATTCAACTTGGGGAAGGGCCCCAACTCAGCGGGCACCACATTGCGCCCCCCCAGCATGGACCACAACTGCCCGATGAAGGACGCCTCACCCGCCGCATAGGGCGTGGTCGCGACTTCAAAATACAACCGCGTGCCCTTGGCCACACCGGGCACCTGCGACTGCGCCTCGTGCAACTGCACTTGCACGCCGTGCCACACCGTCTGTGCCGCCTGAGGCTGTCCCAGCAAAATGGCCACGGATCGCAACACGCGCGGCACATCGCTCAAGGTCTGCGCCTCAAACTCGGCCACCTGCAAGCCCAGCCCTCGCAAGCGCTGCGCCAATCGGGATGACGGCGAAGCCAGGATCAGGTCCGGGCGCAAGGCCACGATGGCCTCCACATTGGCGTCGTCCAACCCGCCCACCTTGGGCAATTTTTGAACCGTGGCCGGCCAGTTGGACCACCGGTCCACGCCCACCAAACGATCACAGGCCCCCAGCACACAGACCGCTTCGGTCAGCGAGGGCAATAAAGTCAGCACCCGCTTGGGCGCTTGCGACAACCGTACGATGGCACCCCGATCATCGCGCACGGGCGCAATCGGGTCTGCAGCCGCAGAAGGCGCTGCGGCCAGGGCCGACAAGCACGTCGCCAAGAGCAGCACAAGCAAACCGCGCTTCACCACTTTTGCACCTGCTGCGTCCATGGCTGGCCCGCAGCCATCAAGGTGATGCGATCGCAGCGTTGTGCCACGTCTTGATTCAAACGGCCCAGCTCATCGACAAACTGCCGGACCTCATTGCCCATGGGGATCACGCCCCAACCAATTTCATTGGACACCAGGGCCACCGGGCCGGCTGCATCGGCCAGTGCAGACAAGAGATCAGCTCGGGCCTGAACCCAAGCCGTCGTATCACTGACAGGCGTCGCAGGCATCAACCAGTTGGTCACCCACAAAGTCAAACAATCCACGATCAACAAATGATCGGGCTGCGAATGATCACAAATGCACGCAGCCAGATCATGAGACGCCTCCAAGGTGGCAAAGCCCGCGGGGCGATCCAGGCGATGCCGCTCAATGCGAGCGCGCATCTCATCGTCCCCGTCCAGCGCCGTGGCCACGACCGACACCTGTCGGCTGCCACCTTGCGCCAACCACGCCATCCCCAAACGCTCAGCAAAGCGCGACTTGCCGCTTCGTTGACCGCCGAGGATGAGGTGGTGACGCAGCATGACCATCAATCAGATCGCAGGAGTCCATTTCAGGCCAATGAAGCCCGTGCGACCTGGTGTGCTGTAGTCCTTGGCCAATTGATAGCGATGATCCAGTGCATTGTCCAAACGGAGCAAAACAGACCATCCTCCGCCCAGATTGCGCTGAGCCCAGCCATCAAACAGCGCATAACCACCCAATCGATTCTGATTGGCAACATCATCGAAGCGGGCGCCAACAGCCGCGACACGCCCACCAATGGTCCAGCCAGCCACGTCGGTATCCAACTGAAGTCCTGCACGGTTACGCGCTCTGCGGACCAGCCACAAATCTGTTTGTGCATTCTTGGCAGACTGATTGTCAAAAGACGCCTTCCAACGAACCGAACCAGAATCATCGCCAAACTGTATGGAGAGCCCTTGAAGCTTGGCTTTGCCAACGTTCTCGTAGCGAGACGTCTCCCAATCGATCAAGTTATTCACATGGCTGCTAAACCACGTTGCAGAAGCGAATTGACCGGCGCGTTTGAAGTCAGCCCCCAACTCGAAACTACGAGATTCTTCTGGGGTCAGATCGGGGTTGCCGCCCCACACATTCAGCCGCTCATAAAGGGTCGGGGCACGAAAGCCAGTCCCATACGAAGACCGCAGACGCAAACTCGAATCAATCTGAAGCGCACCGGCTAAGGCACCGGTTGTGTATCGGCCAAAATTGCTGTCTTGATCTTGTCTGACTTTGGCTTGCAAAACGCGGCCTTGGTCATGCCAGTCGTAGGCCAGCGATGCGGCGTTTTGACTTCTGATAGCGCGCTCTGGGCTGAGCTCCTGCGAGTTAATCAATGCGTCCTCACGACGCTCAAGCAAGGCCTGAACATCATTGTGTGCATTCAATTTGAACCGGTGCAGCACGGTCGCAGTGCGCAAGTCTGTCGTGGTATTGAACGGGTAATCGCCAACAAACTCCAACCTCTCCCGCGACTGACCAATCGAATACACCCCCTCAAGGGCTTCAGACCAATTGGCCTGCCACTTCACACCCAAGGTATCCAGCAACTGGACCGACAGAGGCGCAACGGTAGGCGCAGCACCGTCGTCATACGACGCACGAGCTTGCTGCTGATTGCTGGTCAACTCCAGACGATGCCCTTTGGTGACGTCCCAGCCAAGTCGAGCCGACCAACCGCGCAAACGATAAGGATCAGGGTCGGCATTGAAATTCGCGTTAGACGGATTGACGATGGACGACTGATGCCCCCCACCCGACTCCGTGGACATCGACAAGGCATAGTCCCACTGCTGATCAGATCCTCGAATGCTTGCGGCTGCATTCCGAGTGCCCCGACTGGCCAATCCACCAGACAGCTCCACCGATGGTTTGCCTTGCCCCTTCTTAGTAAAGATCTGAACCACACCGGCAACGGCATCGGATCCATATAGCGCACTAGATGGACCACGAACGATTTCAATGTGATCGACAGACGAAAGTGGCAAATTGCTCCAAGTCGCTCCGCCCTGTAGATTCTGCGAATCGACGCGAACCCCATCAATCAAGACCGCAGTAAAACGCGATGGGGCACCACGAGTGAACACACCTGTGGCCGTTCCTGGGCCGCCGTTTCGGTCGAACTCCAAGCCACCTTCTCGGCTCAGCAAGGTTGCAAGATCGCCATAACCACCGCGCTCAATTTCATCATTGCCGATGATCGTGACATCGCCGACGACCTGACCCAAAGGAACGGGCATGCGCGTCGCCGTCACCACAATGGGCTCCAGCGATTCGCCCGAAGCGACATCCGCCGCCCAAGCGGGAGCGGCGAAGTTGAAGGAAGCCAATGCGGCAGCCACACCCAGAGCCACAGCCGAGTGCATTGCAGGTGCGTTGCGCAC
>JAGWTE010000249.1 GCA_028869095.1 Burkholderiales bacterium
AACGTGCTCTCATACGGCGGCACATGGCATTCAATGATGTCCGACGGCGCCACTTGCAAGTGCAGCCCCACCACATCCGCATGCACCGGCAGGCGTGCCACACACCGGTCCACCAAGGTGGCCACCCGGATCTCGGCCGGATGCTTGGCAGCCAGATACGGCAACACCTTCAGGATCGAATGGCCCTGATACAGCACATCATCGACCACCATCAAGTGGTGGCCTGTCAGGTCCAACGAGGCGTGCTCGGCGTTTTCTTCCAGCCGGGTTTCCGGGTAGAGCAAGGTCAGATCATCGGCATAGCGCTTGACCGACAGATCCAGCCGCAAGGGGCGAGTCAGGCCATGCTCACGCACCAGCAACTCGGTCAGCCGATCGGCCAAGGGCGCGCCCCGCCGCAAGACGCCGATCAGTGCCACGCGCTCGTGTTGGCGCGCCCAGGCCGCAATCTGGCTGGCCATCGCAGCCATCACCAACTCCAGCGCGGGCTGGTCATACAGGCAGCTTCGCAATCCCGCAGGTGAGCTCATCCAAGCCTCCGTCAGGGGTGGGCCTTTGTCGGCCTGATCAACGCATACCAGTGTCGGCAAGATGCGCAGTCAAGTCAATGCGTCGCGTCGTACAACAGATAAGTCGCCCGTCGCTGCTGAAAGCGGTTCAGCCCCTCCTGCCAACGCGTCGCCCAGCCCTGAGGCAGCAGCCCCTCTCTCAAGCCTTGCAAGGTATCAGCTGATCCGATCAAGGCCAGGATCTTGTCGAGCTGAAAGTCTTGCGGCCACAAGGCATACAACTGACGGGTCAGCACGGCGCCCAGCAAAGGCGCATCGAAGCGATTGCGGTCCACCACCCGCACCTGCACGCCTTGACACGCTTGCCCCCGATACGGCCCTGCATTGGGCGTGAACGTGATTGGCGAAAACTGCACCCCGGGCAGCGCGGCCGCGTTCAAAGCAAGGGTCAGCGTGTTTGCATCAATCCAAGGCGCCCCCACCCATTCAAAAGGATGATCCGTGCCGCGGCCCACGCTGATGTTGGCGCCCTCCACCCATGCCACGCCGGGGTACAAGATGGCCGTGGTCGGTGTGCGCAGATTGGGCGAAGGCGGCACCCAATCCAGCCCCGTCTGGTCAAACCATTGATCGCGCCGATAGCCCTGCATCGTGATGACCTGCAAGTCCACCGTCAGCCCGCGACGCTGGCGGATGTCATCCTGAAACCAGCGCGCCAACTCGCCCACCGTCATGCCATGCTGCATCGGCAAGCCGGGGTAGCCTGTGAACGAGCCTCGTCCTTCGTCCAAAACAGGTCCCCCCACTCGGTCTGCCCGCACCGGGTTGGGCCGATCCAGCACCACCACGCGCACCCCCAGCTCGGCTGCGGCCTCCATCGCCTCCACCAGCGTGGAGATGTAGGTGAAAAACCGCGCCCCTGCGTCCTGCACATCAAACACCAGGGTGTCGATGTCTTGCAAAGACTCGGCACTGGGCCTGCGCCGATCCCCATACAAGCTGACCAAGGGCAAGCCACTGAGTGGCTCGACACCCGAAGCAATCGCGCCCTCGGCATCACCATAGAGGCCATGCTCCGGGCTGAAGACCTTGACCAGCTTCACACCCGGGGCCCATCGCAAACGATCCAAGGTACGCCAGCCCTGGCCATCGATGGCGGCCAGATGGGTGATCAAACCCACGCGTCGACCCAGCAAAGGGGCATAGTGCTGCGCCCGCAACACGTCGATGCCGGTCAACACGCGGGGTGGCATCGACGGGGCCAGCTTCAACACGGACTCATCACGGGCCGGCACGTCCGCAGAGACGGGCAGGGGCGCTTGCATCCCCGACAGCAAAGCCAGCACCTGCCGACGCAAGGGGCGTGCATCCCCTCGCCCATTGGGATGGACGCGGTTGCTCAGCAAGATGACAAACCGCCGCTGCACCAGGTCAATCCAGAGGCCGGTGCCGGTGTAGCCCGTGTGAGCGATCAGGCCTTGGGGCGCCAACTCGTCACGGTTGGCCACCAATGGCGCTTGCAAAGCCCAACCCAGGCCACGTGGGTCAGGCTCCTCGGGCGGACTGGCGCGAAGCTGCATCTCAGCCAAAGTGGTCGCTTGGAGCAAGCGCCCCGGCTGCAACAGGGCCTGAGCGAAACGCGCCAGGTCATCGGCCGTTCCAAACAACCCGGCATGCCCGGCCACGCCCCCCATGCGGCGTGCACTGGGGTCATGCACCTGGCCCCGCAGCACATGACCATCGGCCAGCAACTCGGTGGGCGCCACCCGCGGCCACACCGCACGCCCCGGCAAATAAGCCGTGTCATGCATGTGCAAAGGCTGCAAGATCCGACGCCGCACATAGGCTGGCAAAGGCATCCTCGCCACGCGTTGCACCAACTCGCCCAAGACGATGAAATTGATGTCGCTGTAGATCATGCGCGTGCCCGGTGTCACCACGGGCTTTTCGGCCACCACCCGCTGCAGAGTCTGCTCTGGCCCATTCCAGTTCTCGCGCAAATCCAAATCCGCCCGCAGCCCAGACAGGTGGGTCAACAACTGGCGCACCGTGATGGTCCCTTTGCCATTGGAGGCAAAGGCCGGCCAGTACTGCGCCACCGGTGCATCCAAATTTAAACGGCCATGCTCCACCAATTGCAGTACCGCTGTTGTGGTCGCCACCACCTTGGTCACCGAGGCCAGATCAAACACCGTGTCCACGGTCATGGGCTCGGCTTGCGGCACACGCGCACGCAAGCCCCAGGCCTTGCGCAACCAGATGTGGTTTGCGTCGCCATACACCATGACCGCGCCGGGCATCTGCCCTGCCGCGATTTGCGCCTGCACAGCCGCATCAAGCGGCGCCCAGTTCTGCTGGGTCAGGTCCACCTCCTGTGCCCGCAACAACGCGGGCAACAGCAGCGCCCCCACGCAGAGCGCCTTCCAAAGGCCTGCCCCTCTCATCGTCATGGCGCACTCGCTGGCTTGGATGCCGCCGGGATGAGCAAGGAGGTTCTGGCTGACTTGAGCCCCTCTTCGGTATAGCGGTTACGCGGGTTCCACAACATCCAACCATTGGTGCCCGACACCTCAGCAGCATCGATCTGCAAGCGAATCTCTTCTGCGCCAAACACCCGCCGGTCAAACGCATAGTCCTTGAACGCTTGCAGCCACGGTCGCAAACACAGGCCGGGCACACGTTGCTGCGCCCGCTTCAACGTGCGCTCCACAATGGCATAGG
>JAGWTE010000039.1 GCA_028869095.1 Burkholderiales bacterium
CGAGGCGGCCTTGCTTCAGTCTTCGTCAGGTTCCCAGTCGCCGGCGTCCTGAAAGTCGCCGCCCTCGTCGGTTTTTTCAAAAGCCGAACCGATGGGGGCAGTCAAAAAGGGAATGACCGAGGGATCGACGTTGGCGACGTAGTTGACGTCGTGCGCCCCTTGGTTGTTGGCGTTCTCCATGTAGGCGTCGCTCTCCAGCCCTGATAAAAAACGCCAGCCACTGTCCGATGCGTGGACAGGCTGCTCGCGGTACATGAACCGAACCGGCAAGCCTTGAACGGCAATCTTGTCCGTGGCCATGCACGTGCCCAGGCCTGGCGCCAGCACTTGGATCTGGTCTGCTGATAAATGTAGTTTCTTGCTCATGCGGCAAGGTTACATCGAAGACGTGGTTTGCCGCGCTCACTGCGTGGGCGTTCTTGAACCATGTTTTTTTCGGACAAGACGCCACCGCACTTGAGGCCCTTGTTTGAAGAGGCTCTCGTTTCCTGCGGCCATTCGTGAAAAGTGCGGCAATTCAGTAGGGCGCCCCGTTCAACAAATGGCCCGTTTTGACGAAACCATGTGTGGTGGCGACATGCACGGCTTGCCCATGATCGCCCCGTAGTAGCGTTGTTCCGTCTTGGCTGGCCGCGTCACCAACTGCTTGGTCTACTTTGCCGCGGGAGCGTCACGATGAATCAACCCCAACTGTCCGTGCTGGCACGTCTGTTTGCTGGCAACCAACTTCAACAAGCTGCGGAGCAACTGAAGCAGCAGGAGCAAGCTCGCGTTGAGGCTGAAGCCAGCCTGGCACGGGTCCAGAAACAGCTCAAAGAGGTTGAGGCCGAGTTGAAGATTCGGACCGAGATCATGAACGTGACGAGCATCGTCTCGGAGGCCGACAAAAAGGGCGACATCCTGAGCATCAACGAGAAATATCTCGAGATCTCGAAATACAGCCGCGACGAATTGATTGGGCATCCGCACAGCGTGACGCGCCACCCCGACATGCCCAAGGAGACCTTCAAGCAGATGTGGTCGACGATTGGGCGTGGCAACATCTTCCGCGGCGTAATCAAGAACCGCGCCAAAGACGGCACCCCTTACTACGTGGATGCTGTGGTGGCGCCGATATTGGGCGACGATGGCAGCCGATGAAATACCTGGGAGTGCGTTACGACATCACCGCAGCCGAGATCGAGCGTCAGAATGCCAAGGGCATCCTCAATGCCATCGACAACTCTTTTGCTTACATCGAGTTCAGCCTGGCTGGCGAGGTGCTGCAGGCCAATGCCAAGCTCCTGCAGCTGATGGGTTACCGCAGCGATGAAATCGTGGGCCGGCACCATTCGATGTTCGTCGATCCGACGTATTCATCCACCCCAGCCTACAAACAGTTCTGGTTCGACCTCAATGCGGGCAAGGTCCAGAACGACATCTTCAAGCGCATTGCCAAGAATGGCAATGAAGTCTGGATTCAGGCGATTTATGCGCCCGTCATGGATGAGATGGGACGCGTCGTCAAGATCGTCAAGATCGCCACGGACGTGACCCAAACCAAGTTGCAAAACGCCGACTTCGAGGGGCAGATCAATGCGATCAGCAAGGCTCAAGCCGTGATCGAGTTCAGCCTGGACGGCAAGATTTTGAATGCCAACGACAACTTCCTGGATACCTTGGGCTACTCGTTGCACGACATCAAGGGCCAGCATCATTCGATGTTTGTCGATCCAGGCTATCGCAACAGCGTGGACTACCGCATGTTCTGGGAAAAGCTGGCGCGTGGCGAGTACGACTCCGGGCAATACAAGCGCGTGGGGCGCGGGGGCAAAGAGATCTGGATTCAGGCCTCCTACAACCCGATCATGGACCTCAATGGCAAGCCCTTCAAAGTGGTCAAGTACGCCACCGATGTGACGGCCGAAGTCCGTGCCAACCAGATGTTGCGTCAGGCGGTGGAGCAGGCCCAGCAAGTGACCAGCGCAGCCAAAGACGGTGATCTGAGCCAACGTATTCCACTGGAGGGCAAGAGCGGTCCGATCGAGGCCCTGTGCTCTGGCGTCAACGTCTTGATGGAGACGACGTCGGTGATCTTTGACGACGTTGGCCGCGTGTTTGGCGCCTTGGCCGAGGGCGACCTGACTCAGCGCATTGCGCGTGATTACAAGGGCACCTTTGGGCAGATGAAGAGCGATGCCAATGCCACCAGCGAAAAGCTGTCGGCCATCATCGAAGACGTGGGCCGGGTGTTCTCCGGGCTGGCGGCGGGTGACCTGACACAGCGCATCACCCGCGATGCGCAAGGCACTTTCGATCAGGTGAAGAACGACGCCAATTCCAGTTGTGACACGCTGGCCAGCATCATCCAGGAGGTGCGCGCCGCAGCGGATGCGCTGAATGGGGCGGCCAGCCAGGTCAGCTCCACCGCGCAGGCCTTGTCTCAATCGGCCACCGAGCAAGCCTCGTCTGTGGAAGAGACCACGGCGTCGGTTGACCAGATGTCGGCCTCGATCACGCAAAACAGCGAGAACGCAAAGGTGACCGATGGCATGGCCACCAAGGCCAGCAAGGAAGCCGGTGAGGGCGGTCAAGCGGTGACGAAAACCGTGGAGGCCATGACTCAGATCGCGCAAAAGATCTCGATCGTCGATGACATCGCCTATCAGACCAATTTGCTGGCTTTGAACGCGGCCATTGAAGCGGCGCGGGCCGGTGAACACGGCAAGGGCTTTGCCGTGGTGGCCGACGAGGTTCGCAAGCTGGCCGAACGCAGCCAGGAAGCCGCTCAGGAAATTGGGGATCTGGCAAGCAACAGCGTGGCCACGGCAGAGCGGGCAGGCAAGCTGCTGGGCGAGATCGTGCCCTCCATCAGCAAGACCAGCGATCTGGTGCAAGAGATTGCGGCGGCGTCGCAAGAGCAGAGCCAGGCAGTGACGCAGATTGGCGGGGCGATGGGGCAACTCAGCAAGGCCACACAGCAAAATGCATCGGCTTCGGAAGAGTTGGCCGCGACCTCGGAAGAGTTGTCGGGGCAGGCTGAACAACTGCTGGAGGCGGTGGCCTTCTTCCACTTGGGGAACGAAGGCGCTTCGAGTACGAAGGCCAAGTCGGCCGCCCCAGGCGGGGTCGAGCGTCGCGCCCCGAATTCGCCCATGCGCGCTACGGTCAAGCCACAGGCCGTGGAGCCCAGGCAGCAGGCCACGGGTACGCGCGGTAACTTCCGTCCTTACTGAGGAGTGCATCCCCATGGATGTGCTATGCGACGAGACCTTCCGCCAGATCACGGGCTTGATGTATGCGACGGTCGGGCTGTCGTTTCCCGACAGCAAGAAGCCGCTGGTGACCTCGCGTCTGGCGGCGCGGATCCAGCGGATCGGGTTGGACGGATTCGATCAATACTTTGAGCTGATCTCCAGTCATGACGACGGCGGTGAGTTTCAGATGGCGGTGGATTTGCTGACCACCAATGAGACTTACTTTTTCCGCGAGCCTGCGCACTTTGACTTGCTTGAGCGGGAGCTGGGGCGGACCAAGCCCAAGCATGTGGCGGTTTGGAGCGCGGCCTCGTCGTTTGGCGATGAGGCCTACAGCACGGCCATGTTGCTGGCGGACATGCAGTTGCATGGACGCATTGGCACCGAATGGTCGGTGCTGGGAACGGACATCAGCGACCGCGTGCTGCGCAGTGCCAGTGAGGCGATTTTTCCGGCGGAACGGCTGAGCCGTGTGTCGCCGGAGCGGCTCAAACGCTATTGCCTGCGAGGGGAGGCGGAATCGGAAGGACTGGTGCAGATTCAGGATAAGTTGCGCGACCGTGTTCGATTCGGGCAGCTCAACCTGTGTCAGGAGATCGATGGCATCGGTCCGTTCGATGTCATTTTCTTGCGCAATGTGCTGATCTATTTTGATCCACCGACCAAGCAAGCCGTGGTGGATCGCGTGTTGACACGCTTGCGGCCCGGTGGCCTGTTCTTCATCGGGACGGCCGAGGGGCGTGTACCGAGTTCTCATTCCTTGCAGCCCTTGGGGCCCGGGGCCTTTCGTAAAGTGGCTCGTTGATCGAGCCGGGCCACGGCGGCTTGTGTGGCATCACGGCCAGCAGCCTGCGTGGGCCACGCCAGGCTGATCACCTCGACCTGATGGAGCCCTTGTGGGCTTGCGAGGGTGGTGGTTCGGTGCGCCGGACCGATGCCGGCCTCAAACGAACGTGGCTCGATGAGCAAGCCATGGCCCACGGCTTTGAGGCAGGCTTCTTTGCGGGTCCAGCCGCGCAAGAACGCCGCTTCGCGTTGGTCGATCGGGATGGACAGGAAGGCCGCGTACTCGGCTTCGGTGAACTGTTGCAAGGCCAAATCGGCTGTATCAGGCATGGGGCGGCCTGCGATCTGGACCTCCAGGTCGACCCCCATGGCATGCGTGGCGCTGATGCCGATCAAAGCCCAGTCTCCACTGTGGCTCATGTTGAAGTGCAGTGGGTGCGAAGCCAACTGGGGCTTGCCGTGGGCATGGCGTTCGTACCCGATCTGGGCGGGGTCGGCCAGCCCCAGCGCATGGGCCAGGATGCGCCGTAAGGCCGCGTGGCTGGCACGGTAGCGCTGCGCATCGCGTTCAAACCGAAAGCGTGCGGCGCGTTCGCGTTCTGTGGCCGACAGCATGGCCAGGTCACGCGCAGTCACATCCACATCCAGCGATACCAGCCACAGCGTCACCCCCAGGGGGGACGCGTCCAGTGGCAGGATGTGCGTGGGCAGCTTCATGGTTGGGCCAAGGGATGGGGCATGTGCGCCAGGTCGGGTGGCTGAGCATATTGTCGGGCCATGAAGCCCGCGGCATCCTCATCCGTGATGGGCTGGATGTGGGTGTCAAAGCGTTGGTTCAGCAAGTGGATCAAGGCCTGGGTCCACAACAAGTTCCACGCCGTGCCGTTGTGCCCGTCTGCCAGCGTGGCGTGTGTCAGCTCGTTTCCCTGGCTGTGCGTGATGGGGGGCATGTTGCCGATGCGCAGTGGGTGGTAGGCGGGGTGGCCGGCCGCGTCACGCGAGCCCCAATGGTCCGCAAACCAGGCTTGGTCGTCCAGGTAAGCCAATCGGGTATCTTGGGCTGCCAACTGCTGCAAGGCGGTGTTGAACACAGCCAGCCCTTGCTGGATGCGGGATCGGGCTTGGGCTGTTTGCCACAGCGCCACATAGGGCGGCCAATCCATGTTGTTGAACAAACCCACCAGCACGATGCGGGTGTGGGGATGATGTGCGTGGATGAGTTGAATGGTCTGGGCGTGCTGGGCGATGCAGGCGGTGATGCTTGCTTGGACCTGGCGATCCATCGGGTCCAGTGACAGGGCTTGCAGGGCCTCACGGGTGCCCAGGTCATTGATGCCGATGCGGATGAGCACGATGCCATTGACCCAAGCTTGTGGCGCCTGATCCATGAGTTGAACCAGCCGGCGAGCCATGCGGTAGCGGATGAGTGCGTCGCAACCAGCCCCGCTTTGGGCGAAGTTGTATTGGTGGTCCATTTTGCGCGGTGAGCGTCCCCCCAGGCCCATGGCGTCTTGCAGCAAGGCCACGGATTGGGGCGCACCCCAGATGCCCCAGGGGCCAAGGTCGACTTGATCGCCACGCAGTTGGGCCAAGATCTCGCTCCATTGCCAGGTCTGGGGGCGATGCTGGCTGCCGCGCGATGGGCTGCCCAAGGGGAAGCTCAGTGTGTCATGGTAGGCATGGCTGTCGGAGTCACCCAGGATCGCCAAGCGAATGAGCGGGTGGGGCGAGTGGCTTGGCACGGGGGTGGAGCCGGCGATGGCGGTGTGCCAGAGCCAGCTCAAGACCAGGCACAGGACCACGCTTAGAGCGAGCCCAGTGAGCCCCAGGCTGATCAGCAGGTACGGGCGTCGCATGAGGAGGGGCTCAGTGGGCCATGGGGATCTGTCTGGCCCAGGCTGCGATCTGGCTGATCACCTCTTGCTGGGCAGACAGTTTGGTGAGCGTGTGATCCATGTCGGGGCGGTGTTCGCAGATGACCTCATCGACAAAAGCGTGACGTTTGAAGGTGTCTCGAAACTGCCCGCCATAGCTGTAGGACCACAGCTTGTCGAGTGTGTAGACCAAGTAGACCTGTACGCCCCGGTCGACCAGGTTTTGCAGTGCCTGCGCGAACTCGGCGCGTGAGAGCGAGCGGACTCCGTAGTCGATCTGGGGATGGGGGGCGACGGCGCTTTGGGGACGGAACTGATCGAGCAGGCGCGCCAGCCAGGTCCGCACCGTTCCTGAAAACTGGTAGCGCAGTTGCCGCGCGATGCGCCAGAGCGTGGAGCGCCAGGTTGCATATGCGTGGCCATCCAGCATCCACAGGCCGACCACGCGTGGGTCTTTTCGGGCCACGGCCAGGCCTGTGACGGCACCGGAGCAAATGCCGGCAATCACAAAGCGGGTGATGCCCGTGTGGGCGGTCACTTCGTCCATGGCGGCGCGCAGATCGGCCTGGGCTTGGTGCTCGTAGTGCAAGTTGCCAAGGGCGGGCTGGCTGTCGCCCTGGCCGGACAGGTCCAGGCGCAAGCTGCTGATGCCTTGTTGAGCCAGGGCTCGCGCCAATTTGACGTTGAAGCGATGCGGGCCCATGCGTGGAATCACCCCCGCGTTGAGCAGGACAAAGGCCAGGGCGTGAGGGGCAACGTCGGTTGGGATGCTCAAGGTGCCGACCAGGCCTTGCTGCGCGCCGAAGGTGACGACGTGTTCACTCATGTCGCGCATCCTTGCAAGGTTCGGGTTAGCAGTTGCAGGGCGACGGGCGGGACCAAGGCGGTGTTCAGGGCCTCTTCGGATGTCCAGTCAAAGGGCACTTGCAGCGGCAGGTGGCGGCGGCGTTTTGGCATCGCGCTTTGACGTGAGGTGGCCGATGTGTTTGGCGGTTCGTTGTGAGATTGGCTGACGATGATCAATTCTTGGCAGTGAACCTGTTCCAGTACCTGAGGCGGGATGCGTCGGATCTGCTCAATCAGGGCCGGGCTCATGCCCAGGCCCAATGCTTCGCCATGGGGTTCCAATCCAGGTGAAGGTTCGGGGCGGCGATAGTCGCTGGAGACCAGCGCCACGTGCTCCACGGCCAGTTCGCGCAGGTAGGCGGGGCCTTCCACGATGGGCTCCCACAAAGCCAAGATGTCGGGGGCGCGTTCGACCTGGCTGGATGCCATGGCCGCCAGGGTGCCGCCCAGTCGGGCACCAAACCAGGCCACTTGTTGGCAGGCAATGCGTTGCAGGAGGGCTTGCTGCGCGAGCCCGATGTCAGCGCACCAGCGCGTCAGGTCGCCGTCCAGGTCATCGCCATCGGCGTCGCCCGTGCCGTAGTAGTCAAAGCGCAGGGTGGGGATACCGGCTTGCGCCAGCCGGTCCGCCAAGACCCGGTAGAAGCGATGGATCCGCACCGCCTCTTGCCCCAGCGGGTTGCACAGCAGCACCCCCAGGCGTGCCGGCGCCATGTTCTGCGCATGCAAGGCGCCAAACAGCTGTTGACCTGGGGTGCCGAATCGGAAGGGAATCAAGGACATGAGACAGGGGCTTCACGAAGTCAGCTTGCCCACCCAGTGGCGGACCCAGCCCTTTTTGGCCGACGGAGGGGGGGGCTGCAGGGGGGGCTGATCGGGTTGCGCGTGTGTGGACTCGGCGTGGCTGGCCAGTTGCGCCAAGGTGCTGAAGATCAATTGTCGGATCGTCAACGCGGCATTGAGCCTGCGGTTGATCTCGGTGACGGCCCGCATCGCGAGCAGGGAGTGTCCACCCAAGTCGAAGAAGTTGTCGCTGGTGTGGATGGAGGGCACCTCGAGCAAACGGGACCAGACTTCGGCGATGACCTGTTCTGCCTGGGTGCGGGGTAGAGTGGCGCCGTTCGTTGCCGAGTTGGGCTGATCCTCTGGGACAGGCGCCGTGGCTGGCTGCGTGATGGCGCCGTGGCCCTGGATGCGGTAGTCCTGCAAGGGGCCATCCGCACGGGTGCACAAAGCCTGCAGCACGTATTGGACTTGCTCGCCCAGGCGGCTGACGCTGGCAGGCGCCAGCACATCGGCGTTGTAGGTGAAGAGGAACTCAATGTGCTCGGTCGTCTCCACGCACCACAGCCCCAGGTCTTGGGCCGAGCTGACGATGGGCACAGGCAGGCGCTGGTGGGCGACATTGCCCCAATGAGTGGGCCGCTCGCGCACGTCCTGATACGAGAAGGCAACCTGATAGATGGCCGAGCGGCTGGGGTCGCGTGGCACGCGCAGTTCGCGCACCAGGTGTTCAAAGGGCGCGTCGGGGTAGGCAAAGGCGGCCACCACCTGGCGGTTGACCTGATCGAGCCACTCGTTCATGCGCGCGCTCGGGTCCACCGTCATGCGCAGCGGCAGCATGTTGACGAAGAAGCCCATCAAGGGCTCCAGCCCTGGATGCTCGCGGCCGCGCACGGGCGTGCCCACCACAAAGTCGTTTTGGCCGCAGACCTGCTGCAAGACCCAGGCAAATGCACCCAATAAGGTGACGTACAAGGTGCGGCCTTGGGCTTGGGCTTGGTCACGCAGGATGCGGGTGGTGTGGGCGTCCAGATTGAATTGCACGCTGCCACCTTGGCCAGACATGAAGTCGGGGCGAGGGTGGTCCAGCGGCAGGTTCAAGGGGGCGGGCAAGGGCGTGAGGGTGTCGCGCCAGTGGTTGACTTGGCGGGCCAGTTCGGGGCCGCTCAACCAGGTCTGTTGCCACGCGGCGAAGTCCCCATAGTCGGCCGTGATGGGCGGCAGCTGTGGGGCGCGGTGTGTGCGGCAGGCCTCATACAACTCGGCCATGTCCTGATAGAAGATGTCGAAGGACCAGCCATCCCAGATCAGGTGATGGGTTTGCAAAAAGAAGATGTGCTCGGTGCTGGACAGGCGCCACAGGTGGGCGCTGAACAGGGGCCCGGCTTGCAGGTCATAGGTTTGCGCGAGCAAGGTTTGGATGTCTTGCTGGACGCGGGGTTCGCGCTCGTGGGGGGGCAGGGCACCGAGGTCGGTCAGTGGCAGCAGCGGGTAGTCCAGGGTGGGCAAGATGCGTTGGCGCGCTTCGTCGTCGACCTGTTCGATGACGGTGCGCAGCACGCTCTGGCGCTGAATCAACAATTGGAAGGCTTGGTTGAATGCCGCCACATCCAGTGGGCCGATCAGGCGGTGGCCCGAGGGGGTGTTGTGGGCGACCGTATGGGGGTTGAGGTTCTCCAAAAACCACACGCGTTGCTGCATGGCCGACAGCGGGGCCCAGTTTGGATCGGCCCCGTGGGCGGCTCGTTTGGGGATGGCATCGGCTTGCGGATGCGCGCTTTGCCCTTGCGCCAACACCGTGGCCAGCAAGCGTGGCGTGGGGTGCTCGAAGATCGTGCGCAAGCTGGGACGATGTCCCAACTGTTCGATCAACTTGGCCGACAAGCGCGCGGCCAGCAGGGAGTGCCCGCCCAGTTCAAAGAAGTTGGCATCTGGGCCCACGGTGGGCAAGCCCAGCACCTCGGCCATGGCCTGGGCCACACCTGGGGTCCAAGATGGGGCCGCAACGGATGGCATGGCCTGTGTGATGGCTTGTGGCGCAGGCAGGGCCTTGCGGTCAATCTTGCCGTTGGGCAGCAAGGGCAGGGCATCGAGCACCACGATGTGCTGGGGCACCATGTAATCGGGCAGATCGGCCCGCAAGGCTTGTCGCAGCGCTGCTGTATCGAGCGCGTGGCCCTTGTGCGCTGGATGGGCGGTGAGGTAGGCCACCAGGCGCACGTCACCCGGGGTGTCTTCACGTGCCATGACCACGGTGCGGGCCACGCCGGGCTGTGCCGCCAGGCGCGCTTCGATCTCGCCCAACTCGATGCGGTAGCCACGGATCTTGACCTGGAAGTCCAGCCGGCCCAGGTGTTCCAGGCAGCCGTCTTCGCGCCAGCGGCCCAGGTCGCCGGTGCGATAGAGGCGAGGTGAATGGTGGGGTGGATGGCCGGGCTGATGTGCGTGCGATGCGGTGGTGCGGAAGGGATCGGGCACAAAGCGCTCGGCGGTCAGTTCGGGACGTTTGAAGTAGCCCAAGGCCACCCCGTCGCCGCCGATGCAGATCTCGCCTTCTTGTCCGATGGGGCAGGGGCGCATGTGCTCGTCCACCACCCACACTTGCGTGTTGGCAATGGGATGTCCAATGGTGATCTTGCTGTGGCCATCGGTGATGCGGGTGAGTGTGGACCACACGGTGGTCTCGGTGGGGCCATACAGGTTCCACAAGGCGATGCCTTGTCCCAATAATTGTTGGGCCAGGGAGGGCGGCAAGGGCTCGCCGCCGCAAAGGGCTTTGAAGCCTGGGGGCGCAGTCCAGCCCAGGTCCATCAGCATGTGCCAGGTGGTGGGGGTGGCTTGCATCACGGTGATGCCTTCGTCCGTCACCATGCGGGACAAGGCTTCGCCATCGATGGCGTCTTCGCGCTGGGCCAGCACCACGCGCGCGCCGGTGATCAGGGGCAAGAACAATTCCAGCACCGCGATGTCAAATGACAGGGTGGTCACGGCCAGTAAATGGTCATCGGCTTGCAGCCCCGGCTCGCGCTGCATGCTGGCCAGGAAGTTGCACACCGCCGATTGGGGCAAGACCACGCCCTTGGGCTGGCCCGTCGATCCGGATGTGTAGATGACATAGGCCACAGCGTGGTCGCTCAAAGCGCGCAGGGGCTGGGGCGCGGTGGTGTCGGCGGCCTGGATCAGGGCTGCATCGTCATCAATGCGAATTTGCTGAGCGCGGGGCACGCCGGATCGGTCGGCGTGGGCCGCTTCGGTGATGACCCGTTGCACGCCGGCATCTTGCGCCATGTAGTGCAGCCGGTCTTTGGGAAAGCCCGGGTCCAGCGGCACATAGGCTGCGCCGGTTTTGAGGATGCCCAGCAGGGCGGGCAAGAGGTCGGGGCCTCGGCTCAGGCACAGCCCAACCAGATCGCCTTCGCCCAGGCCTTGCTGCACCAAGAGGTTGGCGAAGCGGTTGGCACGATGGTCCAGCTCACGGTAGCTCAGGCGCACACCGCGCGATTGCAGCGCGATGGTGTCGGGTGTGCGGCTGGCCTGATGCGCCACCCATTGCTCGATTCGCTTGAAGGGTGGGGGCGGCGCATCGGTCTGGTTCCATTGCCGCAGCCTGGGGGCGATGGCGGGTGTCAGGGTGGGTGCCTGGGCAGGTGTTTGGGCTTGCTGCGGGGTGGCCGTTGCCAGCAGAGACTCCACACGGCCATCCAAAGTCTTGCGGTCGGTCTTGCCATTGGGTAGCAAGGGGATGGTGTCCACCTGCAGCACATGCTGGGGCAGCATGTACTTGGGCAACTGCGCGGCCAGGTGGGTTTTCAAATCTTCGGCAGCGGGCGGTGGGTTGGCGTCGGCCATTCGTGGCAGCACGCAGGCCACCAGTCGCATGTCTTGCGGCGTGAAAGCATGGGCCAGCACCACGGCCTGTTGCACGTCAGGGTGTTGCTGCAAGCAGGCTTCGATCTCGCCTAGCTCAATGCGGTTGCCAGCCATCTTGATTTGCTGGTCAGCCCGTCCTTGGTAGGCCAGGACGCCTTCGGGCAGCCAGCGGGCCAGGTCGCCTGTTTTGTACAAGCGCCCGCCACCTTGGAAGGGATCA
Source organism: Burkholderiales bacterium (assembly GCA_028869095.1). GTDB lineage: Bacteria > Pseudomonadota > Gammaproteobacteria > Burkholderiales > Burkholderiaceae_C > Aquabacterium. The sequence goes on from JAGWTE010000039.1 coordinate 11,616, forward strand.
GGCAGGAAGCGTTCGGCCGTCAGGTCGGGGCGCGAGACATAGCCCATGCCCACTTGCACGCCGCCGATGTAGAGCTCGCCTGTGGTGCCGATGGGCAAGGGCTGGAGTTCGTCATCCAGCACATACAGCCGGGTGTTGGCCACGGGGCGGCCAATGGGAACGATGCCGCGCGGGTCGTTGGGCTGGCAGTCCCAATAGCTGACGTCGATGGCCGCTTCGGTGGGGCCGTAGAGATTGGCCAGCCGCGCATGGGGCAGGCGCGCAAAGAAGCGATTGACCGTTTCAATCGGCAAAGCCTCGCCCGAGCACATGACCTGACGAATGGAGGCGCAGGGTGAGAGGTCGCCCGCTTCCAGAAACAGCCCCAGCATGGAGGGCACAAAGTGCAGCACCGAGACCTGGTCGCGTGCAATCAGGTCGATCAGATAGCCCGTGTCGCGATGGCCATCTGGCTTGGCCACGACCAGGCAGGCGCCGGTCATCAAGGGCCAGAAGAACTCCCACACCGACACGTCAAAGCTGTAGGGCGTTTTTTGCAGGACGCGGTCTTGCTGGCTCAAGGAGTAGGTTTGCTGCATCCACAGCAAACGGTTGACCACACCCGCGTGTGAGTTCATGGCCCCCTTGGGCCGCCCGGTCGAGCCCGACGTGAAGATCACATAAGCCGGGTCTTGTGGCGAGCCCAACAGGTCCTCAGCCGAGCGCAGCGGTGGGCTGGCTGGCATCCACACCTCGCTCTGGTCCATGGGGACCACGTGCGTGCCGGGTGGGAAGGTCATGCCAATGCGCGTCAACTCGCCTTGGCGGCTGAGCACCACGCGCATGGCTGCGTCTTCACACATGTGGGCCAGCCGCTCTTTGGGATAGGCCGGGTCCAGCGGCACATAGGCGCCCCCGCTGTACACCACGCCCAGCAAGGCGGTGACCAGCTCCAGGCTGCGGTCCAGGCACACGCCGACCAGCGAGCCAGGCTTGACGCCCAGGCCGCGCAGATGATGGGCCAGTGCGCGGGCTTGTTGATCCAGTTGCCGATAAGTCAGGGCCTGGCCTTCGAAGCGAACGGCGATGGCGTGTGGGTGCTGGGCCACGCTGCGCCGGATCAGATCGCCCAGGCGCAGACCGGGCTCATAGGCTGTGTCGGTGGCATTGAAGCGCGCGATGGGGTCGTCGTTGACGCTGGGCGTCTGCTCTGGGTCCTGCTGATGTTTTTGTGTTGGCTGCTGGGTTGGTTCTTGCGCGCGTCCCAGCGCTTGAATCAAGTCTTGGAGTTCTTGCAGCAAGGACTGCACCCGCTCAGGGCTGAAGAACTCGGTGCTGTGGTGCAGGTCCAGCGTGATGGCGTCGGGCGTGTCGTAGAAGTTGAAGATCAACTCGCTGAGCAAGCCCAGTTTGCGGGCTTCGTACACCTGCGCTTGCAAAGGCGCAAAGCCGCTGAGGTCGATGCGCGGGTTGAAGTTGAAGAACACGCCAGTCAAAGGCGGCCGGTTGCCCACGCTGGGCAAGTTCAATGCCCGTGCCACGCTGCCTTGGGTGACCAGGGGGTGTTCCAAGGCATCCATCAGGCGCTCGCGCACGTGGCGCAACACGGTGGCGAAGTCATGACCCGCATGGCAAGTCAGCCGCAAGGGCAGGTCCAGCACGCCATCGGCAATCAGGGGGGCATGGCGGGCCAGGTTTTGGCTGGCATAGGGAACGGACAGCACCATGTCGTCTTGCCTTGTGCGCCGCTGCACCAGCAGTGTCACCACCGTCAGCATGACCTGGAACAGCGTGGCTTTGTGTTGGCGCGCTTGCGCTTGCAGTGTGGCCAAGGCCGCGCCTTGGATCACCGTCCGCGCCGTGTTGCCCGCAAAGGTGCGTGGGCCGGTGGGAGCGCGGTCGCCCAGGCTGACGGGCGGTGGCGGGTTGCGCAGTTGCTCGCACCAATAGGCCAGATCCGCCTGGGCTTGCGGGCTTTGCCAGCGGGCTTGTTCTTGCACTGCAAAGTCGCGAGGGGATTCAACGGGCCCCCATTGCGGTGCGCTACCTGCACAGCGAGCGCGATAGGCCAGTGCCAAGTCGCTCAAGAAGACATTGGACGCCCAGCCATCAAAAATCAGGTGGCTGGTGGCCAGGTAGACCACCACGCGGCCGTCGCTGAGCGACAGCAGATACAGCTTGGCCAACGGTGCCTGCGTCAGATCAAAGCTGTGGCGCCCTGTGCGTTCACAAAAGGCATCCAGCGCCGCATCGGCATCGGGCTGGTCCGTCAAATCCACGCGGGTGATGGGCACGGTGGGCGATGAGGTGGCAAGCGTGTCCACGCTCTGCATGGGCTCGACGAGGTCCAGCCGGGTCCGAAACGCTTCATGGCGTTGGACCACATCGGCCAAGGCGGTTTGCAGGGCATCCATTTGCACCGCATCCACCTGCGCAGCATCCATCTGCACCGTACCTTGCAAACTCAAGCACAGCGATTCATTCAAGGCGCTGCGTGCGTGTTCATCAAAACTGGCAGCGAGCCACCGTTCCGTTTGACCGGGGGTGAGGGGCGCTTTGTCTGGACGAGGTGGCAAGCCACCTCGTGAGGGGATCAGGCCTTGGGCCATCAACTCGTCCAGCGCCAGCACAAAGACCTGCACGATGCGGTCCGTGTCGGCATCGCTCATGGCCTCGGTCACAAAGTGGCCGAACTGCTCGTACACATGCAGGCCGTGGTGGCGCAGCAGGTAGTAAAACAGGCTGACGTGCTTGAGGTTGTCGTCCCAACTCAAGCGCCACAAGGAGGCGCAATGCACGGCTTTGACCGGCGCGTGCCGCTGCACGAAGGCGGCGTTCAAACGATCGACCATGCGCTGCGTGCGCTCGTTCAAGGTGCGATACAGCTCGCGCCCCCCTTGCTTGAGATGCCGCAGCGTGGCCCGTGCCGCCGCCAAGGCCAAAGGGTGGCGCACAAAGGTGCCTGCAAAGTAGGTGACGCCCGCTTCAGGGTAAGAGCCATCGCCAAACTCCCAATGGCCGCCGTCCAGCGCATCCAGCCAATGGGCGCTGCCGGCAATGGCGGCAAAGGGCAGGCCGCCGCCAATGATCTTGCCGTAGGTGGCGATGTCGGCGCGCACGCCGTAGAACTCTTGCGCCCCACCGGGCGCCACCCGAAAACCCGTGACCACTTCGTCAAAGATCAAGGCGCAACCGGCCTGGTCGGCAATGTGCCGCAGCGATTGGACAAACTCGCGCGGCTGCAGTGTGGGGTAGCGGTTCTGAATCGGCTCGATCATGATCGCTGCCAGCTCATGCGCACGCTCGCGCAAGACCTGCAGGGCCTCGTCGCGGGCATAGTCCAGCACCAGGATGTTTTCTACCGCATTGGCCAGGATGCCGGGCGCGGCCGACAGCGAGCGCAATTGGCGCGTGCCGCGCACCACCACTTCATCAAAGATGCCGTGATACGAGTTGGTGAAGATGGCGATGGTTTTGCGGCCCGTGACGGTGCGGGCCATGCGCATGGCCCCCATCACCGCTTCTGAGCCGGTATTGCAAAAGGCCACCCGCTCCATGCCGGTGAACTCGGCAATCAGCGCAGCCACTTCAGCTGCCATGGGGTGTTGAGGGCCGACCTCGATGCCCGTGTGCAATTGGTCGACCATGGCCTGGACCAGCTCATCGGGTTGATAGCCCAACAGGTTTGCCCCAAAGCAAGACAGGATGTCGATGTACTCGTTGCCGTCCAGGTCCCACAGGCGCGAGCCTTTGGAGCGGTCCACCACGATGGGGTAGACCAGGTCCTTCCACAAGGGGTTGAAGCCGGTCACCACGCGCGGGTCGGCCATCAGCTTGCGGTGGTCCTGGCTGAAGGACTTGGATCGACCGGTTCGGGTGTTGTAGCGGGTGATGAAGTCATCCAGCCAGCGTTGTTGAGCGGGCGTGAAATCGGTCTGTGCGTGTTGGGTGATGCGGGCTGAGGCGCCGAAAGGTTTGTCCAG
>JAGWTE010000040.1 GCA_028869095.1 Burkholderiales bacterium
CGCAATCACAGGGGGAACCCGCCCCCCTCCCTGAGGGAGATGGGCCTCCCTTACGCACAAACCCTGTACCTATACTGTGACGAGGTTGGCAATCTGCCTTACCGCACCGGCGTCCAGCGATGACGTTCGAGCTTAAAAAAATGAAATCCGCCGACACGCAGAGGACGAAGGCATGCCCGCATTACCGATCACCGACAAAGACACCGCCTGGGGATACTGGAAGGCGGGCTTGGTTGCGGCAGCCAATGTCGGCTTGAGCCTGAACGCCACCGGCGTCACCCCCACGATCCACAACCTGGCCATCCGCAAAGGCTACAACGCCTTGCGCCTGCAACTGGCTTGGGCGGGCCCCTACTCGATCACTGCGGACGACATCGCCATCATCGCCACCAGGGGTTGGGACGATGCCGGCATCACCCTCGGCACCCAAAACACCGCCACCCCCACCAGCTACAAACAGGTCGCGGCGCAGATCGATCACATCCTGACCTTGGCGCAAGGCGTGGGCATGGGCGTGATCTTCGCTGTCATGGACTTTTACCAAGGTCCGGGTGGCAAGCTGTGGCAACAAGCTGCTTTGCAAGATGCCTTGGTGGGGTTCTGGAGCGCCACCGTCAAACGTTGGCCCGCCACAGCCTACCCGCAGATCATCGGCTATGACCTGCTCAACGAACCCAACCCGGACTCGACGCGCTCCTTCGCCGAGCTCAACGCCCTGGCGCCCAACCCCGCCACACTGAACAACTGGCGCGCACTGGCCAACCGATGCGTCGGCGCCATCCGAGCACAGGACGTCAAGACCCCCATTTTGGTCGAAGGCATTTATGGCGGAGCCGCCCGCGGGCTGGACATCTTCCGCAATCTGGACAACCCGGCAGACCGCTCGTTGCTGGTGCAAGATCTGGCCGCACGCGTGGTGTACTCCTTCCACCTGTACGCCCCCCTGCCCTTCACCCACCAAGGCGTCACCAACTGGGCCTATGAGGCGCTGGGCACCTTGTACGGCGACAGCGCCTACACGCATTGGCACGTCTGGGACTACTACAACGCCGACCCAGCCAATAACCGTGCCGGTGTGAACCTGAGCCAGGACTTCTCCAGTTACCTGAGCCTGATCAGCCACTACCGCAACGACGCCTACTACCTGAACGCGGGCCGCAGCAACCCTCAGGCCGACTTCCACAAGCAATTTGGCGTCCCGGTCTTCGTTGGCGAGTTCTCCGCTGTCAACCCCCGCCTGTCCAACGCCAGCGTGGTCGATGCCAAAGACAGCCACCGCACCCTGACCGCCATCAGCGTCAACGCCAACCGGGTCACACTCACCTTGGACAACCTTGACAGCAACGGCTTCCGCGTTGACTGCGGCCCCAGCGCCACCGCCTGGCCCTTCTCCAATCAGGTGTTGCTGACCATGGCGGGAACCGGCACGGCTTTGGACGGCTTGCCTTTCACGGCCTCCGTGACAGCCGGGCAAAAAACCATTGCCTTCACATCCTCAGTGGCTCTGCCCAATCTCACGATTGGCCCCAAAGGCACCGATGCCAGCAACAACAGTGTGGGAACGCTGACCCTGTCCCTCCCCCCCAACAAACAAACTTCGCTGGAGTTGGCTCGTCAACGCTACGCCCGCGACGCCTTGCGCATGTGCAAACAAATGGGCTTTTCCTGGGCTTGGCACTTTGAAGACAACGAGTTGAGTGGCGAATTCAATGGCTGGCGCCCCTCGCCGGGTGTGTCCGCAATCCTCAGCGCTGCCGCTGCAGGTCTCACCTTGAACTGACCCACGCAAGGACACGCAAGATGGATTTCCTCAGACGCACCCTGGTGTTGGGCCTCCCCGTGGCAGCAATCAGCGGCCTGCATGGTTGCGGCGGCGCCAATGGCAATGGCGCCTCAGACCGCGCCACCGCGCAATCGGCCAACCAGTCGACGGCGCAAGCCGATGCGACCGCTACCGGCGGCGGCAATTTCTCAATCCGAAACCGTAACAACGGCAATTTCCCCCTGCTCAACGGCTCGTTTGACTTGGTCGCTCAGCCCAGTCTGATTCAAGCCTTGATCAACGCCGGGGCATCCGGTGGCATCGGCCCGGTTCTGGCCCTGCAACTGAGCACGGCAAGAGCCTCAGGCGCAGACACCTTGATCGCAGAGCTCTCCCTCTCCGTCAAGTTGGACAATGCCGCGCCAACGGGTGCGGCCTCCTACCGCCTGGGCTCTGGCGGCGCGATGGCCAGCGACGCCCTGATCACGTGCAGACAAATTGGCACCGATGGATCTGTCAAAGCCTATGCCTACCGCATCGTGGCCGGTACCTTGGTTGTGTCCCAGTTTGATCTGGCCAACGGTGCCGTCACGTTCAGCTTGCAAGATCTGGTCGCCAACGCCGCTGTTGGGTTCAACAACCTGGCGCAAGGCAGCATCGCCATCCAGACCAATGCCGCGGCAACGGTCAGAACCGCCCTCGAAAACAGCGGCTCCCAGTTGAGTTGAATCAGGTCAATCCAAATTTCATGATGCCTGTCCGGGAACTTTTTTCCCGTTAGCACTCCAAGCAATTGAGTGCTAGTATTGTTTGGATAGATGAACCCGAAAGGATTCTGGCCATGACATCAACCGCTGCCTTGACCGTCCGTGACCCCTGGAGCATGGTGCCCTCGCTGGGCAACCTGGATGCTTACGTGCGCGCCGTGCAAGACATCCCCATGCTGGAGGCTGACGAAGAGCAGTCCCTGGCTCGCCGCCTGCGTGATCAACAAGATCTGCAAGCCGCTGGAAAGCTGGTTCTGTCGCACCTGCGCTTGGTGGTGTCCATCTCCCGCCAATACGTTGGCTACGGCTTGCCTCAGGGCGACCTGATTCAAGAGGGCAACGTAGGTCTGATGAAGGCTGTCAAGCGTTTTGACCCAGACCAGGGCGTGCGACTGGTCAGCTACGCCCTGCACTGGATCAAAGCCGAGATCCACGAATACATCCTCAAAAACTGGCGCATGGTCAAGGTCGCCACGACCAAGGCACAGCGCAAGTTGTTCTTCAACCTGCGCTCGCTCAAGCACCAATACAAGGGTGACGCTGACGACACGCAGGTGGGGCGCTCCGCTTTCAGCGAGTCTGAAATCCTGCGGGTTGCCCAAGAATTGGATGTGCGCCCCGAGGACGTGATCGAAATGGAAACCCGTCTGGCCGGTGGGGACGTGGCTCTGGAAGCACCAGCAGATGACGACCACGACGGCATCCTGGCACCCGTTGCCTACTTGGCGGACGACCGCCATGAGCCAACGCGAGTGATCGAATCGAACCGCCGCGACTGGCTGGCCAGCGATGGCATCACCCAGGCCCTGGGCCAATTGGATGACCGCAGCCGCCGCATCGTCGAAGAACGCTGGCTGAAGGTCAATGATGACGGCTCTGGCGGCATGACCTTACACGACCTGGCAACCGAATACGGTGTCAGCGCCGAGCGCATCCGCCAGATTGAGGTGGCAGCCATGAAGAAGATGCGCAAGTCCCTGTCTGAAACGATCGACGCCTGACCGCACATCAGGATCAGGGATGGTGGTGCCAATGACGCCACCATTCACGTTTCATCCAACGACAAAAAGCCCGCCACATTCGTGAGCGGGCTTTTTCATTCCGGGTGTTCTGGCAAACTCAGCGCAACCGTTGAATCATCGCCGCCGTCGCCGCATCCACGCCACTGACGTCACCCGATTGCATGCGGGCCGCCACGTCCTTACACAGCACCTTGCCCAACTCCACTCCCCACTGGTCGAAGGAGTTGATGCCCCACAGCGCGCCGGTCACAAAGGTCCGGTGTTCGTACAGCGCCACCAAGGCGCCCAACGAGCGTGGATTGAGCTGATCCAGAACCAAGGTCAGGCTGGGCCGGTTACCCGGGAAGGTGCGTTGCAACGCCAACTCGCGAGCCGGCATGGTGGCAGAGGCTGTCGGAGGCCGCGCCTCTTGTTCCGCCTCGTCGGTGCCTTTGCCCCACATCAACGCCTGCGCTTGCGCCACACCATTGGCCAGCAAGGTCACATGCTGCTGGTCCAGCAGGCGCCGCAAGCCTGCTGACATCGGTGGCTCGTCCCCATAGGTTGGCCGCTTGATGAGGATGAAATCCACCGGGATCACATCCGTGCCCTGGTGCAACATCTGGAAAAACGCATGCTGCCCATTGGTTCCCGGCTCTCCCCACACCACTTCCGATGTGGAGTAAGTCAAGGCCTGGCCATGGGAGTCGACACCCTTGCCATTGCTCTCCATCACCAACTGCTGCAAATAGGTCGGCAAGCGACGCAAGCCATGGTGATAAGGCGCCACACAGCGGCTGGCATAACCATGGAAGTTGCGATACCAGACGTCCAGCAGGCCCAGGCACATCGGCAAATTGGATGCCAATGGCGCAGAAGCAAAGTGCTCGTCCATCGCATGCGCACCAGCCAGCATCTCTTTGAAGTGCTCGGCCCCTAATGCCAGCGCGATGGGCAAGCCAATCGGTGACCACATCGAGAAGCGGCCGCCCACCCAGTCCCAGAATCCAAACGTGGTGGTGATCCCAAAGGCCGCCGCAGCATCAACATTGGTCGTGGTGGCCACAAAGTGGCGAGCAATGTCCTGACCACCCTGATCCAAAAACCACTGCTTGGCCGCCAGGGCATTGGCCATGGTTTCCAGCGTGGTAAAGGTCTTGGACGCCACGATGAACAAGGTGTGACGCGCATCGACTTGGCGCAATACCTCGGCCAGGTCATGACCGTCGACGTTGGAGACGAAGTGAAAGCGCAAACGCGGATGCACAAAGGGATCCAGCGCCGGCACCACCATCTGAGGCCCCAGATCCGATCCTCCGATGCCAATGTTCACCACATCGTGGATATCGCCAGCCTGGCTGCCTCCAGCCGATGCGCGAATCTGCTCGACAAAAGCCAACATGCGATCCAGCACGGCGTGCACTTGCTCGCTGAAAGGCGCCCGTCCCTTCGGCGCACGCAGCGCTGTATGCAGGGCAGCGCGGCCTTCGCTGCAATTGACCACGTCGCCTCGGAACATGGCGTCTCGGCGCTCGGGCAGGCGACATTCGCGAGCCAGATCAAACAAGTGGCGAGCCGTGGCCACGTCCCACTTGGCACGAGACAAATCACCCAGCACCCCGGGCGCCTGGATGGTCAAGCGATCCACGCGGGTCGGATCAGCCGCAAACAGCGTTCGCAAATCAAGATCGCGACCATGCGCCTGCCAGTGGCCTTGCAAGGCCGCCCAGGCCACAGTCTGATCACAGCGGATGAAACTCATACGGCCCCGATCAACGCAAGGCTTCGATCATGGCATCGAGTTTGGCAGCATCGGCGGCAAACGCCCGGATCCCTTCGGCCAGCTTCTCGGTGGCCATGGCATCGTCGTTGAGCGCATAGCGGAAGGCAGCTTCGGTCAACACCGCAGCGGACTGCGTTGGCGCTACGGGCGGCGTCAGGTGACGGATCACAGGCTGGGTTTGCGCATCCACGGCCTGCAATTGCGCCAGCAAATCCGGGCTGATGGTCAGCAAATCGCATCCGGCCAAAGCCAGGATCTGCCCTACGTTGCGGAAGCTGGCCCCCATCACTTCGGTGCGGATGCCATGCTCTTTGTAATGCTGATAGATGCGGGTGACAGACTGCACGCCTGGATCGTTGACACCCGCCTTGGCTGCCTCATCCCACTGCGCACCAGCCGTCTTCTTGTACCAGTCGTAGATCCGGCCCACGAACGGCGAGATCAACTGCACATTGGCATCGCCGCAAGCCTGCGCCTGGGCAAACGCGAACAGCAAGGTCAAGTTGCAATGGATGCCTTCTTGCTCCAGCACACGGGCAGCCTGAATGCCTTCCCACGTAGCCGCAATTTTGATCAAAACCCGATCGCGGCTGATGCCAGCGGCCTCGTACAGCGCCACGATGCGACGTGCCCGCGCCAGGGTGGCCGCGGTATCAAAACTCAGACGAGCATCGACCTCGGTTGACACACGCCCTGGCACCACCTTCAGGATTTCAAGCCCGAAGCGCACCAGCACATGGTCCACGATCACGTCCAACGGCTGACCCTTGTGAGCCGCCACGACCTCGGCCAACAAGGGCGCGTAATCGGTTTTCTGGACGGCTTTGAGAATCAAGGACGGATTGGTCGTCGCATCACGGGGCGTGAATTGAGCCAATTGCTTGAAATCACCGGTGTCAGCGACCACCGTGGTGAATGTTTTGAGCTGGTCGAGTTGGGTACCCATGTCTTTTCAAAATTCTGCGATCACAATAATCGGATCTTTGCCTTTATTTTGAATGCATTTTCATGACAAACGTTCGGGGCATACTCGATAAGAACCCCCTACGTCGAGGTTTTCGACGCATGATTGCTTCACATGTCATTTGACCTTGTCTTTTTTGGCGGCACCGGCGACCTGACCTGGCGCAAGTTGATGCCCTCGCTGTTCCAGGCTTGGCGCCACGGCAAGCTGCCCCGCGACGGGCGCATTCTGGCGGTCGCCCGCGATGGCATCGACGACCAGGGCTATCGCCAATGGCTGCAAGAACGCCTGCAAGAGGCCGATAGCGCCAAGCGCCCCAGCCAGGAAGAATTCAACCAGTTCTCGGCGCAAATCCATTATTTGCGCATGGACCTGTCGATCGCGGCCGATTACCTCAAGCTCAAAGACTGGTTGACACAAAGGCAGGCCGACACCACGGTGATGTACCTGGCCACCAGCCCTCACCTGTTCCCCATCATTTGCCAGCAACTGGGTGCCTGCGGCCTGAACCATGACAAGGTTCGCGTCGTGCTGGAAAAGCCCTTGGGGCACGATCTGGCCAGCGCACAAGAGATCAACCGCGCCGTCAGCGCCGTCTTCTGCGAAAAGCAGGCCTTGCGCATCGATCACTATCTGGGCAAGCCCTCCGTTCAAAATTTGATGGCCCTGCGGTTTGGCAATGTGCTGTTTGAACCGCTATGGCGGCGCGAGAGCATTGCCAACATCCAGATCACGCTGGCAGAAAGCCTGGGCGTGGGCACACGTGGCGACTTCTACAACCGCACCGGCGCGCTGCGGGACATGATCCAGAACCATGCCCTGCAACTGCTGACCATGGTGGCCATGGAGCCCCCATCCAGCGCCGATGCCGACGCCATTCGGGATGAAAAACTCAAGGTCCTCAAGTCCCTCAAGCCCTTTGACGCCAACTCCGTAGCGCGAGACGTGGTTCGGGGTCAGTACCGCAGCGGCATGATCAACGGGCAGCCTGTCAAAGGTTATCTGGAAGAAGACAAAGTGGCCCCCGACAGCCACACCGAAACCTTCGTCGCGCTGCGCTGCGAAGTTCAGAACTGGCGCTGGGCCGGTGTGCCGTTTTACCTGCGCACAGGCAAACGCATGGCCCACCGTCATGCGGAGATCGTGGTCAACTTCCGCCCCACCCCGCACCAGATCTTCCCCGGAGCGCACACACCCAACAAGTTGGTGATCAAACTGCAGCCCGACGATGGCTTGGAGTTGCACCTGCTGGCAGCCAAGGGCACGGTGTCCAGCGTGCTGACCGGGTCTGGCCATGAAAGCCTGTCACCGGTGTCCTTGGACTTGGATTTCGACAAGGCCTTCCCGACCGATCGCGTGGGGGCTTACGAGCGCATGCTGTTGGACGCACTCGCTGGCCGGCTCAATCTGTTTGTGCGTTCAGACGAGCAAGAGCAGGCGTGGCGTTGGGTGGAGCCGATGCTGGAAGCCTGGAGCCAAGATGCGCAATCCCTGCGCCCCTACGCGGCGGGCACCTGGGGGCCGCCTGCGGCCAGCGCCCTGGTGGCCCGAGACGGTTTCGCCTGGGCCGAAGAAATCTGATCAGGCGGACTGCAGCAGTCCGTCCACACCATACAAACGCGCCAATTCCGTCAATTTAGGCGGCAGGGACTGCACGGCAAAGGCTCGCCCACGTCCCCGCGCCATGCGCTGGCACTCCAAGAGAACGGCCAGCGCACTGGAATCAAACTGCTTCAGCGCCGACCCATCTACCGTCAGCATCGCCGCATCCACATTGCCCTGTGTCGCAGCTTGCTCCAATGTTTCTCGAAACAGACGCAGCACAGCCGGCACGTCGGCATGGGTCAAGACGGCAGGCAGCATCAGCATGATCAGCCCGCCTTCTTGGCAGCCAATTGCTTGTTGCGCTCAACCAGTTTGGCAATCAGACCATCAATGCCGGAGGCCGACACCTCTTGGGCAAAACTGCTTTGGTAAGTCTGCACCAACCAGGCACCCAGCACATTGACGTCATAGACCTTCCAGCCATTGCCAACCTTTTCGAGGCGATAGTCAATCTGGATGGGATCCCCTTGCCCACGCACGATCGAGCGGACTACCACTTCGGTGTCCTCGGGGCGCGAGCGCATGGGCTTGTACTCGACCGTTTGGTCCTTGATCTGCGCGGCCGCGCCCGCATAGGTATAGACCAGCAGGTTCTTGAACTCTTCCTGCAAGCGCTTTTGCTGCTCAGGTGTTGCCTGGCGCCAATTACGGCCCACTGCGGAAGCCGTCATCCGCTGGAAATTGACGTGAGGCAGGATCTTGACCTCAATGACGGCAATGATCTTGCGCAGATCACCGGCCTGGATGGCCTTGTCGCCACGCACGGTGGCAAACACGTCGGTGGTGATGTCCTTGATGAACGCATCGGCCGCCACGTTCGCAGGCGCCACCGTGGCACTCGGGGTTGCAGGTTCTGCCGCTTGCGCTGATGTCAAGCCAACGGCAGCCAGCACAGCCGCTGCCAACAAACCATTCCATTTCACGTTCTTCAAAATCTCGCTCCTTCCGTAGCCTGATGCAGGCCCGACAGGCCTTGTTGACTACAACGCGGCGCCCAGCTGATCGGTGGACGCACCCAGTTCATTGAGATGCAGATGCAGGGGCCTCGGGAGACGGCGCCGCCTCGGGGTCCTCGTCATCCTCCATAGGAGGATCACCGTTGTAGATCAAATTTTGCCTGCGCTGCAAAAACGCGTCTCGCACAAAGGCATAACGATCCAGCGCCACGTCCTCCACCAGATTGGACGCATCCAGATAGCCTGCACGCGCATTCACCAGATTCCACACGCGCAGGCGGTTGTTACCTGCCGGGTTATGAGACAAAAGTGTTGGAGAGAAGTACAGATCGCCAGGCAGTCCCAATGAGTCGCGCAAGGTCGACGGGCCCAGCACAGGCCAAACGATATAAGCCCCTGGTTTGACGCCCCACACGCCCAGTGTCTGGCCAAAATCTTCATTGGCGCGATACAAACGCATGGGCGTCGCGATGTCCAACACGCCCCCCAAGCCTAAGGTCGAGTTCACGCCTACACGCATCACGCCCAAGGTGCCATCGGCAAAGCGGCCTTGCAAGAACAAGTTGGCCGTGGCCCACACGTCCTTGAAATTGCCAAAGAAGTTATCCACGCCGAGGCGAAAGAAGTCGGGCGTCGCGGCCTTGTAGGCTTGCGCAACAGGTTTCACGACGCGACGATCCAAGCCATCATTGAAGGCGAAGACTTGGCGGTTCCAGGACTCCAGCGGATCCGGGTTTTGCTTGGTGGCACATCCTGAGGTCACCACGCTGGCGACCAACAACAAACCACCCAAGATCGCACGTGCTCCACACTGAGCACCGGATGCAGACTTGAGTGCAACCTGTGTCATTTACTGCCTCCGCTATTGGAGGATGCACCTTCAGCCGCTTTGCTGTAGAGGAACTGGCTGATCAGGTTTTCGAGCACGATGGCCGATTGAGTCGACTTGATGGCATCGCCTTGCGCCAGACTCACTTGCTCGTAGCCAGGCTCCAGCCCAATGTATTGCTCACCCAGCAGGCCAGCCGTCAAGATCTTGGCCGAGGTGTCCTTTGGAAAGGCCACACCTTTGTTCAGCGCAATCTCTACTTCAGCTTGATAGGTTTTGCTGTCGAAATGGATGGCTTGCACACGGCCCACGACCACACCCGCGCTCTTGACTGCCGCCTTGGGCTTGAGCCCCCCAATGTTGTCAAAACGAGCCTTGACCACATAGCCTGTATCAAATGACAGCGTCAGCAAGTTACCGGCTTGCAGCGCCAGAAACAGCACCGCAGCCGCACCGATCAGCACGAACAAACCCACCCACACATCATGCTTGGAACGTTGCATGCTTGTTTTTCCTCGTATCAAACGCGATCAGATGGAGAACATCATCGCGGTCAGCACAAAATCCAGTGCCAGAACAGCCAAAGAAGCCATGACCACCGTACGGGTGGTGGCTCGTGAAACACCCTCAGGCGTGGGTTGGCACTCAAACCCTTGCAGCAAGGCCACGAAGGTCACCGTCAGCCCAAATACGACGCTCTTGAGCAAGCCGTTGCCGACGTCTGCCCAGACTTCCACGCCATTTTGCATCTGCGACCAAAAGGCGCCAGGATCCACGCCAATCATGACCACACCAACCACCCAGCCACCAATGATGCCCACTGCTGAGAACACCGCAGCCAACAAGGGCATGGCGATCACGCCCGCCCAGAAACGCGGCGCCAGCACCCGTTGAATGGGATCAACAGCCATCATTTCCATGGCGGACAACTGCTCGCCAGCCTTCATCAGGCCAATGCCTGCCGTCAGCGAGGTGCCGGCACGTCCAGCAAAGAGCAAAGCGGCCACCACCGGCCCCAACTCACGCACCAAGGACAAGGCCACCATCAAGCCCAAGGCTTCGCTGGAGCCATAACGCTGCAAGATGTAGTAACCCTGCAGGCCCAACACGAAACCAACGAACAGCCCTGAGACCACGATGATGGCCAAGGAGTGGTTGCCCAGAAAGTGGATTTGCTCGCCGACCAAGCGGGCTCGACGAAATGTCGCGCTGACCATGGACAACAGTTTGAAGAACAGGCGAGTGGCATAGCCAATGTCCGACACCTTGAGTCGAACCGCTTGCCCAATCACAGATGGACGCAGATAGCCCAGCATCAACGCACCCCGTAATCAATGCCTGCGTCCTGCGCAGGATGATGGAACCTGACCGGGCCATCTGGCGCCGCATGCACAAACTGCCGAACCAGTGGATCTTCGCTGGCCCGCATTTCAACGGGTGTGCCTTGCGCCACGATGCGGCCATTGGCCAACAAGACCACATGATCGGCAATCAGAAAGGTCTCTTCCACATCATGAGAGACGATGATGCTGGTCAATCCCATCGTATCGTTCAATTCACGAATCAAACGCGCCGCCACCCCCATCGAAATCGGATCCAAGCCGGCAAAGGGCTCGTCATACAACATCAACTCGGGATCCAACGCCATGGCACGGGCCAAGGCCACGCGACGTGCCATGCCGCCTGACACCTCGCTGGGCATGAGGTCTCGCGCACCACGCAGGCCCACTGCGTTGAGCTTCATCAGCACCAAGTCGCGAATCAGTGCCTCAGGCAAGCGCGTGTGTTCACGCAAGGGAAAGGCAACGTTCTCAAAAACCGTCAGGTCGGTGAACAGGGCCCCAAACTGAAACAACATGCCCATGCGACGGCGAGCCGCCATGAGACCGTTGGCATCCAGTTCGGCGATGTCCCGGCCATCCAGAAAGACCTGCCCCTTCATAGGGGAAAGCTGACGACCGATCAAGCGGAGAACAGTGGTTTTGCCCCCACCCGAGGTCCCCATCAGGGCGACGACCTTGCCTTTGGGGACCACCAGATTGATGTCTTGCAAGATGGTGCGATCACCATAGCCGCAGGACACCCCTCGCAGCTCGACCATGGTGTCAGGCAAGCGCGAAGGCAAAACGGAGTCAGGAAGTTGGAACTGGTTAGCAGCCATGGGCAAAAAAATTGGCCGGTGCGCTATGCACCGGCCATGCAATGATAGGGCAAGCAAACGATTCGCGTTTCAAGTCGCTGCAATACCCTTTGTTTAGGCAACGATCAGGCTGACTTGCGACGGCGCATCATCAAGCCCAAGACGCCAGCACCGCCCAGCACCATCAAGGCAGCAGAAGGCTCGGGTACAGCGGCAACCGTGATGACGTCATGCTCCGTTGCAGCAATGCCACGAGCAAACACGTCAAACGCATAGGTGCCAGCCAAGTTACCGGTGATGGACAGACGGAAGGTGCGGCTTTCACCACCACTCACGTTGTTACAGCCGAGCACATCAGTACAGGTAAAGCCCAACGTCAGACCGGAGCCTGCCAGATTCGAGCCAAAGAACAGATTCAGCGAAGACGATGCCAAGCTGATTTGCTCTGTCACCTTCGTGACGAACTGAGACGAACTCAAAGAGGTGAAGTTATTGGTCAGCGAGCCGCCCACTGCACCAACCAAGGACGAGGCCTGATTCGTATCAGCACCATAGGCACCGTCCAGACCGGAACCTACGCTACCGTTGTTGAAGGCTACAACCTTGGCGCCAGCCGCTGTCAGCGCATTGATGGCATCGGTCTTGGTCGTGGTTTCAGTGTGGCTGGGCGCATCACCAAACCAGACGACGATGCGCTGTGCGTCGGAACGCCAAGCGGAGGTATCCGCCGTTTGCTTGAGGGCAAAATAGTTGGCCTCAGGTGTATCACCGCCACCGCTCGCATTCCAGGCGTTGACGCCGGTTTGCGCCGTGGCCACGCTGGATGTCAGCGGCGTGAGGTAGTTGAATGAGGTCGAGGGCGACATCCCGTACTCCGAGGGATCACCATAGTAGCGAGCCACACCAAAGTTGTAGTCACCGCTCAGACCACTCATGATGGCCGTGGCACCTGCCTTGGCATTGTTCACCGTGCCGCCCATGCTGCCAGTGTTATCAGCCAAGAATACGACGTCCACCTTGGTGGCACCAGCGGCAGCCAAGGTGATGGTTTTGTCGATCGTGATGGTCTGACCGATATTGATGGTCGCAGCGTAAGACGCTGGCGAGATCGACTGAGCCCAAGCACCAGGTGCGGCAACGGCAAACACCCCGACCACACTCAGCAAACGAAACGATTTCATGGTCACCTCCAACTATGTAAAACGATTAATTAGCTGGAGGAGCGTAAGTTCCCTTCAGATATTCGGCCACCCCATGTACTAGGGATCAAAGCCATCATCCCCCTAAGGTTAGGGCGTGTCAGAAAACGACAAAGGCCGCCCAAAGGCGGCCTTTGAGATTGATCAAGCAGCTTGATCAACGAGGCAGAGTGGTCGAGCCCATCAAGAAGGCATCGACCTCGCGTGCAGCTTGACGGCCTTCGCGGATGGCCCAGACCACCAGCGATTGACCACGGCGCACGTCACCTGCTGCAAAGACCTTCTGTGCGTTGGTCTTGTAGCCACCGACGTCGGTCGAAGCCTTGGCATTGCCACGGGCATCCTTCTCGACACCGAAACCGCTCAGCAGCGTGTCAACGGGGTTCACAAAGCCCATGGCCAGCAAGACCAAGTCGGCCTTGAGGATCTGCTCGGAACCGGCGACTTCTTCGAACTTGCCGTTCTTGAACTCGACGCGCACGGTCTTGACTGCGGTGACTTTGCCATTTTCGCCGATGAATTCCTTCGTGGCGATGGCGAACTCACGCTCGCAGCCTTCTTCGTGGCTCGAAGAGGTGCGCAGCTTGATCGGCCAGTATGGCCAGGTCAGCTCCTTGTTTTCCTGCTCGGGAGGCTGGGGCATCAGCTCGAACTGGATCACGCTCTTGGCGCCATGGCGGTTGGAGGTGCCGACGCAGTCAGAGCCGGTGTCACCACCACCGATCACGATCACGTTCTTGCCCGTGGCCATGATCTGGTCTTTGACCTTGCCGCCCGCGTTGATGCGGTTTTGCTGAGGCAGAAACTCCATCGCGAAGTGGATGCCAGCCAGGTCGCGACCGGGCACAGGCAGGTCACGCGAATGCTCAGAGCCACCGGCCAGGATCACGGCGTCGAAATCCTTGTTCAGTTGCTCCGGCGTGACAGTGTCCTTGGCCCAGTTGGTGACCTTGGAGCCTGCGCCCGATTTGGGCATCTCGCCGACGATGGTGTTGGTCTTGAAGACCACGCCTTCGGCTTCCATTTGCTTGACACGCTTGTCAATGTGCGACTTGTCAAACTTGAAGTCAGGGATACCGAAGCGCAGCAGACCACCGATGGTGTCGTTCTTCTCGAACACGGTCACGTCGTGACCGACGCGCGCCAACTGTTGAGCAGCGGCCATGCCAGCAGGGCCAGAGCCCACGACAGCAACCTTCTTGCCGGTCTTGACCTTGGCAGGCTGAGGCTTGACCCAACCTTCAGCCCAGGCACGGTCGATGATCGCGTGTTCGATCGACTTGATGCCCACGGCGTCGTTGTTGATGTTCAGCACGCAAGCGGCTTCGCAAGGTGCGGGGCAGACACGACCGGTGAAGTCGGGGAAGTTGTTGGTCGAGTGCAGCACCTCGATCGCGTTCTTCCAGTCGCCTTGGTACACCAGGTCGTTGAAGTCCGGAATGATGTTGTTGACCGGGCAGCCGTTGTTGCAGAACGGGGTGCCGCAGTCCATACAACGAGCGCCTTGGACCTTGGCCTCTTCAGGCTTCAGACCAATGACGAATTCCTTGTAGTTCTTGACGCGCTTTTCAACGGGCTCGTAGCCCTCTTCCAGACGCTCGAATTCCAGAAAGCCAGTGACTTTTCCCATTTCAATTCACTCCTATCGTCCGGATCAGGCCTTGGCCTTGGTGGACTTGGCCTTGGCAACAACGGCCGTTGCTTCTTGCTTGGCGCCCATTTCGGTCAGTGCGCGGCGGTACTCGTGCGGGAACACCTTGACGAACTTGGCCATGGCGGTCGACCAGTTGTCCAGGATCTCGCGAGCACGCAGCGAACCGGTCCAGCGGTGGTGGTCTTCGATGAGCTTCTTGAGCGCAGCTTCGTCAGCCATGCCCTTGTGCATCGGGATACCGGCATCGGCTTGCTCGGCAGCTGGCAGCACCTTTTCCAGGGCGACCTGGGCGGTGTTGACACGCTTGGCAAATTGACCGTCTTCGTCGAAGACGTAAGCCATACCACCAGACATACCGGCAGCGAAGTTACGACCAGTCTTGCCCAACACAACAACGGTACCGCCGGTCATGTATTCGCAACCGTGGTCACCCGTACCTTCGACCACTGCTGTGGCACCCGACAGACGCACGCCGAAACGCTCGCCACCCACGCCACGGAAGAAAGCTTCACCTTCGGTCGCACCGTACAGCACGGTGTTACCGACGATGATGTTCTCGACCGCATTGCCACGGAAGTCGATGCTTGGACGCACCACCACGCGACCGCCAGACAAGCCCTTGCCGGTGTAGTCGTTGGCTTCACCGATCAGGTACAGGGTGATGCCCTTGGCCAGGAAGGCGCCGAAGGATTGAC
>JAGWTE010000041.1 GCA_028869095.1 Burkholderiales bacterium
ACCTGAGACGGTTCAAAGCGCAGCGCAATGTGAACCTGGCTGGCCTGGGCGTGTTTGGCAATGTTGGTCAAGGACTCCTGGACCACCCGGAAGATGGCTGTGGCGTGCATGTCGTCCAGTTCATAAGGCTCGCCTTCAAGCTGGAAGGCACACGGGATCTCCCATCGCAGAGAGAAGTCTTCCACCAGCCACTCCAAGGCGTCGACCAGACCCAGATCCAGCGCCGTCGGACGCAGGCTGGTGGCCAGGCTGCGCACCACTTCGAAGGTGCGCTCGACCAGCTTGTTCAAGTCGGTCAGCAAAGGGTTGGCGGGATGGCCCTCGGTGCAATGCTGGCGCAGTTGCGAGACGTCCATGCGCATGGCAGCCAGCAGTTGTCCTAATTCATCATGGATCTCGCGCGCAATGGCTTTGCGTTCTTGCTCGCGTTCCTGCTCGCGGTGGGCCGCCACATCCCGCAACTCTCGCCGGGACTCGATCAAAGCCAACTCAACCTGCTTGCGTTCCGTGATGTCCTGGGCCGTGCCGCGCAGATGCACGATGCGGCCATCTGGCTCGCACAGCCCTTCGGTGGTGACGAACAGCCAGCGGTGCTCGCCATTGGGCAGCACCAGTTCGCGTTCGGCCTCGTACGGGAGTCCCGTCTGCAGGGCTTGTTCCAAGGACTGGGCCCGCGCCTGCCGTGATGCAGGGGTGTACAGCTGTTCCAGCATGTGCACCGTGGGCGGCGGCTTGCTCGGGTCCTGATGGTAGATCCGGTACAGCTCGGGCGACCACACCAGCTCATCGGTTTGGCGGTTCCACTTCCAGTTGCCGATCTTGCCGAGCCGTTGCGCTTCATACAGTTCAGCACGCATGCGCAAGAGCGAGTCCTCGGCCGCCTTGCGCTGGCTGATGTCCCGAAGGCTGATGACCCAGACCTCACCTGGCAGCACATTGGTGTTGAGTTCCACAGGGACGTGATCGCCCGCGCGGGTGATCAGGTTCACTTCCAGGCGCTGGACCTCACCGTGCTGCAGGGCCGCCAAGGTTCGACGCAGGCGGTCGACCTCTTCCGGCAGGATCAGCTCAAATATGGATTGCCCCAGCAACTGGGCCCGTGCATAGCCCAGCAACTGGCAGGTGGCGGCATTGACCGATCGGCAGCGCCCGTCCAGATCGGCCACCCAGATGCCATCGGCCGATTGGGCAAACAAGGTTTTCAGACGCTGGTCCACGCGGCGAGCACGTTCATGTCCGAAGCAAAACAGGGCGCACATGAGCGCAAAGACGGCAGTGGGGATCAGTGCCCCGTGGGAATGGGGTACCGTGGGCACAAAGAGGCCCCACGCCATGGCAACCGAAAAGACGGCGGCGGTGATGCCGGCATACATGCCCCATCGCCATGAACTGAGGTAGACCGCAGGGTAAAACAGGAGCCACAGCAGCTGAGGGATGTGGGGCCACAACAGCCATTGCAAACCGCCAGCCAGCAAGGTCAAGGCAGCGGCGCTGGCCACGGCAGCAGGGACGGTTAAATGTCGAGGCGGGATCATGATGGCATGGGTGTCAACCCGCGCAGTATGCGGCGCGGCGTGGCGGGAGCGTCACCGTTTGGGCAAGGGGTTTCCATAGCTGGCAATTTGCAGCACCAAAAGAACATTTTTTTGTCGCCGCATGACCGACAATGACACTCGGTCTATTGTTGTGGACCGAACCCTGGAGATTCAATTGACCTTGAACAAGGAGCAGACGCCATGATTCGCATGGTGATCGCAGACGATCACGCCATCGTGCGTGGTGGGATCCGTCAGATCATGGCCACCACGGATGACATCCAGGTGGTGGCAGAAGCGGCCAGCACCGACGAGGCGCTGGCCCTGATTCGCGCGGGCAATGTGGACATGCTCTTGCTCGACATCAGCTTGCCTGGCTTGGGCGGCCTGGAATTGCTCAAGGTGTTGCAGAGCGAATGTCCGTCGTTGCCTGTGCTGATTTTGTCCATGCACAACGAAGGGCAGATCGTGCAACGCGCGCTCAAAGCGGGTGCGCAGGGCTACATCACCAAAGACAGCGAGCCCAATGTGCTGCTCAGTGGTGTGCGCAAGGTGGCCTCGGGAGGCAAATTCATTGACCCGGCCTTGGTCGAGTCGGTGGTGTTCACCAGCGGTGAAACCGATGCCCATCCCAAGGCCGTGTTGTCAGAGCGCGAGTATCAGATTTTGCAGATGATCGTCTCGGGCATGCCCTTGGGTGACATCGCGGACAACCTGCACCTCAGCCCCAAGACCGTGAGCACGCACAAGATGCGCATGATGCAAAAGCTCGGGGTCAGCAACAACCCCGATCTGGTGCGGTGCGCCATCCGTCACGGCATGACGCCGCTGTGATGGGCTTCAGGTCCCGATTCGGCCCTTGAGCCGGATCAGGGGGCCCATGCAGGCCGCCAGACTGGCTTCCTTGCACAGCACGATGCGCTCACCATTGGCTTGAAAGCGCAGATAGGTGCTGCTCTGTTGTCCCACCGGGGTTTGGTTGCCTCGGCAGTCCGATTTCCCGTTGGTTTGGGTCACCCGCGTGTCAAACTTGTAAAAGCCCGCCCCCATTGCTTCGCTGGACAAGGTGTAGGTGCTTTCGGAGACCTCCCGTCCGCTGGTCACCATCACCGTGCCATCGGAGCGAAAGAAGTACTGTTCCGTGCACGAGGTGCCGCGCGGCCGGTATTGCCAGGTGCCGGTCACAACGGGCTGGTCAGTCGATTGAGCTTGGGCCATGTCGCACACGGCCAGCAAACTCAGCAAGAGGGATGTGGTGAGGGTACGCATTCGGTCATCCTAACAAAGCATGAACAACGCCGCGAACACGCATGCCACTTTGCCCGAAGGGACGCCCCCCGTGGCCAGTCCCTGCATTCGCCATTGCACCCTCAATGATCAAGACGTGTGCGTGGGATGCGGGCGTACCTTGGCCGATATTGTGGGGTGGACCAAGATGTCCGAGGCCGAGAAGGCGCTCTGTGTGGCACGCGCGGCCGAGCGCGTGCGGTCGGGGCGTTGGCTGCCCTGATGGTGGCTCAGGCCGGCTTGCGGTAAATCGATGGTTTGACCATTTGCAAATCGCTGGTCACGCCGTGCAGGCTTTCGGAGTGGCTGATGACGAAGTAGCCGCCGGGGCGCAGTTTGCTCAACATGCGGGCCATCACTTCACGCTTGGTGTCGGCTGAGAAGTAGATCATCACGTTGCGCAAGAAGATCACGTCAAACATGCCCACGTCTGGCAAGGTTTCATTCAGGTTGATCTGATCGAACTGGATGCTGTTGCGAATGGCTGGCTCCAGCGTGAACCAGCCTGCCTGGCTGCCCACCCCTTTGAGGCAATATTCGTTTCGGTAGGGCTTGGGAATGTCCTGGGCATCTTCCACGGGGTAAAGCCCCTTCTTGGCGGTGGCCAGCACCCGTGTGCTGATGTCCGAGGCCAGGATCTCGAATTTCCGGGGGCCCAAAGCCTTGGCCAAGGTCATGGCCAGGGTGTAGGGTTCTTCGCCGGTGGAGCTGGCGCCGCACCACAGGCGCAGCTTGGCTTGCCGTGCGAACTCCGGCGCGATGGCGTCGGCCAGAAACTCGAAGTGCTTGGGCTCACGAAAGAAAAAGGTCTCGTTGGTGGTCAGCAAGTCCACCGCCATCTGCCGCTCTTTGCTGTCCTGCGTGACGATCTTGAAGTAGTCGCCATAGGTGTTCAGGCCATGCTGGGCCAGGCGCTTGGCCAGTCGGCCGCTGACCAAGGGCTTTTTGGCATCGCTCATGGTGATGCCTGCGGCTTTGAAGATGAGTTGCTGGAAGCCTTGGAACTCTTTGTCTGACAGGGACGGCATCATGGCGAACCTCAGCTTTCTGTCGGGACTGGGCGTGTGTCGACTTCGCCAAGCAGGGCGATCTCGTCCACAGACAAGACCTTGCCCAGGTCCAGCAAGATCACGAACTGGCCCTTGACCTTGGCGATGCCCTCGATGAAGTCGGCACGGATGTGGGTGCCGAAGCTGGGCGCGGGCTCGACGTCGGTGCTGTCGATCTGGCGCACGGCGCTGACCGCGTCGACCACGATGCCCAGCACATGGGTGTCTTCATGGGCCTGCACTTCCAGGATCACGACACAGGTGCGACGCGAGATGTCCGTGCGATCGCGGCCAAAGCGGGCGTTGAGGTCAATGACCGGCACCACCGCACCGCGCAAGTTGATGACCCCGCGGATGTAGGCGGGCATCATGGGCACCGAAGTGATGTTGCCGTACTCGATGATCTCGCGCACGCGCAGGGTGGCGACGGCGAACAATTCCTGGGCCAGGCTGAAGATCAGGAATTGGCTGACCATGTGGGGCTGGCTGACCCTGTGAGGCACAGGGGCCTGGCCCGATGAGGAGGCTGTGCTCGGGGTGGCAATCGCGTTCATGGCTCAGCCCTCGAATTTGACGAACTCTTGCGCATTGACCTCCGGGGCGGCCTGCTTGCGGCTGCCTCGCACAGGCTTGGCCTTGCTGGTGGGGGCGAGGGCTGTGCGGGGGCTGCGTGTGCCGTGAGCCGATGCCACGGGGCGTGCATGGGCGGTGCTGCTGCCCGATGTGGTGAAGAAGGTCATCAACTCTTGCAACTGCTCGGCCTGGCCACTCATCTCTTCGGCCGTGGCGGCCAGCTCTTCAGAGGCGCTGGAGTTTTCTTGCGTCAGTTGCGACAGCTGCGTGATGGCGGTGTTGATCTGGGCGATGCCGGAGGATTGCTCGTCCGAGGCGGAGGCAATCTCTTGCACCAGGTCAGAGGTCTTGGAGATGGACGGCACGATGGCTTCGAGCAGGGTGCCGGCCTTCTCGGCCAAAGACACGCTGTTCTTGGCCACTTCGCCAATCTCTTGCGCCGCTTCCTGGCTGCGTTCGGCCAGCTTGCGTACTTCTTCGGCCACCACGGCAAAGCCCTTGCCATGCTCGCCGGCGCGGGCTGCTTCAATGGCGGCGTTCAAGGCCAGCAGGTTGGTCTGGTAGGCGATGTCGTCGACGATGCTGATCTTGTCGGCAATGATCTTCATGGCTTGCACGGTTTCCGTCACGGCCTGGCCACCCTCGACGGCTTCCTTGGCGGCCTTGCCCGACATGCCCTCGGTGATCTTGGCGTTGTCGGCGTTTTGTTGTACTGAACTGGCCATCTCTTCCATGGAGGCCGAGGTCTCTTCCACGCTGGCAGCCTGCTCGCTGGCCCCCTGGCTGATGCTTTGCGCGGTGGACGACACCTGTTCTGCTGCTGCGGACAGCGCGTCGGACGAGGTGCGCACGTCCCCGATGATTTGCGACAAGCGCTCGGTCATGCTTTTGATGGCTGCGAGCATGCTGGAGGTGTCGCCGGACTTGATGTCGACCTGCACGCTCAAGTCCCCTTGGGCCACGCGGCTGACCACATCGGCCGCGTAAGCGGGCTCGCCACCGAGTTGGGTCAGGACGCTGCGTGCGATGAGGATGCCGATGCCGCCAACCGCCTACAGGGTGACGCTGGCGACCGTGAGCGCCAGCATGTTGGCGGACTTTTGAATGGCCACCGCGTTGTCGGCAGCCCGGTCGGCCAAGACCTGGTTGTAATCCTGGTGCTTGTTAAAGGCCTCACCCAAGCCGTCAATCAGACCCTTGTTGGCGGCCCAATGTTCGATGGCCGCCTCGTGTTTGCCTTGCAGGGCCAATTGGGCCAGTTGGGGGCGGACGCTCAAATAGTTGGTCCATGCGGTCCGCGCGCCATCCAGCAACTCCTTGTCTTTCGCGTCGGCGATCAAGGGTTCATATTTTTTCAGGGTTTCGTCGATCTTGGGAATCAGATCCGTCGCCGCCCGATTGGCCTCTTGAACCCGTGCCACATCGGTGTCGGCCATCATCTTCCAGGTCATGATCCGCACCTTGGTGGACATGTCTACGGCTTGGCTGATGATCTTCAAGCTGGGCATCACGTTGACGTTGGTTTCATTGGCGGCGGTGTAGACATTTTTCATTTCGTTCAATGTCACACCCGTTAGCAATCCAATGCCAATCAGTGCGGCCAGAACGAGAAAGGCAAACTTCTGCGTGAGGGTTAAGCGGCTCATGTCCTTGTCCTTTGAGAAAGCGGCGGTACGGGCAGTTCGGGGCGCTTCAGCGCGCGGAGGGGGGCTGGCTCTTGGGCGCAGGTGATCCAGGCGCCGTACACCGGGCGGGCCCGTAGCTGGCGCGGACGTCGTGGGTGGCCTGGTTCAGGCGGGTGCACGCCGTTTGGGTCTGGCGAGACCAAACGGGCACAAGGGCCAGGCTCAGCGCATGGGCCGTGGCTTCAACGGTCTGGGTTGTTGGCGGCGGGAGGCACCGCAGCCAGCTTGTCAGGGAGACGCTCATGACGAAGTTCCTCAAGAGATCGGGATGAGTGTATCTTCGTCATAATCAACAATTTGTTAATCCCTAAATGGTGAGAAATTCACCATTTATTTAGGCAGAGGCCTCCGTTCTCGGGCCATTCAGGTCTTCAACCGCTTTTTGAATCATTTGTATGAATTCGTCGGCCTCCAGCGGTTTTTGCATGAAGACGACCCCGGGGGGCAGCTTGCCCAGCGACGCCAGCTCGCCCAAGGTGTTGCTGGACACGGCCACGATCACGCCGGGGCGCGCCGTGCTTTCGCTCTGCAGGTGCTTGAGCATTTCAAACCCGTTCATGTGCGGCATCATCAAATCGGTGATGACGACATCGGGGCTCATGCGGCCAATGGCGATCAGGCCATGAAAGCCGTTGGTGGCGGCCGCGACCGAGGCGGTGGGCAGCGCGTCTTCCAGCAAATGGGCCAGGATTTCCCGGTCATCGGGGTTGTCGTCCACGATCAGGATCGAGGGAAAGGGGCGCTCGGTGTTGGGGGCCGGCGCGTCACCGGCGACGTCGGGCAGGTTTTTGCCATGCAGGGTGAACAGCAGTTCGGCCCCTTCGGCCTCGACACGGCGGTGGCCGCCCAGCGTTTTCCAGGCCTTGAGTTGGCCGCTGTCGACCCAGCGCTGCACCGTCTGGGTGGAGATGCCCAGGCGTTTGGCCACTTCGGTGGTGGAGTAGGAGCGGGGTTTGGAACTCATGGGGATGCGTGCAAATGGTGATCCAGGGCGTTCAAGACAGCGATGAGTTGTTGGTCAAACGCTTCGAGCAAGTGCGGCCAGTCCATGGGCGGACCTTCCATCAGGGTCAACTGTAAGGCGCGGGCCGCTGCTGACAGGGAGTCGGCACCCAAAATACCCGCGGTCGAGATTTGTTGATGCGCGATCATGGCGGCCGCTTCCGTGTTGCCTTGCTCCAGCGCGGCCCGGATTTCCTGGGCATCGTCGCGCCGGCTGCTCAAAAAGCGGGTCGCCAGTTTGCGATACAGCTCGGGGCGCTTGGCGCACCGGCGCAGGCCTTTGTCGAAGTCGATGCAGGATTCGACCTCGGGGGGGGGCGCTGCTGGCCAGGGACAGGCTCGGGGGTGCCAGGGGAACGAAGGCGGAGGGGCTGGCTTGCGCAGGGGCTTGCCCGGGCTTGTTGATCCATTTGGCCAACACGGCGAACAGCTTGGCCGGCTCAAACGGTTTGGTGATGTAGTCGTTCATGCCGGCGGCCAGGCAGCGTTGCTGATCGCGCACCATGGCGTGCGCCGTCATGGCGATGACGGGCAAATCGGCATAAACGGGGTTGAGCCGGATCAGTTGAGTGGCCTGGATGCCATCCATCACCGGCATCTGCACGTCCATCAAGACAGCATCGAAGTGGCCATGGCGCAGGCACAGCAAGGCTTGCTGTCCGTCTTCGGCCACGGTCAGGTTCATGCCGGCCACGTCCACCAGCAAGTCGGTGGCCACGATCTGGTTGATGGCGTTGTCTTCGACCAGCAAGACCCGGCGTCCTTGCAGGGTGCTGAGCGCGGGCTGGGCCGGGGTGGCGTCCTCGGCGGACGAGACCTTGATGGGGACCTCTCCCAGGGCGTTGATCAAGGCCGAGGGCAAGATGGGGTGGTACAGGGTGCCCGCGATGCCTTCCTGCGCGCCCCGTAGTGCAGAGGTTTCATCGATCAAAGTGGTGCAAAGCCAGACCTTGGGTTTGGGGGCGGCGGTGTTCTGGCAGATGGGGGCGACCAACTCAAACGCGTCCCCGTCGTGATGACTGACGTCCACCAGGACGGCGTTGAAGTGGGCGGGCTCGGTCGCCGAGGATGGGCCCAAGGCTTCTTCGGGTGTGCGCACCTCGCTACTTGCCCCCAGTTCGGTGAGCATGTGGCGGAGGATGTCACGCCCGGCCTCCTGGGATTGGACCAGCAGCACGCGCAGGCCTTGCAGGGGCTGGGTGGGGGCGCTGTGGCGGGCCTCGGCGGGGCTCACGCCAAACTCGGCGTCAAAGGAGAAGGTGCTGCCCTGATTGGGCGTGCTGTCGACCTGGATGTGCCCGTGCATCAACTCGATCAGCTGTTGGCTGATGGCCAGCCCCAGGCCGGTGCCGCCATACATGCGGGTAGTGGAGGCATCGACCTGGCTGAAGGGCGCAAAGAGCTTGGCCGTTTGCGCCGGGCTCATGCCAATGCCGGTGTCTTGCACCTCGAAGTGCAGGCGCCGCCCCGAGGGCGTGGCGTCTCCCTCGCGTTCGCGAATGCGCAGCACCACCTCGCCACGGTGCGTGAACTTGATGGCGTTGTTGCACAGGTTGATCAGCACCTGCTCCAGACGCAGGGCGTCGCCCAGCAGGTTGCGCCCGGCCAGGTGCGGCGGCACATCGACCAGCAAATCCAGGCCTTTGTCCTGGGCCTTGAGGGCCACCACCGAGGTAACTTTGTCGAGCACCTCTTCCAGCACAAAGCCCTGGTGTTCCAGCACGAGCTTGCCGGCCTCGATCTTGGAGAAGTCCAGGATGTCGTTGATGATCAGCAGCAGGGAGTCGGCCGCCGATTTGACGTTGACCAGGTAGCGCTTTTGTTTGGGAGGCAAATCCGCGCGCAAGGCCAGGCCGGTCAAGCCAATGATGGCGTTCATGGGCGTGCGGATTTCGTGGCTCATGTTGGCCAGGAATTCGCTTTTGACCCGGGTGGCGGCCTGGGCGGCATCGCGGGCGTGGGCCAGTTCCTGAACCGCCGCCTCCAACTGGGCGGTGCGCTCGGCGACACGCTGCTCCAGGTCGGCGTTGAGCTGGCGGATCTGGTCCTCCGCTTGCCGGCGCTCGGTGATGTCAAAGTTCAACCCGACCAGGCGCACCACCCGCCCTTGGGTGTCGCGGATGCTGGTGGCCATGCCCCGGATGATGCGGGTTTGCCCATCGGGACGGCGGATCGGGAACTCGCGGGACCAGTCCTTTTCGCCCCGAATCACGGCTTGAATCTCTGGGCCGACGCTGTCCAGGGCTTCGGGCAGCAAGGTGCTGCGCCACTTGGCCAGGTTGCCGGCATGCTCTCCCGGGGCGAAGCCATACTGCTTGCGCACTTCTTCGTCCCAGATCAGGTGGTCGGTCAGGATGTCCCATTCCCAAATGCCGATGCTCGCGGCCTCGGTGGCCAGGGTCAAACGGTTTTGGCTGTCCTGGATTTCGCGGTAGCGGGTGTCGAGCATGGTGGTCATGTCCCGAATCGATTGATCCAGAGAGGCCAGCTCGCCCACGAACCAGGCCTTGTCGGGCAGTGCCGGAACAGGCAGGCCCTGGCGCACGGAGGCGGCAAAGCGCTCGATGGCGCGCACGGGCTTGAGCATCAGGTGCCACAGCAACAGCCCCAGGCTCAGCAGCAAGGTCAAGTCCAACAGCACGATGAAGACGGCCATGTTGGTGCGTTGCTCGTGCAGGTCTTCACGCATGAACTGGGGCGTCACGTACACGCGCACCGACCCCAGGCGCTCGCCCATGTGCTCGATGGTGCCGTCGGCGTGGATCAGCTTGTCGTCGCTGGGGGGCGTGGTCGTGGCGATGGGTTGCCAGTTGGCGTCACGGGTCAGGACAAAACGCTTTTCCGGCGTGGTGGCCACAATGGCAAAAACCTCCCGGTTTTGCATGCCGCTGCGCATGAAGTCCTGGATGTGGGCGTGATCCAGATCCCACATCGGCAAGGTCAAGGCGCCGACCTGTTGCTGGACATTGAACTGGAGATTGCGTTCGAGTTGGGCGACGCGCTCGGCCTGGTTGGCGCGATCCGTCAGGACCGCAAAAACGGTGATGACCGCCGTGACGATGGCGATCAAGGCGGCGATCAGCAGGGTCGCAATGGAGGCGGGACGTTTGAACAAAGGCTGTCCTCAGCGAAGTTCTTTGGAAGTTCTTTGTCTCGGCCGGTGGCCTTTCAGCTTAGCAGCCGCAAGGGGGGCGTGGGGCAGACTTTGACTCAGTGTCTGTCCGGATTGCCGCGAGATGCTGGCCCGGGTGGCAGGCAAAAAAAATGGCCCCAAGTCCGAGAACCCGGGGCCCCAAAGACATGCAATCTACGGAGCAAACACAATCAACAAAAAATCAGTGCATATGGATGGCGCCCGAGGCCTTGCCCTTGCCAGCACGTGCGGGTGGGTTGCACAGGCCGCAGACGTAGTGGCGAGAAATTTCGTGGGGGTGGCTGACAAAGTGGCCGCCGCACTTGGAGCACTTGGTCATGGTCAGCATGCCGTTGTCGATGAACTTGACCAGGCGCCAGGCGCGGGTCACGGACAAGAGGGCTTCCAGACCTTGGTTCTGGGTTTGTTCCAGGTACAGCTGGTAGGCCTTGATGACGACATCGATCTCGTCCATCTCGGCGGCCTTGTTCAGGTACTCGTGGATGTTGAGGAACAGGCTGGCGTGGATATTGGGCTGCCAGGTCATGAACCAGTCGGTCGAGAAAGGCAACTGACCTTTGGAGGGGGACTTGCCGGACACTTCCTTATAGAGGCGCAGCAGACGCTCATACGACAGATCGGTTTCCGATTCCAGCACTTGCAGGCGGGCACCCAGGTTGATCAGGGTGACAGCGGTTTCGATTTGCTTGGCTTCGGTCAACAGGCTCTTGGCTCGCATGGTGGTCTCCTCTTTTCAGATCGCGGTGTGTTGTCGATGGATTCATTGTGCAAAGACCTGCCAATTTCCTTGATAGGACGCTGTCTGTAAGAACGGTCGGTCCACTGCTACACGGTTTGTAGGAATTTGTCTGACAAAAGCGGTCAACAAGGGGGTAAATACCGGCTAAACAATAGGCTGGTCTCCACCCTAATAATGGGTCGCTGTCAATCCAAAGAATCAAACTGACGGGGAGGGATGTTTGGAGCCCCATGCATATCCTGGAGGGGGTTATGACGCCACGACTGAGCGGACGCGCAGATCAGGTCAAGGTGACCAGCCTGGGGATCGCCATGGTGGCGGTGCTGGGCTTGTTTTGGCTGCTGGTGCACCCGCCGACCCTGAAGTGGCAGTTCTTGCAGACCAGCATGCTGTCGGTGCACCTGCTGTTGGAGCTGTTCTCGATCATCATTGCCATGCTGATCGTGGCCGTGGGTTGGCACGCGCTGCCCGATGAGGCCGATGCATCGACCCGGGTCCTGGTGGGCGGCTTCCTGGTGGTGGCCGCCAGCGATTTGGTCCATTCCCTGACCTACGCCGGCATGCCCGCCTTGCTGGGCGAGGCCAGCACCCCGCGTGCCATCTTCTTTTGGCTGATGGGGCGCACCGCCGAGGTGAGCACCCTGGGGCTGCTGGCCCTGCTGCACCGCCCGGCCGTGTCTCGGGCCCAGGCCTTGGGTGTGGGCCTGGTGGCGTCGGCCTTCGTGATCTGGTTTGGCTCGTATGCGATCGATGTGTTCCCGGTCACCTTCATCCAGGGCCATGGGGTGACGGCTTTCAAAGCCGATTACGAGTACGTGCTGTGCGCCGGCAACTGGGCGGTGGCGGCCTTGCTGTACCGGCGAGCCCGGTCGGGGCGTTACCCGCATTACTACCTGCTGGCCACCTCGGCCTTTGTCATGGGCACGGGTGAGCTGGCGTTCACCAGCTATGTCAGCCCCTCTGACTTCCAGAACATCTTTGGTCACCTCTACAAGGTGGGCGCCTACATGCTGTTGTACGCCTCGACCTTTCTGACCAGCATCCGGGCCCCCTATGAAGCCCTGTGCCAAGCCGAAGGCCGCTTGCAACTGGCCACGCGCGCCGCGGCCATTGGCATCTGGGATTGGGACGTACGGCGCAACGAATTGATCTGGGACGACCAGGCCTATCAGATCTTTGGTTTGCCCAAGCGCCAGGCCATCGTGTACGAAGATTGGGCCGGCACGCTGGAGCCCGACAGTGTCGAGCAAGCCAAGCAGATCTTCGAGGCGTCCGTGCGGCAAGGCGAGGGAGAGTGCTACATGGAGTTTGCCATCCGCCGCCGCAACGATGGCCAACGGCGCATCGTGAACGCAGCCTGGACGGTTTTGCGAGACCCTGCGGGACAAGCGGTTCGCGTGGTGGGTGTGAACATCGACATCACCGAGGCGCGCGAGGCCGAAGAGGCCATCCGTGTGCTCAATGCCGAGTTGGAAACCCGCGTGCATGAGCGCACCGCCCAGCTGGAATCGGCCAATGCCGACCTGGCCCACGCCAAGGACGTGGCCGAATCGGCCACCCAGGCCAAGAGCGAGTTCCTGGCCAACATGAGCCACGAGATCCGCACCCCGATGAATGCCATTTTGGGTTTGACGGGCCTGGCCTTGCGCACCGATCTGTCGCCCAAGCAGCGCGACTACCTTAGCAAGACCCAGGTGGCGGCCGAGTCCCTCTTGCAGCTGATCGACCAGATTCTGGACTTCTCCAAGATCGAGGCGGGCAAGCTGGAGATGGAGTCCCTGCCCTTCCGCCTGGAAGAGGTGCTGGACAAGCTCACCGTGATCGTGGGGCACCGGGCGCAGCAAAAAGGCCTGGAATTCCTGATCGGCACGGCGCCCAGTGTGCCCACCCGCTTGGTGGGCGATGCCCAGCGCCTGGGGCAGATCTTGATCAACCTGTGCAACAACGCGGTCAAGTTCACCGAGGTGGGTGAAGTGGTCGTCAACGTGTCCCTGGTCTCACGCACCGCCCGACGTTGCACCTTGCGCGTGGCCGTTCGCGACTCGGGCATCGGCATGACGGGCGAGCAGCTCAATCGCTTGTTCCAGCCCTTCAACCAGGCCGACGAAACCACGGCGCGCAAATATGGCGGCACCGGCCTGGGCCTGGCCATCAGCAAGGAGTTGGTGGAGCGCATGGGCGGACAAATCGGCGTGAGCAGCGCGCCGGGTCGTGGTAGCGAGTTCTATTTCACCGCCTCTTTTGACGTGGTTGAAACCGGTGTGGCCCACGCCCATGCGCTGGTGCCCGCCTTGCGAGGCCGGCGTGTGCTGGTGGTCGATGACAGCGCCAGTGCCCGCGACATTCTGGGCGTGCTCTTGCAAAGCCTGGGATGCGAGGCGGCCCTGGCGGCCACGCCGTCGGAATGTTGGCGCGAGCTGGGGCAGACCGATTTGCAGCGCCCTTACGACCTGGTCTTGATGGACTGGAAGATGCCGGGCGCCGATGGGTTTGAGGAAGCGCGCAAGATCATCCAGGCCAGCGAACTGCGGCACACGCCCAAGGTGGTCATGATGACCGCCTATGGCGATGAAGGGGTGTGCCAGCGGGCGCTCAAAGAGGGGCTGCATGGTTGCCTGACCAAGCCCATCAGCATCACCACCCTGCAGGACGTGGTGGCCACCTCGCTGGGGCAGGCCCCGGCGCGGCACATCGAGTGGCCGACCCCCACCGAATCGGCCGCCGAATCGCCCACCGGCCCGGCGGCCGAATCGCCGGCTAAACCGGTGTCCGAATGGCCGGCTTTGCAGGGGCGGCATGTGCTGCTGGTGGAAGACAACGAGTTCAACCAATTGGTGGCCAGCGAGCTGTTGCGGGATGTGGCCGGCATGCGTGTCACCGTGGCGGCCAGCGGTCCGGAGGCCCTGGGCCAGCTGTCAGCCGGCTTGCCCGACATCGTCTTGATGGACGTGCAGATGCCCGAGATGGATGGCTACGAGGTGACCCGGCGCATCCGCCAGGAGGCGGCCTGGGCCGATTTGCCCGTGATCGCCATGACGGCCCACGCCTTGCCCCAGGATCGCGATCGCTCTTTGGCGGCGGGCATGAACGACCATGTGACCAAGTCCTTCGAGCCCAAAGAGCTGTTTGGGGTGCTGACGCAGTGGATCCGCTCGCCCCAGGCGGCCAGCCCGGCCGACAAGTTGTCGGTGTCGCAGGGCCTGGATCACTGCATGGGCAATGTGGCGCTGTACCAAAAACTGATTCGGCGCTTTCGGGAAGACGGCTTGCAACACCACCAGCAGATCCGCGAGTTGTTGGGCTCGGGGCAACTGGAGGCCGCAGCCGGCCTGGCCCATTCCATGGTGTCGTCGGCCGGCACGATTGGCGCGGCCGACCTGTCCCGGGTGGCCAGGATGCTGCAACAAGCCATCGATGACCGGGCACAAGCCCATTGGCCCGGCTTGCTCGACGATCTGGCGCGCGAAGAGGCTGAGCTGGACCAGGCCCTGACCCGATATTTAAGTTAATCGGCCAACTGCCGACATTGCGAAACCACCTCAAGCCCTTGCGGAGCCTTCATGCAGATTGCCATCGTGGATGACAACCCGGTCAACGTCACCTTGCTGAAGGTGCTGTCCCGGCAGTTGCCCGATACCGAAACGGTGGAATTTCTCGATTCGCGTCAAGGCCTGGCCTGGTGCCTGGCCAACGACCCCGATCTCTTGATCGTCGATTACATGATGCCGGAGCTCGACGGCATGGCTTTCATCGACGCGTTTCGGGCCGCGCCCGGCAAGGCTTTGACGCCCATCTTGATGATCACGGCCAGCAGTGACACCGATGTCAAGTTCCAGGCCCTGGAAAAAGGCGCCAACGACCTGTTGACCAAACCCGTGGACCGCGCCGAATTTTTGGCCCGCACGCGCAACATGCTGGTGCTGCGTCGCAACCAGAAAGAGCTGGCAGACCGGGCCAGTTGGCTGGCGCAAGAGGTGTCCAAAGCCACGGCGGCCATCGTGGCGCGTGAGCGCGAGACGGTGCTGAAGCTGGCGCGAGCGG
>JAGWTE010000042.1 GCA_028869095.1 Burkholderiales bacterium
AGTCCACCTGAGATGCGCCAGCCGGCCAGGATGTAGGGCAGGGCACTGGGCAGGCGCAGCCGCCACAAGGTTTGCCAGCGCGATGCACCTTGCAGACGGAAATAGTCCAGCAGCCCGAGGTTGACGCTGCGCAGGCCGACGGTGGTGTTGGACACGATCGGAAACAGGGCGACAACCGTGGCGCAGATGACCAAGGCCCAGGTCGGGTCTTTGACCCAGATGATGATCAGCGGGGCAATGGCCACGATGGGCGTGACTTGCAGCAAGATGGCATAGGGCAGCAAGGCCGCTTCCAGCCAGCGGCTTTGCACCATCAGGAAGGCCAGGCTCGATCCCATCAGCACGGCCACGGCAAAGGCCAGCACGGTGATGCGCGCGGTCACGACCCAGGCGCTTTGCAGCAGGTCCCAGTCTTTTACCAAGGTCTGTGCGATCAACAGGGGCGAGGGCACGAGGTAAGACGGCACCTGCGCCCAGACGGTCCAGCCTTGCCACAGGCCTAACAAGGCTGCGGCCAACAAGGCTGGCAGCAGCCAGTTCAAGGTGCGTGGGTGGGTGAGCCGTGTCATGAACTGTGTCATCGGCCCGGTCATGAGGTTTGCATGGCGTGTTGCAACTGGCGTACCCAGTCGTTGAACTGGGGGCTGGTGCGAAAGTCGTCGTCGCGCGGGTAGGGGGCATCGATGCTGATGTCGGCCTGGATGCGACCGGGGCGGGGCGCCATCACCACCACACGCTGGGACAAGAACACGGCCTCCGCAATCGAGTGGGTCACAAAGACCACGGTCAGTGAGGGTTGGTGTTGCCACAGGCGCAGCAGGTCGCTGTCCAGCTTCTGGCGCGTGATGTCATCCAAGGCACCAAAGGGCTCGTCCATCAGCAGCAAGTCGGGTTGGGTGACCAGGCTGCGGGCGATGGAGGCGCGCATCTGCATGCCGCCGGACAACTGGTGCGGCTTGTGGCGGGCAAAGCCCTCCAGCCCCACCAATGTCAGGACACGTTTGACCTGCTCATCAGCGGTGGGCCGAGACACGCCCGCCAGATCGAGTGGCAGGCGCACGTTGTGCCACACGTCGGCCCAAGGCATCAGGGTCGCATCCTGAAAGACATACGACAGGGCGTGTGGGGACGAACTGCGCTGGCCCGGTAAAGCAGCTGGCAACCCCCATCTCAGCAGGTGGCCTTGGCTGGGCTTGAGCAGCCCCGATGCCATCTTGAGCAGGGTGCTCTTGCCGCAACCCGATGGCCCGAGCAGGCTGACAAATTGGCCCGCCTGGATGGCCAGGTCCACAGGCTGCAGGGCTTGCGTGCCGTTGGCGTAGGTCTGGCCTGCGCCAATCAATTCGACCGCGTAAGGGATGTCGTGCTGGAGGTCCGTCACGGCATCACTTTGGCATCTTGCACAAAGCGGGTCGAGAAGGTCTTTTTGAAGTCCACCTTCTTGGGATCGAGCAGGTGGTGTGCGACCAGCATGTCGTAGGTCTGCTTCATGCGTGCTTCGGTGATGGTGCCAAT
Organism: Burkholderiales bacterium; assembly: GCA_028869095.1. Classification (GTDB taxonomy): domain Bacteria; phylum Pseudomonadota; class Gammaproteobacteria; order Burkholderiales; family Burkholderiaceae_C; genus Aquabacterium. The sequence continues at coordinate 1,516 of JAGWTE010000042.1, forward strand.
GCCTTGTTTGGCCGCGTCGCCCCCCAAGACTGCGCCCGTTTCTTTGATCTTGCCGATGCCATAGGCCAGCAAGTCATCGGTCATATTGGGGTTGTCTTTTTTGATCAGGGTGTTGCCGGGGCTGGGGTCGCCCGTCAGGTAGCTTTTCCAGCCCTGCATGGATGCTTTCACGAAAGCTGCCACGGCTTGAGGGCGGGCCTGCAAAGTCTTGGTGGAGCAGACCACGGTCATGGCGTACGGTGGCCAGCCTTGGTCGGCCAGCATGAAGACGGAGGGCTTGAAGTGGCCTTCTTTTTCAATGCTGAAGGGCTCGGATGCCAAATAGCCTTGTTGCGCCGTGTTCTTGTCCGCCAAAAAGGGCTGGATGTTGAAGTTGTAGGGGCGCATCTGCTGGTCGCTGAAGCCGAACTTGGACTTCAGCCAAGGCCAGTAGGTGACCATGCCAGCGCTGCCGATCAGCATGGTTTTGGATTTGAGCTCGGCAAATTGTTTGACCTCGGGGCGCGCAATCAAGACCACGGGGTCTTTTTGAAACGCAGCGGCCACGGTGACGGCATCGATGCCTTGCTCCCAGGCCTGGATGGTCTGCACGTCGTAGCCCATGATGCAGTCGGCCTGACCGGCCATCATCACTTGCAGGATGTTGACCTGTGGGCCACCCATCTTGATGGTCACGTCCAGTCCGGCTTGCTTGTACAGCCCGGTGGCTTGAGCCTGGTAGTAGCCGCCATGCTCGGCCTCGGCATACCAGTTGGTCAGGTAGGTGAATTTCTCGGTGGCATGGGCTGTAGTCAGCACCGCAGCGAGCGCAGCAGACAGGGCAACGGTGGCGGCTTTGGGCATGGGGCTCGGTTCCGTTTGATGTAGGTCACAGGATCAGCCTGTGTTTTACATCAAGCGGGCGTGCCCCGTTGCCCGTCTGACGTCAATGCGCTGCACCTGGCAGTTCAAATACCTTGCCACTGTGGGTGGTGACGTAGAGGCTGCTGGCGTTGAAATGAGGCGGCACGCCCACGGCCAGATCGCTGGGGAAGCTCAAACCTTCGGCCAAGACGCACAAAGAGCCGGTCGTGTCCGCCTTGAGCACTTTGCCCGCCAGCCACGCGGCGATGAAGAGGTTGTTGCTGCGGTCCATGGCCAAGCCGTCGAACACGCTGAGCGAATCCAGCCCGGCCGGGGCGGCAATGGTGGAGACAGCTGGCGGGCTGGTCGTGAGGTCCACAGCCTTGAGCTTGGACGGAAAGGTCTGGTTGAGGTACAGCGTTTTGCCATCGGCGCTCAACACCATGCCATTGCTGTTTTGCGCCAGCCAGATCTTGTCGACGTGAACGCTGCCGTTTTGGTTGGTGACCCGCCCCAGCACTTTCGCGAGGTCGTCCGACACATACAGCGTGCCGTCGGCCGCGCGTTTCACCCCGTTGGACATGGCCAGGCCGGTGGCATACCGTTGGGTTTCGCCAGAGGCTAGGTTCACTTTGTAGATGGAGGCTGCGCCCAAAGAGGGAATGGCCCCGTTCAGGCTGTTGCCTGAGCCCACGTACAGGTCATCGCCCTCACCCAAGGCCAGTCCACCAATGGTGGAGATGCCAGAGGCCACCGTGGTGGGGGCGCCGCCGGGCGAGGCCAACGCCCAAATCTCGCCTTTGTTGATGTTGCTCAGCAGCATGCGGCCCTGCTTGTCAAAGACGATGGATTCCAGCGCGTTGCTTTGACTCATGACCACATTGGGGGCAGCCACATAGTCAGAACATTTGGGGATGCCCGCCCACGTGGGCGAGGTGGCCCCGATGGCGGCCGCCAACCCTAGCCACTGAAACGCCGACTTTGCGGCTGACGGAACCAGATGCCGAACGTTCGCCTTGTATGACATGAGTCCTCCTGTTTTGATTTTGTGATAACAATATCACTTCAATTCGGGCAGAAGGTATCCGGGCTAACACCCGATCAGCCAAACTCAGGGATGAAGGGCCGCATCCAGGAAGGAGAGCAGCTGTTCCTGGTAGGTTTTGACGAACTTGGGCGAGAAGGCTTGAATGTGGTCGCCGCCTGGGACGACGATCAATTGCTTGGGCGGGCCTGCCAGAGCCAGCAACTGCTGCGAATGTTTCAACGCGATCACCTTGTCGTCCGTGCCGTGGATCAGCACCAGGGGGATGGGGCTGATGCGGGCGATGTAGCGTTGGGCGCTGTAGTCGTCGTTCATCAACAGGCCCGCGCCGGGCACCTTGTCACTGGCAATGGACGAGTAGCTGCTGAAGGTGGCTTCGACGATGACCGCACGGATGCCTTGGCGATTGCCTGATCCGACGGCCGCGATGGCGTTGGTGCCGCCCAGGCTCTGGCCAAAGATGATCAGCTTGTCTGGGTTGACGTCGGGGCGTTGGCGGACGTAGTTGATGGCCGCGTTGCTGTCTTCAAACACGCCTTTGACGTTGGGGCGGCCTTGGGAGGTGCCATAGCCTCGGTAATCAAAGGCGAACAGGTTGTAGCCATGCTGGGGCAGCCATTGCGCAAAGCGCCAGTGGGCGGAAATGTTCTGGGCATTGCCATGGAAATGGATGACCGTGCCTTTGGCTTGCCGGGGATCTTGGATGCCCGCCGCAGGAATGAACCACCCGGTCAGTGCCGTGCCGTCCTGGCTGGTGAACGTGACCTCTTCGAAGTTCAGCCCCGCACGGGTGGGCACGTCGTAGAGGATGTTGTCTGGCTGATAAAACAGGTTTTGCGCGCAACCACTGAGGGCCGCTGCCACCATGAACACGCCGATGCGTGCCCATATGGTGGCGAGGGCTGGCCGTGTCAGTGGACGCTCGGCTTTCATCGGTTGATGATCTGGTCCATGCGCTTGTCCCGCAGGTCGGCGTCACGCGGGTCCAGCAAGATGTCTCTCACATTGGCGTGAGGCTTGTCGGTGCTGCTGGTGTGTGCGGACGAGGTGGTCGCCTGGCCTGGGACCACGGTGACCGTGCCTCCCACGGTTTGCTCTTTGCTGCCGACCGGGCAGTCGCCATCGGTGTAGGTGACCTGATTACCCTTGCGGCACTTGTGCATGCCACTGGCTGCTTTGGGCATGGGGGTGATGGCGGATTCGCCGGGGCGCAGCGGTGGGCCGGCGCTGGGCGGCTCCTGGTTGTCAAAGTTGATGACAAGGGGGGGCGTGGTTTGGGGATGCAACCATTGCTGGGCTGCTTCGGTGTGCAGGGTGCGCCAGCCGATGGAGGCCAATACCGCGATGATCAGTCCCCAGAAATAAATCTTGATGCTCATGAACTTGTTTCCCTGATTGTTTTTTGCTCAAGTCAACAAGTCTAGTAGGGTTCGGGCCACGACTTGGGTGGCGCGGCGCAGGTCTTCCAGGTTCAGGTGTTCATCCGCGCGTTTGGCGTTGGATTCGAGCACGGTGCGTGGGCCTGCGCCATAAATGGCCGCCGGGATGCCACGGGCGGCGTACAGGCGCACGTCGGTGTAGAGCGGGGTGCCGCTGGTGGGGATGGGCTCGCCAAAGACCGCCTCGCCGTGGCGTTGCAGGGCGGCCACCAAGGGGGCGTTGCCGGGCAAGGGCTGCATGGAATGGGCCATGAGCAGGCGTTTGATCTCAACGTGTACGCCGGGGCAGTCCATGGCGGCTTGCTCGATGATGTGGCGGATCTTGGCTTCGACCTGTACAGGGTCTTCTTCGGGGATCATGCGGCGGTCCAGTTTGAAGACCACTTTGCCGGGGACCACATTGGTGTTGGTGCCGCCTTCGATGCGCCCGACGTTCAGGTAAGGGTGGGTGATGCCAGGCACCTGCGAGCGGACGGCCTGGTAGAGCTGGTTCTGGCCGTACAGGGCCTGCAGGATGTGCACCGTGGCTTGCAGGGCGTCCACGCCTGTGTGTGGAATGGCTGCGTGTGCCATCACGCCATGCACCGTGACCTCCATCTGCAGGCAGCCGTTGTGGGCCGTGACCACCTGGTAGCTGAAGCCGGCGGCGATCAGGTAGTCCGGCCGCGTCAGACCTTGCTGCAGCAGCCAGCCGGGGCCCAGCTCGCCGCCAAATTCTTCGTCGTAGGTGAAGTGCAACTCGACCGTGCCTTTGAGTGGGTGGCTCAAGGTGGGGGCCAGGGCTTTCAAAGCCCTCAGGGCAAAGGTGTAGGTGGCGAAGTCGCTTTTGCTGACCGCTGCAGCGCGGCCATAGAGCTGGCCCTTGGCGATCTCGCCGCCATAGGGGGGATGGGTCCAGCCTTCGCCCGGAGGGACGACGTCGCCGTGCGCATTGAGGGCCATAGTCGGGCCCTCGCCGAAGCGATGCCGCACGATCAGGTTGGTCAGGCTGCTCAAGCCATAGTCCTGCACCGCCTCTGTGGGGACGGGGTGCTTTTCAGCGCTCAGGCCAAAGCCTGCCAGCAGTTCTGCTGTCCGTTCGGCGTGCGGCGCGTTGTTGCCTGGTGGTGTGTCGGTGGGCACCTGCACCAAGGCTTGCAGGTAGCGCACTTCTTCGTCGAAGTGGGCGTTGATCCAGGCGTCCAGTTGTTCGTAGGGTGTGGTCATGGCGAGGGTGTCCCGACTCCAGGTTGGCCAGCCAGTTGTTCCAGCAGGTTGGCAAAGGCGTCCACGCACAGTTGGGCGTCATCGCAGGTGATGGTCTCCAGCGGGTTGTGGCTGATGCCAGCATTGCCACCGCGCACGAACAGCATGCCCTGGCTCATGATCTGGTGCAGCTTCATGGCGTCGTGTCCGGCGCCGCTGGGCAGTGTGAAAGGTGGCAGGCCCGTGGCTTGCACGGCCTGTGTCCATCGGGCTTGCCATGGCTCGGCACAGGGCGCTGCGGCAGCGGTCAAGAGGAGGCGGCTTTCATGGCGCACGCCGCGTTGGCGGCAGATCACATCCAACTGGGCCAGCACGTCGCGCGTGAGGGCATCGCGTTGGGCGTCAACCGGGGCGCGCAGGTCCAGCGTCAGGTGGCAGCGCCCGGGGATGACGTTGATGGAGCCTTGTGGCACGTTCAAGATGCCCACGGTGCCGACCGAGGGGCCGTGCGGGCTGTTCTGGTCATGCCGTGCGCGCTGTTCGACATACAAGATCAACTCGGCCGCTGCGGCTGCGGCGTCTTGCCTTTGCATCATCGGCGTGGTGCCCGCGTGGCTGGCCATGCCGATCAGGTCAATGGCGTAGCGGGTGCTGCCGTTGATGGAGGTGACCACGCCCAGAGGCATGTCCAGCGCATCCAGCACGGGCCCTTGTTCAATGTGGACTTCGACAAAGCCCAGGTAGGCGGCGGGGTTGCGCTTTTCGGCCTGGATGGCGGCCATGGTGGCGGGCAGCTTGGCCGCTTTCATGGCTTCGAGCATGCTGATGCCATCGCTGTCGAGCTGGCTGAGCCAGTCTGGGTTGAAGTCGCCCACCAAGGCGCTGGAGCCCAGGAAGGTGGCGCTGTAGCGTTGGCCTTCTTCTTCCGCAAAGCCCACGACTTCGATGGCAAAAGGCAAGCGTCGCCCTGCGCGGTGCAAGGCCTGCACGCACGCCATGGGCACCAGGATGCCCAGGCGCCCGTCGTAGCGGCCGCCGTTGCGCACGGTGTCATAGTGGGACCCGGTCAGCAAGCGAGGGGCCGATGGCGTCGCCCCCTGGTAGACCCCCACCACGTTGCCCACCGCATCCAGCCGGACTTCGTCAAAACCGCCATCCCGCATCCAGCTTTGCAATTGGGCTGCGCAGGCCTGGTGCGCAGGGGTCAGGTAGGTGACCGTCAGGTTGACGTCGTCCTCCGTGTGGGGGATGTCGCTGTGCTGGGCCCATGCCTGCGCCCAATCCCAGACCTGTTGGCCTTGTGGTGAATGGTGGCCAAACTTGTCGTGCAGCCGGATCTCGGCAATGCGGTGGATGTTGCGCAGGCATTCGGCCCGCTCAAAGTCCGGGTGGTTGTGCAGGCGGCGCGCGAAGGTTTGGATGATTTCTTGTCGACTCAAGCCGGTACCGCGCGGGCCCCGCACCGCCAGGATGAAGGGCCAGCCAAAGCGGGCGTTGTAGTCGGCGTTGAGTTGCTGCAGTTGCGCAAACTCTTCGGCGCTGCAGTGGGTCAAGCCGGCCTTGGTTTGCTCGTGGGTGGACTCGGCCGTCAGTTGCCCCGCCACCGCCGCTTTGCCGGCCAATTCGGGGTGGGCGCGAATCAGGTCCAGTTGGGCTTGCTGCGGCGCTTGCCGAACGGTTTGCGCCAGGGCGTGTTTCAGGTGCGCGAGCGTCTGAAAGGGGCGCTGAGACCAGGTTTGCTCGGCAATCCAGGGCGAGTGCTCGTAGACGCCGTCCAGCAGGGCGGTGAAGGCGCTTGCGTCTGCCGCATTGAGTTGATCGAGTGTCACAGTCATGCTGATCGGCCCACCTTGGGCATGTCGACAAAAGGATGGGTTGCACGCCAGTGGCGGGCGATGTCCAGACGGCGGCATACCCAGACCTGGTCATGGGACTCGATGTGGTCCAAAAAACGCTGCAAGGCCCGCATGCGGCCGGGGCGGCCCAGCAGGCGGCAGTGCATGCCCACGCTCATCATCTTGGGGGCGTTGGCGCCTTGCGGATCGCCTTCGGCGTAGAGCACATCAAAGGTGTCGCGCAGGTAGGTGAAGAAGTCGTCGCCCTGGCTGTAGCCTTGCGGCAGGCTGAAGCGCATGTCGTTGACGTCCAGGGTGTAGGGCACGATCAACTGGGGCACCACACGGCCATCGGTGCGGGTGACCTGGGTCCAAAACGGCAGGTCGTCGCCGTAGTAATCGCTGTCGTATTCAAAGCCGCCGTAGTCGGCCACCAGGCGGCGGGTGTGGGGGCTGTCGCGTCCGGTGTACCACCCGTGGGCGCGTTGGCCCGTCAGCTCTTCGATGATCTGCATGCCAATGCGCATGTGCTCGCGCTCAGTGGCTTCGTCGATTTGCTGGTAGTTGATCCAGCGCCAACCATGGCAGGCGATCTCGTGGCCCAACTCCACAAAGGCGCGGGTCAACTCGGGGTGACGCGCCAATGCCATGCTCACGCCAAACACGGTCAGCGGCATCTTGCGCTGTTCAAACTCGCGCAACAGGCGCCACACGCCCGCGCGGGAGCCATATTCGTAAATCGACTCCATGCTCAGGTGCCGGTCAGGGAACGACGCCGGGTTGAACATTTCGCTGAGAAACTGTTCGCTGCCTGCATCGCCATGCAGCACGCTGTTTTCGGCGCCTTCTTCGTAGTTGAGGACAAACTGCACGGCGATGCGGGCGTTGCCGGGCCACCTGGGGTGAGGCGGTGTGCGGCCGTAGCCAATCAGGTCACGCGGGTAATGCAGGTTCTGACGTTGCGGCATGTTTGGGTCCCGGCTGGTGAGGTGTGTCAGGTGGGCACCCGTCGGTGCTCGGTCAGTTGTTGTTCCACGGCCTGCAGATGGGCATCCATCAGGGTGACGGCACGGTTGGCGTCTCTGGCTTCAATGGCTTGGACGATGTCCGCGTGTTCCGTATGGGATTCACTCGCATGGGCGGCGGACTGGTACATCAAGGTGATCAGGGAGCAGCGGGACACCAGTTCAGCCATCAAGTCGGCCAACACCTGATTAGCCAATATCTTCGCCAGGACCACGTGAAAGTCAAACAGCAAAGTGGTGCGTTGGGCCACGTCCAGGCGTTGCACGGCCTGTTGCTCGGCCTTGATGTGGGCTTTGAGCCGCTTGAGATCGGCCGCCGTGGCGTGCTGGACCAGATCTCGCACCATTTGGCCCTCGATCATGCGGCGCACGGCAAAGACCTCGCGCGCCTCGACCACCGAGGGCTGCGCCACAAAGGTCCCCCGCGCGGGCTCTTGCGTGACCAGTTTGGCCTGCTGCAGCCGAAACAGGGCCTGGCGCACGACGGTGCGCGACACGCCAAAGCGGTCCCCAATGGTTTGCTCGACCAATTTGGTGCCCGGCAACAAGCGGTGTTCGACGATCGCCTGGGTGACGGCCCGCACGATCTGATCGGTCACCGACGCATCTTCGTTGCAAGCTGCCGATAGCCCCTTTGACAAATTGGCGGGGAATGCAGCAGCATCTACCTTACTCAGGCGCGGTGTCTTGCTCGAGCTCTTGCTAAGGGCACTCATCGTCAGTAAAGTGTATACAGTTTTGATATCGAGAACAAACAACATGAGCCACACCGGAAAGCTCACCACGCACGTGCTGGACACCATGCACGGGGCCCCCGCCTCGGGGTTGACCATCACCCTGTACGAATGGAATGGCCAGTGGCAGATGATCAAGCAGGTGCAGACCAATGGCGATGGGCGCACCGAAGCGCCCCTGCTGTCGGGAGACGAGTTCAAGGCCTGCCGCTATCGGCTGGAATACGACGTGGAGGGCTACTTCCGCTCCAAAGGCGTCGAGTTGCCCGAGCCGGCTTTCTTGGGACTGGTTCCGATTGATTTTGGGGTGGCACAGCCCTGGATGGCGTACCACGTGCCTTTGCTCATCAGCCCCTGGGTGTATTCGACTTACCGGGGTAGCTGATGCAGGCTGACTGGGGCCCCTGGCTAGGCTATGCGCTCGATTGGGCCAATTTGTTGTTGCGCTGGGCCCATGTGGTGGTGGCCATCGCCTGGGTGGGGTCCTCGTTTTACTTTGTCTGGCTGGACAACAGCCTGACGCCGCCCACTGATCCAGCCCTCAAAGACAAAGGGGTGGGCGGCGAGTTGTGGGCCGTACACGGCGGTGGCTTTTACAACCCCCAAAAATACCTCGGCGCTCCCAAGCAATTGCCCGCACACCTGCATTGGTTCTACTGGGAAAGCTACTCCACCTGGTTGACCGGCTTTGCCCTGTTCACGGTGCTGTACCTGTTCAACGCGGGCACCTTTTTGATCGACAAGAACTTGATGGCGTGGTCCAGTGGGGCCGCCGTGGCAGCGGCCTTGGGCTTTCTGGCCGGGTTCTGGTTGATCTATGACCTCTTGTGCCGCACGGTGGGGCGCATGCCGGGGCAGGACAAGCTGTTGGGCCTGTTGGTGTTTGGCGTAGTTGTGGGGGCTTCGTGGCTGGCCTGCCATTGGTTTGCCGGGCGCGCGGCCTTCTTGCTGGTGGGGGCGATGATCGCCACCAGCATGAGCGCCAATGTCTTCTTCTGGATCATCCCGGGGCAACGCAAGGTGGTGGCAGCCATGCAGGCCGGGCAGCCCGTTGACCCGGTGCATGGCCAGCGGGGCAAGCAGCGCAGCGTGCACAACACCTACTTCGTGATGCAGGTGTTGTTTGCGATGCTGAGCAACCACTATCCCTTTGCCACCGGCGCACAGCACAACTGGCTGGCCTTGGTGCTGATCATGCTGGCGGGTGCCTTGATCCGTCACTTTTTTGTGGCCCGACACAAGACGGCGGTTGCCGGCAAGGCGGCGCCCTGGTCCTGGGCCCTCAGTGGCGTGGCGATGTTGCTGGGCGTGGCCATCTGGCTGGCGCCTGCGGCGGGCACCTCCGCGAATAAGCCCGTCTCGGCGCAGGCCTTGTGGCCTCAGGTTCAAACCATCGTGGCGCAACGCTGCGTGATGTGCCATGGCGAGCAAATCGCCAACAAAGGCGTGGCCTTGCACACCCCGGCGTTGATCGAACAGCATGCCCAACGGGTGTACCAGCAGGCCGTGGTCCTCAAGACCATGCCCTTGAACAACGCCACGCAGATCACCGACGCGGAACGCCTGGTGTTGGGGCAGTGGTACCAGGCCAAGATGGCCGAAACGAAGTGACGCAAGGGGGCATCATGGCCCCTGAAGAGGTGTGAGCCGCAGCAATTGCGCCACGGCAGAAACGGCGATGACCATGGGCTCCTTGCCTTCGATGCCATCCAGGCCGATGGGGCAGGTCATGGTTTCGATCTGTTCGGGCGACAAGTCTTGTTCAGCCAGACGCCGACGGAACTGCGCCCGCTTGGTCTGAGAGCCAATCAGCCCGACAAAGCCGGCGTCGCCCCGTTGCAAGATGGCTCGCACGATGCGCAAGTCCAGATCATGCCGATGGGTCAGCACCAGGTGGCAGGCCCCGGCTGGCGCGTCTTGCACTTCGGCTTCGGCTTGGTCCGTGGGAAGCCATTGGATGTGCGGGGGCAAGGACGCCAAAGTGGCCGTATCGGGCAAGCCTGCTTGAGCGTATGACGTCAGGTCGTCGGGGGCAGCCCGCTCGTCGATCCACCTCACCGTGCAATCGAGTCCACCCAGAATCTGAATGATGGCCTGGCCCACGTGGCCCGCGCCATGCAGGTCCAAATGAAAGCGCGATGGGGGCGTGGGCCATGACGACACCAAAGCTGCGCTCAAGGGCGTGAAGGCCAAGGTCAAGGCGCCGCCGCAGCACTGGCCCAAGCTGGGGCCCAAGGCAAAGTCTTGCTGCCAGGGGGCCGGCAAGGTCTGGGGGCCTGTCTGGCGACATTCCGCCAAAGCCTGCCGGGCCAGGGCAATGGCGCGCCATTCCAGATGCCCGCCACCCACCGTGCCCAGCACCTCGTCGGCCGACACCACCATGCGTGCGCCCACATTGCGCGGCGTCGAGCCCTTGATCCGCACCACCTCAATCAACACCGCAGCCGTGCCTTGCGACAGCCATTGCTGGACCGTCTGCTGCAGGGCGAGGGCGTTGCGCGTCTTCATGGTGGCTCAGGTCATGCGGGGGCTGTAGAGGCTTTGACGGCCTCCAGCGCATCCAGGATGGCCTCAGGCGTCGCGGGGGCACGCAAGGGCGGGTCGACGCGATGTTGCCCAACTGACGAGATGGCATCGCGAATGGCCAGGAACACCGAGAAGGGCAGCAGCAAGGGCGGCTCGCCCACGGCTTTGGACCGGTAGATGGTGTCTTGCTTGTTGAGGTTGTCAAACAGCTTGACGTGAAAGTGCGCCGGGCAGTCGCTGGCCGTGGGGATCTTGTAGGTGGACGGTGCATGGGTCATCAAGCGACCCGTGCCTGGGTGCCAGTACAACTCTTCGCTGGTCAGCCAGCCCATGCCCTGGATGAAGCCGCCTTCGATCTGGCCCAGGTCCAGGGCCGGGTTGATGGACTGGCCCACGTCATGCAGCACGTCGGCACGCAGCAGCTTCCATTCACCCGTCAAGGTGTCGACCAGCACTTCGCTGACGGCGGCGCCATACGCAAAGTAATAGAAGGGGTGGCCCTGCATGGTGCTGCGGTCCCAACGCAGGCCAGGGGTGGCATAAAAGCCATCGGACCACAATTGCACGCGCTCCATGTGGGCGTCCATGGCGACGTCTTCAAACGTCAGCGTCTCCGCGCCACACACGATGTGGTCGTTTTCAAACCGGATGGCATCGGCCGCCACTTGGTGGCGTTGAGCCAGGTGGGCGGCCAGTCGCTCTTTGATCTGGCGTGCCGCATCGGCCGCAGCCTTGCCGTTGAGGTCTGATCCGGTGGACGCGGCCGTGGCAGAGGTGTTGGCCACCTTGCTGGTGTCGGTCGCGGTCACGCGCACCCGCTGGGTGGACACACCCAATGTGTACGCCACCATCTGGGCCACTTTGGTGTTCAAGCCCTGGCCCATTTCGGTGCCGCCATGGTTGACCAGGATGCTGCCGTCGCTGTAGACATGCACCAGCGCGCCGGCCTGGTTGAGGTGCACCACGTTGAAAGAGATCCCGAATTTGACGGGCGTGAGGGCCAGGCCCTTTTTGAGCACCGGGCTGTTGGCGTTGAAGGTGGCCAGTTCCTGCCGGCGGGCGCGGTAGTCGCTGCAGGTGACCAACTCTTGCAGCAACTGGGGCAACACGTTGTCGTCTACCACCTGGCCATAGGGGGTGACGTTGTGTTCGGTCTGGCCATACAGATTGGCCAAGCGCACGTCCAAAGGGTCTTTGCCCAACTGGCGCGCGACCGAATCCAGCACCATCTCCACCGCCAAGGCGCCCTGCGGGCCCCCGAAGCCACGGAACGCGGTGTTGCTCTGCGTGTTGGTCTTGGCGCAATAGCCATGGATGTCCACGTGGGGCAGCCAATAGGCATTGTCAAAGTGGCACATGGCCCGCGTCATCACGGGGGCCGACAAATCGGCAGAAAACCCCGCGCGAGAAATCATGTTCACTTTGGCGGCCAGCAGACGGCCTTCGTCGTCATAGCCGACCTCCGATTGGTGTACAAAGCAATGGCGCCGCCCGGTGATCATGAAGTCGTCATCACGGTCCAGCCTCAGCTTGACGGGGCGCTTGAGCAGGTGCGCGGCAATGGATGCCACGCAGGCAAAGAGGGCCGATTGAGACTCTTTGCCGCCAAAGCCGCCGCCCATGCGCCGGCACTCCACCAAGACCTGATGCCGGTGCCAGTTCAAGGCATGGGCAATGGCATGTTGCATCTCGCTGGGATGCTGGGTGGAGCAGTACACCTGCAGGCTGTTGTTCTCTTTGGGAATGGCGTAAGAGATCTGGCCTTCCAGATAAAACTGCTCTTGCCCGCCCAGGTGAAAGGTCTGACTCAGGCGGTGGGGCGCAGCGGCCAAGGCTTGCGCGGCATCACCTCGGTGCAGGTGCATCGGGGGCACCACATATTGAGCGGCTGCGTGGGCGGCTTCGGGCGTCAGCAAAGCGGGCAGGGGCTCGATTTGAACGAATTCTTTGGCGCGAGCGGCGACGCGGCGGGCGGTTTCGCGGTCGGTGGACAGGACTGCAAACATGGGTTGCCCCAGGTATTGCACCAAGCCATCTGCCAGGATGGGATCGTCTTGGATGATGGGGCCGCAGTCGTTCGTGCCAGGGATGTCTGCGGCGGTGAGGATGGCGGTCACGCCGGGCAGGGCGCGCAGACCTGCCACATCAATGGACAGCAACTTGCCGTGGGCCACAAGGGACAAGCCCAAAGCGGCGTGCAGGGTGCCCGTCAACTCGGGCAAGTCGTCGATGTACGGTGCACCGCCTTGAACGTGCAGGTGGGCCGACTCATGCGGCAGAGGACGGCCGGCGCTCATGTGGGCTCTCCCGGCAAGGTGGCGGGCCAGACTTGGACCTGCTCGGGTGCCAGTGGGACCGTGGGGCGGGTTTCAAGCCAGAAGCGTTCTAGCAAATTGGCGGCAACTTTCAAGCGATAGCGGTCGCTGGCCCGCAGATCGGTCATGGGGGTGAAGTCCTGCGCCAAGGCGGCCTGGGCCTGGCGCAGGGTGGCTTCGGTCCAGGGGTGGCCCACCATGGCTGCTTCAGCAAGGCTGGCTCGCTTGGCTGTGGCGGCCATCCCGCCCCAAGCCAGGCGTGCGGCTTGGATCGTGTCACCTTGCAGGCGGATGAACAGCCCCGCGCAAACAGCCGAGATGTCGCTGTCGCGTCGTTTCGAGATTTTGTAGGCGCGCACCCTGTCGCGCATGACTCCACTCGTCGCACCGCCTTGATCAGCCTGGGGCAAGGGCACGCGGATGCTTTGCAGCCATTCGCCGCTCTCCAGCGCGTTCTTCATGTAGTCCAGGTAGAACGCTGACAGCGGCAGCTCCCGGGTGTGGTGGCCTTTGCGCAAAACCAGGGTGGCGTCCAGCGCCAGCAAAACCGGCGCCCCATCGCCAATGGG
>JAGWTE010000250.1 GCA_028869095.1 Burkholderiales bacterium
CGGGCATGCACGGAGCGCTGTCCACGACGTCAACCGTGGCGGCGGTCGGCACGGCCAGTTGGGGCACGAATTTGAACGCCAGCTGGGCGGTGACATCAAGTGGCGACCTGCTGTATTGGGGCGATGACGCCGCAGGCAAGCTGACGGCCAACGCCGTGGTCTTGAGCGGCTTGGGACCTGTGGCTGCGGCCCGTGCTTGCGGGACGGGCAATGGCGCCATGCTGTATGTGTTGAAGGTAGACGGTTCGGTATGGGCTGTGCCTGCTCGTGGACTGACAGACACGACCAAAGGTTTTGCTGTGGCGGGTGTGGGCCAGGCCAAGGCCTTGGGTGATGGGACGGATGCCAACTGTTCATCCATGCTGGCCATCGACAAGGATGGCGGCGTGTGGCAGCTGCAAGCCAGCAACCCTGCGGATGTCGCTGGCGTCCCAACTCAAGCGCAAGGCCTGGCTGTATCGGGGCTGAGCAAAGTCGCTCAGGCGTCCTGTGCTGCCTCGAATTGCATGGCGCTGATCAGCGACGGTACCGTCATGGCCTGGGGCTCGAATGACAAGGGGCAGTTGGGTGATTCGACATTGAATCCTCGCCAAGCGCCCGCTCCAGTGGTCATTCCCATGAGCGACTCGATTCAGCAAGTTCTGATGACCGCCAATGGTGCTGCTTACGCAATCAGTACGCAGAACACTTTGTATGGATGGGGGCTATTGGACGAGACATGGATAAGTGCTACTTCTAAAGGTTTGCCGGGTACGAACCCAACGAAGATACTAGGTTTTGTTCAGGATGTGTCTGTGTCACCGGCCGCAGGGGGGCATACGCTGGTCATGATGAGCGTAGACCGCGAGGTCTATGGTTGGGGACAAAACGGATCGGCTGAAGTGAGCTCACCTTCCAGCGCAATGCCGTTGACTGATCATCCGACCGACACCACCATCAGTCTGCAGTAATCATGGTGTTTACCATCTGACACCACGGTTTGCCAGACACTTACCATGACGTTATCTTGTTATGGCTGTATCTTGGCAAAGGGGACAGGATGGGGGCTATCCAGCACGTTTGGGTGCGCTCGCGGGGCGTGAATTTGTCGGTCGAGGTGTCGATCCCGACCGACCGGCCTGATGCGCCCACCGTGGTGTTGGTGCATGGCTACCCGGACAACGCAGAAGTCTGGAAAGAGGTCCGAGCTCAACTGGCCAAGGATTTCGTGGTGGTGACCTATGACTGCCGCGGCGCAGGCCAGTCCAGCGCCCCGTCGACAACCCGGGGGTATGCCCTGGGCCGTTTTGAAGACGACCTGGTTGCCGTGACCGATCTGGTCTCGCCCGACCATCCCTTCCATCTGGTTGGACACGATTGGGGTTCCATCCACAGTTGGGAGTCGGTAACCGAGGAGCGGCTCAAGGGGCGCATTGCCTCGTTCACCAGCATCTCCGGCCCTTGTCTGGACCACCTGGCCTTGTGGATGCGCAGCAAGCTGAGCAAACCCACGCCGCGCAACCTGTGGTTGGTGACTCGCCAGTTGCTGGCCTCTTTGTACGTGTTCTTTTTCCAGCTGCCGCTGTTACCCGAGTTGACCTGGCGTTTGGGTTGGAAGTCCGTCTGGCCCAAATGGTTCAAATGGATCGAGGGTGTGTCGATGACACCTGGCCCACGTCAATTGGCGGACGGCATCAATGGGCTGGGCATGTATCGGGCCAATGTGCTGAAGACCTTGTTCAAGCCCCGGATGCGTGTGGCCCATGCGCCGGTGCAAATCATTGTGCCGACCAAGGATCTCTACGTTCGATCCTTCCTTGCGGAGGCCGCCGTGCCCTTTGTGCCTGTTCTGTGGCGGCGCGATGTGGCCGACACGCATTGGGTGATCCGCAAGCGGCCAGAATTGATTGCCAGCTATGTGCGCGAGTTCATCCAATGGGTGGACGTGGACCGCGCACCGAACCTGCCTTTGCGCATGCATGGCGGCCGGCGCTGAGCCAGGTGATCAGCGAGAGGCTGGGGCCCAGTCACTCAAGAAGTTGAGCATGGGCGGCAAAAAGTCTGCCGTGATGGTGTGGCCCACGCCATTGAACAGTTGCCCATCGCAACGAGCGCCGGCATCTCGGATGTGTTTGCAAGTTTCTGTGGATTGCAGCGGTGGCACCAAAGTATCCGCAGTGCCATGCAACATCAATGTGGGCGCACTGTGGGGGCTGACCCAATAGTAGGGTGAGGCTTGTGCCGCTTCTTGCTCGGTGGGCAGGTGACCAAACAGATTGCTGATCATGCCTAGCGCGCTGACGTCTGGGTATACGGGGTTGGTTTGCCAGTTGTATTGCTGAAAGGTGGTCAACACATGGGCCAGATTCCAGGGCCCACCAATCGAGATCACGCGCTGGACTTGGCTGCTCACGCCCGAACGCGGCGAGCGTTCGTCTCTCGACCCCAAATGCCCGGCCAGCAAAGCGCCAGCAGAAGCTCCAATCGCGCCAATGCGTTGTGGGTCGATGCCCAGTGCTTGCGCATGTTCACGCATCTGCCACACCACCTGAGTCACGTCGATGAGCTGTGCCGGCCACGCATTTTGAGGCGCGTGACGGTACGTGGTCGCCACGGCCACAAAGCCCTGGCGCGCAAACGCGTCGCACAGCGGATGCATCGCTTGTTTGTCGCTGGTGGACCAGCCGCCGCCTGGGATCATCAGCAGCGCAGGTCGTGCCGTGTTAACTGATGAGTTGGAGGGGATGAACACATCCACATCGACTCCTTCGGCGATGTGGAAGAACTGGATCTGGTAAGGCGCAGTCTGGGCCCAGGCTGGGCTGGCCAAACCCAGAGCGAGGGCACTGATGATGCGAGACAGCGTGACACGACGATGGGGGCAAGGAGGGTTTGGCGGCATGAGCGGTCAGCGGGTCGCTGTTTAGTTGGCCGTACTGCTCGAATTGGCCGGTCGGGTTTGATAGAACTGTACGGGCACAGCTGGGATCTGATTGAGCACCGACTTCTTGATCTTGCCCACCACATGCATCTCGCAAGGTTTGCAGTCAAAACGCAGGGTCAACTTTTC
>JAGWTE010000043.1 GCA_028869095.1 Burkholderiales bacterium
GCCGCAGGCTTGCATCCAGGCGGACGCCGCATCTTCATCCACATCGGCCCAGTCCATTTGGGGTTGGCTTTGCTGATGGGTTTGACTGGCTTGGCGCATTTGACGCGCAATGGCTTGCCGCTGTGCCAAAGGCTGCCCCAGGAATTGAGCTTGCCATTGAGGTTGGCGTACGCTCTGGCGAAACTTCAGGTATTGCGTATCGGCCAGGCATAACTCGTCGCCATGGATCAGCAAGAGCGTCTGGCCCCATGCCGTCAAGACAGTCGGGTCGTGCAGGGCGTGCGCGTGACAGGCTGCGATCAGATCTTGGCCGACCAGAAAATCGCGATTGCCGACCATGATGCCCAGATGCAGTCGCTGTCCTGCTTGACTCAACATGTCGACGCATTGCGCCTCATAGGGCGCTGCTCGAGCGTCGTCGCCAATCCACGCTTCAAACAGGTCGCCCAGGATCAAGACTGCGTCCGCTGAGGTGCTGCTCAGATACTGCTGGAGGCACGCCGTCGTGGCCGGCAGGCTTGGGTCGAGGTGAATGTCCGAGATGAAATCAATGCACCGCCATGAGGGCGGTGCAGTGAGTAAGCCTGGCGTGGAGGGGAAGGGGGGCTTCCCACTCACTTTTACAGTTCCACGGCCTTGATGATCACGACGTCTTCTTTGGGCACATCGTCGTGGAAACCTTGACGGCCAGTCTTGGCCTTTTCGATTTCATCGACCACTTCGGTGCCGGCCACCACTTTGCCGAACACGGCATAGCCCCAGCCGTTAGGCGTCTCGGACTTGAAGTTCAGGAAGTCGTTGTTGGTGCCGTTGATGAAGAACTGGGCGCTGGCCGAGTGAGGCGCGCTGGTGCGGGCCATGGCGATGGTGTAGCGGTCGTTCTTGAGGCCGTTGTTGGCTTCGTTCTGGATCTCGCCCTTGGTGGGCTTTTGCTTCAGGCCGGGCTCAAAGCCGCCGCCTTGAACCATGAAGCCTTTGATGACGCGATGGAAGATCGTGCCGTTGTAGTGGCCGCTGTTGACGTATTCCAGAAAGTTGGCCACGGTCACAGGGGCCTTGGCATCGTCCAGTTCCAGGCGGATGACGCCAGCGGAGGTGGTGAGTTCGACGGTTTTGGTCATGTTATTTCTCGATGGTGACTGTTTTGATGATGACGGGCTGGACAGGCACGTCACCGAAGGGGCCGCGCTGAGCGGTCTCTACTTTGCGGATCTTGTCGACTACGTCCATGCCCTGGGTGACCTTGCCGAATACGGCATAGCCATTGCCATCAGGCGCGCGGGCGGAGTCCAGGAATCCGTTGTCCTTGACGTTGATGAAAAACTGCGCGGTGGCCGAATCAGGCACATTGGTGCGGGCCATGGCGAGCGTGCCACGCACATTGCTCAGGCCATTGCGGCTTTCCAGCGGGATGGGCGCGCGGGTGGGCTTTTGCTGCATGTCAGGGGTGAAGCCCCCGCCCTGGATCATGAAGCCATCGATCACGCGGTGAAAGATGGTGCCGTTGTAGTGGCCGGACTTGGCGTACTGCAGGAAATTTTCAACCGACTTGGGCGCTTTCGCTGCCTCCAGTTGAACCACGATGTCGCCTTGGTTGGTGGCGATCTTGACGGTCTGGGCCGAGACGCTGGCGCAAAAACTCGCGGTCAAGGTCAGGGCCGCCACACCAGCCAGAGCCAGCTTGCTCACGGATCCCTTGAGGGACATTGGATTGCGGATCATCCGATCACTCCTTCGTAGAAAATTTTCCAGAGGCCACCCTCTTTGCCCCAGTATTGACGTTTGACAGCGCCAACGCGTTGACCGTCGGCGACTTCGCCAAAGGTCACCACCAGCAGATCGCTCTTGTCTTTCCATCCCAAGATGGCCAGATCCTTGAGTTGGAAGCTGCGTGCACGTTGCTGGCTGACTTCTTTGGTGACCGCTACGCGCCACTGGGTGAAATCATAGGCGCCGTTGGAGAACTGCGAAGAGTAAAACGACATCAGTCGGTTCACGTCGCCACTGGCCCTGGCCATGCGCCAGCCCTCGATCAAATTGTGCACGCTGCGGCGGTCTTGCTGCGCCAGGTCGGGCTGAACCCATTGCAGCGATCGAGCAATGACCACGGGGGTGGTGCGAGGCTGAACGCGTTCCAGGATGGTGCGCAGCTCAGGATTGGCCAGCGCGACGCAACCGTCGGTGCTGTTGGGGCTGCGGGAATAGCTGTCACTGGGAACGCCGTGTAGCCAAATGCCGCCACCCGTGCGACCTTGCTTGCGGTCGTATTCGTTGGGGTAGTTCAGCAGCAGGGCGCCAGAGCCATAGAAGTCGGTCAACTGACGGCCTTCCAGGCGGCTGGTGATGTAGTACACGCCCAAAGGGGTGCGCTGGTCGCCTTCAGAGCTTTTCTCCATGCCCAGCCGGCCCATGGAGGCATAGTGGTCAGCCACCAACTGCAGACCCTTGGGGCCGTTCTCGAAGAGGTACAGCCGCGAGCGTGCGGCGTCCACAGCGATGGCGTGCTTGGTGCTGGGCGGCAATTCGATGAACTGCGCGGGCAGGGCGCCTGCTGGCGGGCGCTCGCGCAAGGCCGCCAGTCGCCGCTCCGCTTCCGTTCGCAGTTGGTCCAGCCGCTGCGGAGCTTGGATAGAGAGGTTGCCAGGAGCCGCTCCCATCACAGGTAGTCTGCGGGTGCGTGCAACCAGCAAATCGGCGTAGACCAGTTGAGCCAGCTGGAAGTTGGGGACATCATTCACCAGGCTCTCGGCTTGAGTCAGTGCCGAACGAGTGTGGCCCGCGCCGATGAGCTTGTAGATCTCCAGCAGCCGAGCCTCTGCCGGTGGGCTTTGTCTCTGGATCGGGGCCAGCGGCTTGGGGGCCGTGCTGGCGGCCGGGGTGGAGGGGGCTACCGGTGCTTTGGCTGCATGGACGCGGTTTTTACCCGCGGCCGCTGCGTTGAATGCCAGGCTCAGGCCAACGACGCATGCCAGCGCCATGGGGGCATGCCGTTTGATGGCAAAGATCTTGAAACCACGCATCATCACGAAGCCGAGCTTTCCTTCACGATTGTCCAGGTGTTGCCGGTGCGAACCAGTTCGAGCTGTTTGGTGCCGCCAACCGACAGGCTGTCAGCGCGGTAGTCCTGACGGAAGGTCGCAGTCGCTTTGTTGCCGCTGACAACAATGTTCATGTTGGACAGTTTGATGGTGATGTTGCGCTTGCTGGCAATGCGGCTACGACGCTCATCTTCCCATGCCTTGCGAGGCTTACCGGGATTGAAGTCTTTTCCGTAGTAAGAGAAGTAGCCGTTGAGGTCTTTTTTACTCCAAGCGGCAATCCAGGCATGGATGGTTGCTTCCACTTCACGCTCTTTGCCAACAGGTTCAGCCTTGGCGACGGCTTTGGGCTCAGGGGCCTTGCTGGGTGCGGGTGCCACTGCTGAGGGCGCGGGCAGGGTGGCCGCAGGCTTATGCGTGTTTGCAGCGACTTGCGCAGGCGCAGGTGCTGGTGTGGGGGCTGGCGCAGGTGCCGGAGCTGGCGTCGGTGCAACAGCTTGAACTTGTGGCGCGGGCGCAGGCACCGGTGCGACTGGTTTCGCAGGCGCGGGCGGTGCGGTGACCGAGATGGGGGCTGCGGTGCCGCCAGCCGCAGCGATCAGGTTGTTGCGCTCGCGTGGGAACAAGTCCTTGATCATGGCCAGCTTGGGTGCCACGTTGGACTTGGTGTCGATCTGCAGCGCTTTGGAGTAGGCCTGGCTGGCCAGCTTGGCGTAGACGTCACCCAGGTTTTCATACGCCGTGGCGTAGCTGGGGTTGGTGCGAATGGCCATTTCCAATGCGTTGCGCGATTTGTCGTACTGGCCTTGCTGTGCATACAGCACGGCCAGGTTATTGAACGGCTCTGGCAACTCGGGGTAGTCTTCAGTCAGCTTGACGAAGACGTTGATGGCATCGGTGGTGCGACCCGCTTGTGACAAGCTGATGCCCTTGAGAAATCGCATCATGGGGTCTTTGGGTTTGACCGCCAGATATTGATCTGCTTTTTGAAGGGCTTCGGGATTTTTGCCCGCAGATAGCAGTTTTTGAACGTCTGCGATGTCGTCTGCGAGGGCAGACAGTGTGGTCAAAGAGATCGTCGCGACTGCGAGCAGCTTGGCTGCCCGGCTAACCAGTCGATGTCCTGCAAGATGCGAAATCGATTGCATGTAGTTGTGTGTCCGGTGGTTTTGAATGTCGGGCGTCAAACTCGTGGCCGAACTGTCTCCTTGGTCGACCACAAAGCCAGTTTACGGACGGGCCGGTATACTCGATCAATTGTATCTGAGCGGTCTGGGTGCGCTGACCTGTGCTTTCCCGACTTGGCCGACAGGGTCGCTCTTTGTTGTAAGTGTGTCTTGTTTGCGCCGCTGATAGCCCTGATTTCCCATGAGTTTGCGTTTATTCAATAGCCTGTCCGGACAGGTTGAAGCCTTTGTTCCAATGGTGCCTGGTCATGTCGGCATGTATGTGTGCGGCATGACGATTTACGACTTCTGCCACGTGGGCCATGCCCGCATGATGATGTCGTTTGACGTGGTGCAGCGTTGGTTGAGGGCTTCTGGCTTCAAGGTGAACTACGTTCGCAACATCACCGACATCGATGACAAGATCATCCGGCGTGCGGTGGAGCGCGGCATCACGATCCGGCAATTGACCGACGAGATGACCCAGGCCATGCATGCCGACATTGGCTCCCTGGGTATCGAGATGCCCAGCCATGAGCCTCGCGCGACCGAATACGTCGGTCAGATGCTGGACATGATCGGCAAGCTGGAGTCCAAAGGGCTGGCCTATCGTGCCAGCAATGGCGACGTCAACTACGCGGTGCGCAAGTTCGAAGGCTATGGCAAGTTGTCTGGCAAGTCGCTGGACCAGTTGCGCGCCGGTGAGCGTGTGGCCGTGGACGATGGCAAGCAAGATCCGCTCGACTTTGTTTTGTGGAAGTCGGCCAAGCCTGAAGAGCCGGCGGATGCGAAGTATGAATCGCCATTTGGGGCAGGGCGCCCGGGCTGGCACATCGAGTGCTCGGCCATGAGTTGCGCTTTGCTGGGCGAGCAGTTCGATATTCACGGTGGTGGGCTGGATTTGCAGTTCCCGCACCATGAGAACGAGATCGCGCAAAGCGAAGGCGCCTCGGGCAAGCGTTTTGTGAACTACTGGATGCACAACGGCTTCCTGAACGTGGACAACGAAAAGATGTCCAAGTCCTTGGGCAACTTCTTCACCATCCGCGACGTGCTCAAGAGCTATGACGGCGAAACCGTTCGCTATTTCATGCTCCGCACGCACTATCGCAGCCCCTTCAATTACAGCGACGCCGGTCTGGACGACGCGCGTCAAGGCTTACGCCGTCTGTACACGGCGCTGGATTCGGTCGACCTGACCGGCGCAGACTTGTCGTCCATCGATTGGGCGCAAGACCATGCGGCCCGCTTCAAGGCGGCGATGGACGAGGACTTCAACACGCCGATCGCGGTGTCGGTGTTGTTTGAATTGGCCGCAGAGGTCAATCGCACCCGTTCAGTCGAACATGCCGTGATGCTCAAGAAGCTGGCTGGTGTATTGGGCTTGTTGCAGCAAGAGCCTCGTGCTTACCTGCAAGGTGGGGCTGACAGTGGCGTGGACGCTGCAGCCATTGAGTCTGCGATTGCGGCGCGTGCGGCAGCCAAGGCTGCCAAGAACTTTGCCGAAGCCGATCGCATTCGTCAGGACTTGCTGGCGCAAGGCATTGTGTTGAAAGACAGTGCCCAAGGCACAACCTGGGTGAAAGCGTGAAGGCATCTCCTGCTTCTCTGCCGTCTGGGGCTGCTGTCGGGCCTGTGACATTGGTGACGCCTCCGTATTGGGATGAGGCGTGTAAGCACCTGTCCAAGCGTGACCGAGTCATGCGCAAGTTGATTGCCGACCACGGCGAGGCGCGTTTGTACAGCCGCCGCGATCCGTTCACCACCCTGGCGCGGTCCATCGTGGGGCAGCAAATCTCTGTCAAGGCGGCGCAGTCGGTGTGGGACAAGTTGCTCAAGGTGCTGGGGCAGGCGTCCCCAGCGTCGCGCAATCCCTTGTCTGTGACGGACGTGATGGCCCTGTCGGTGGAGCAGTTGCGTGGCGCAGGGCTGTCTGCGCGCAAGGTGGAGTATTTGCAGGATTTGGCCCGGCACTTTCACGAAGGCAGCGTTCACGTGGCCGAGTGGGAAGGCTGGGACGACGAAGCGATCATCGAAGAGTTGATCGACATCCGCGGCATTGGCCGCTGGACGGCCGAGATGTTTTTGATCTTCCATCTGATGCGGCCCAATGTGCTGCCTTTGGATGATCTGGGCTTGATCAAAGGGATCAGTCAAAGTTATTTCAGCGGTGAGCCGGTGTCGCGTGCAGAAGCGCGAGACATCGCAGAGGCCTGGGCGCCTTACCGCACCGTCGGGACTTGGTATTTGTGGCGCAGTCTGGATCCTGTTCCTGTTGCGTACTGATGCCTACCTGGCTTGAATGAGGACACATTGCCATGAGCAAACGACACTTTCTGGAGTTCGAGCAACCGATTGCCGAGCTTGAATCGAAAATCGAAGAGCTGCGTTATGTGCAGAGCGAGTCGGCGGTTGACATCTCGGAAGAGATTGACCGCCTGAGCAAGAAAAGCCTGCAGCTGACCAAAGACATCTACGCCAATCTGTCGCCATGGCAGGTCACGCAGATCGCCCGCCATCCACAGCGTCCTTACACGCTGGACTACGTGAACGAGCTGTTCACCGACTTCCAGGAAATGCACGGTGATCGTCATTTCTCGGACGACCTGTCCATCGTGGGCGGGCTGGCCCGCTTCAACGGCCAGCCTTGCATGGTGTTGGGCCATCAAAAGGGCCGTGACACCAAAGAGCGCGCGATGCGCAACTTCGGGATGTCTCGCCCTGAAGGCTATCGCAAGGCCTTGCGCTTGATGGAGACAGCGCAGAAGTTTGGCCTGCCCGTGTTCACCTTTGTGGATACGCCCGGTGCCTATCCTGGCATTGGCGCGGAAGAGCGCAACCAGTCTGAAGCCATTGGCCGCAACATCTTCGAGATGGCTCGCCTGGAAGTGCCCATCATCACCACCATCATTGGTGAAGGGGGCTCGGGCGGCGCCTTGGCCATCAGCGTGGCCGATCAGGTTTTGATGATGCAGTTCTCGGTGTATTCGGTGATTTCGCCTGAAGGCTGTGCGTCGATTCTGTGGAAGACCTCAGACCGGGCATCGGACGCGGCTGAAGCCTTGGGTATCACGGCGCATCGCCTCAAGGCGCTGGGCATGATCGACAAGATCATCAGCGAACCGGTTGGCGGCGCGCACCGTGATCACAAGCAGGCTTGTGCGAACCTCAAACGTGCATTGAACGATGCCTATCGTCAGGTGTCGGACCTGAAGGTCAAGGACTTGTTGCAGCATCGCTATGACCGTCTGCAAAGCTATGGCCGCTTCACTGACACCAAAGAGCATTGAGCACACAGGCCCCATCCATGCCTGAACAACACGCCCCGATTGCGGTGGCATACAGCGGTGGAAGAGATTCCACCGCTTTGCTTTATGCGACCGCGCTGGCAGCGAAGGCCGAGGGTGGCCTCAGTGTGGTTGCCTTGCATGTGCACCATGGTATCAGTGAGCAAGCCGATGCTTGGCTGACGCACGGACAGCAGCAATGCGAAGCGTGGGCTCAGCAAGGCTTGCCGGTTCGCTTTGTGTGCAAAAACCTGACGCTGTCTCTGCAAACGGGTGACAGCGTGGAGGCAGTGGCTCGCGAAGCCCGATACGCGGCCTTGGCCGAGATGGCCAAAGAGGCTGGGGCCGACTGTGTGCTGTTGGCGCATCACCGTCAGGATCAGGCAGAGACCTTTTTGCTGCAAGCCATGCGTGGCGCGGGGGTGGCGGGTTTGTCGGCCATGCCAGGCGACGTCGAGCGTGAGGGCTTGATGTGGTATCGGCCCTGGTTGAGTCGAGATCGCTCAGAGATCGAGGCCTATGTGCGGCAACATGGCTTGTCTCACATTGACGATGACACCAATGGTGACGTGCGCTATGCGCGCAACCGTTTGCGTTTGGCTGTGATGCCGACCTTGCGGGCGCAGTTTCCGCAGGTTGATCGCGCCTTGTCCATCGCAGCGCAACACAGTGCGGATGCGAACTGGTGTTTGCAGCAATGGGCCCGTCGTGAGTTGGGTGAGTTGGTTGAGCACGATTCGGATGGCCATTCGCTGAACGCCTCAGCATTGATCGCTCGCCCAGGGCCTGAGCGGCGCGAGTTGTTGCGCCACTGGTATGCCGAGTTGGCCGGGCGCCCGCTGAGCAAGACCTGGGTGGACCGCCTGGACGCTGAACTGGCCGTGGGGGCCTCGCCTGATCGGCATGCGCACTGGCCTGATGTGTCTTTGGGTTTGTATCGCGGCTTGCTGTCTTGGCATGGCGATGCACCTCAGCACGTCAAAGGGGCGGCGACGGTCGTGGAAGAGGTCGTCCGCATTTCTGCTCCCGGAGCTTATGCGCTGCCGCAATGGGGTGGCGTGTTGCGTGTGGACGAGGCTTTGCCTGACGAGCTGGGGGTGCCGTGGCCCTTGTTGGCAGAGCTGTCGGTGCGGGCGCGGGTCGGTGGTGAGGATTTTCAAATTGCGGCAAATCGGCCCGCTCGGATCCTGCGAAAGCAGTTTCAAGCGCTGGGCGTGCCGGCCTGGCTGCGTGATGCGCCTTTGTTTTACGCCTCAGATCGCCTGGTTTTGGTGCCGGCGCTGGGTATGGACGCCCGCGCATTGACTGAGTCAACGCAAAGCCTTGCACGTTTGACATGGCTTTCGTTGCCGGCAGGCGGCGTCACGGGCTAAAATCGACGGTTTGATCGCGCGATTGGTCTGAATGTGTGTTTTTTGGCGCGCGACTCTATCCCTCTGACAAAGACATGGCACTGATCGTTCACAAATACGGCGGCACGTCGATGGGCTCGACCGAGCGCATTCGCAACGTGGCCAAGCGCGTGGCCAAGTGGGTGCGGGCGGGTCATCAAATCGTGGTCGTGCCTTCGGCCATGAGCGGTGAAACCAATCGCCTGTTGGGCCTGGCCAAAGAACTCTCTGACCGCGCCAATCCGCGCGAGTTGGACATGATTGCATCCACGGGCGAGCAAGTGTCTGTGGGTCTGTTGGCCATCGCGCTGCAGGCTGAAGGCATGGATGCGGTCAGCTACGCTGGCTGGCAAGTGCCCGTCAAAACCGATTCGGCCTTCTCCAAGGCCCGTATCGAAAGCATTGACGACAAGCGTGTCCGTGCTGACTTGAATGCTGGCAAGGTCGTGGTCATCACCGGCTTCCAGGGTGTGGACCCCAATGGCAACATCACGACCTTGGGCCGTGGTGGATCGGACACCTCTGCGGTGGCGGTAGCGGCTGCTTTGAAGGCCGATGAATGCCTGATCTACACCGATGTGGACGGCATTTACACAACCGACCCGCGTGTGGTGCCTGAAGCGCGCCGCATGAACTCGATCAGCTTCGAAGAAATGCTGGAAATGGCCAGCCTGGGCTCGAAGGTGCTGCAGATCCGTTCGGTGGAATTTGCCGGTAAGTACCGCGTGCCCACCCGTGTGCTGTCCAGCTTCACACCCTGGGACATCAACCTGGAAGAAGAAGCCAAGTCTGGCACGCTCATCAGTTTTGAGGAAGACGAGAACATGGAACAAGCCGTTGTTTCCGGCATCGCATTCAACCGCGACGAAGCCAAGATCACCGTGGTCGGCGTGCCCGACACCCCCGGCATCGCTTACCAAATCCTGGGTAAGGTTGCTGAAGCCAACATCGATGTGGACGTGATCATCCAGAACGTGTCGCACGATGGCAAGACCGACTTCTCGTTCACCGTGCACCGCAATGACTACGCCAAGACCGTTGAGTTGCTGGAGCAGCAAGTGCTGCCCGCACTGGGTGCGGCCAAGGTGGTGGGTGACACCAAGATTTGCAAGGTCTCGATCGTGGGTATCGGCATGCGCAGCCACGCTGGTATCGCGGCCACCATGTTCAAGACCCTGTCTGACGAGAGCATCAACATCCAGATGATCACCACCAGCGAAATCAAGACTTCTGTCGTGATCGACGAGAAGTACATGGAGCTGGCTGTGCGTGCTTTGCACAAGGCCTTTGGCCTGGAAGAAGCCCGCAACTGATCACTGCGTTGTTTTGACGACAGCGTTTTAGATGACGCTGTTTTCAAGTATATAATGCTAGCTTGTGTTGGAGACGTGGCCGAGTGGTCGAAGGTACTCCCCTGCTAAGGGAGCATACGCCAAAAGCGTATCGAGGGTTCGAATCCCTCCGTCTCCGCCAACAAGCAAACAAAAAGCGCCTTTCGAGGCGCTTTTTTGTTGCCGGTCTCACATTGCTTCCGAAGCGTCGTGGTGAGGTTTGAGCCGAATGGGATGCTTGAGGTGGCCTGCTGTTCGGCCCATCAAGTCAGCAGGTAGTTCACGGGCTGGACCGGTTCGGGCAGATCCCGGTCGCCCAGCATTTCAAGCAAGGCGCTTTCAATGTTGACGGCCATGGCATCCAGTGCCAGGTCGTTGGGCAGCAGGCCAAACGGCTCTTCGATCTCGTCACTCAAGGCTTCGACAGCGAAGAAGGTGTAGGCCACAAAGGCCACCATCAGTGGCGTCATGATGCCGATGGCATCGAGCAGGCCGAAGGGCAGCATGAAGCAATACAGGTACACGGTGCGATGCAGGATCACCGAGTAGGTGAAGGGCAGCGGGGTGTAGGCGATGCGTTCGCAGCCACCAAATGCATCGTTCAGCCCTGTGAGTGATCGATCCAGTTCGACGGCCAGGACAGGGCTGAGTTCTCGGGCCAGGCGGTGTTGGCGCAAACGTTCAGCCAGCCACATCATGATTTGCAAAGGCGGGGTGCGGCGCTCTTGCAGGCGGGCCGTCATGTCTTCGGGCAGCAAGCGTTGGGTGTCGGCGCTTGGGTCGGTGTTGCGCAGTTGATGGCGTACCGCATGCACATAAGCGGCCAGCCCTTGCACAAAGGGGCGCGGGTCGGCCGACACAAAAGTTATGTATTGGCGTGCGGCATTGCGGCTGTCGGTCAGCAGCTTGCCCCACAGCTTGCGCGCCTCCCAGTAGCGGTCGTAGCTGGCGCTGTTGCGAAAACCCAGGAAGATGGCCAACGCGACGCCGACCAATGAAAAGGGCACCGTCGTCAGGGTGACTTTCCAGTGGAGCAACTCGCCATGAAAGATCACCACCAGGATGGACAGCGCGGTGATGACGCCCAGTTGAGGCAGGACTTTGTTGAGGATGGAGCCACGGCGCACGAAGAGCATGCGCAGCCAATTGGGGCGAGGGCGGACGATCAAGCGAAACCTCTTGTGCAATCGGTTGAAATCGTTTCAACAACGGTCGCACATTGTGTCACTGCCGCTCGCTCCAATCAGCGTGCCCTGGTAACGATTCGGTTGTCGGTGTGCCCTTGAGGTGTTTGGCTTGAATCGGGGTGATCAGCGTTCAGTGGTCTCGCCGCGCTTCTTGGCCAGGGCTTGACGGCTGGTGGCATTGATCAGGCGCATTTCTGCCAGTGAGGCATCGATTTGGGCGCGCTTTTCTTCCAGTTCCTTGATGGCCGCGTCGGTTTTTTCGATGGCATAGATCAGCTGCTGGATGCGGCCTTCGCCATGTTGGCCATACATGTCCAGATAGGCTTTGATTTCAGACAGCGGGGTGCCCAGCGACTTGGCGCGCAGGATGCGGGCCAGGCGTGCGCGGTCTTGCTTGGAGTAGACCCGTGTGCCGTTGATGCGGCGTGGGGTCAGCAGGCCCTTTTCTTCGTAGAAGCGCAAGGTGCGGGGGGAGACCTGGAAGGCGTCGCACATCTCGGCAATGCCGATCAATTCGTCACTGTGTTGGAGGCGTGTGTTGGTGTGGCCGGTGAGTTCGTCTGCCCAGTGGTCGACGTCGTCATCCAGGGTGTCGGATTCGATCGCATCGATGGTGGCGTGCTGCATTTGGCTCATGTTCGTCTCAACCTCAAATCTTTCAGGCCGCCCTGCAAACGGCGGTCAGCCGAGCGTAGAAGATCAACTGCTCACATTGTATAAGTGTTTTACCTAAGGGGAATTTGGTTGACGTTAACGTTAACCAATCCTACAGTTGCTCATCGATCCAATGATTCGGCCTTGGCTGGCCCACCGAGCTATGAGCAATTCCGGAAAAGCGAAGTACAACAGCGTGTTGGCGCCAGGGCTGTTTGCCGGGCAGGTGCACGTGGTGACGGGCGGAGGCAGCGGCATTGGTCGATGCGTGGCGCACGAGCTGGCGTCTCTGGGGGCCATCGTGATCTTGACCGGTCGCACACAAGAGAAGTTGGACAAAGTCGCCGCCGAAATCGTGGAAGACGGCGGCAAGGTGGACACCGCTGCATTTGACATCCGCGATGAGGATCAGGTCAAGGCCGCAGTGGCCGCGATGGTGGCCAGGCACGGCCGCATCCACGGTTTGGTCAACAACGCAGGGGGGCAATTCCCGTCGCCTTTGCAGGCGATTTCCAAGCGTGGCTTTGACGCGGTGGTTGCCAATAACCTGACCGGCGGTTTTTTGATGGCGCGCGAGGTGTTCAACCAGTCCATGCAAAAGCATGGCGGTGCGATCGTGAACATGACAGCCGACATGTGGAATGGCATGCCGGGTATGGGGCACTCGGGTGCGGCGCGTGCGGGCATGGTCAACCTGACCAAGACGGCTGCCTTTGAGTGGGCGGTGGCCGGTGTGCGTGTGAATGCCGTGGCGCCGGGTTGGATTGCGTCTTCGGGGATGGATTCTTACGGCCCGGCGATGGCGGGTGTGATTCAGGATCTGAAGAACAAGGTGCCGATGCGCCGCATGGGGCTGGAAGCCGAAGTGAGCTCGGCCATTTGTTATTTGCTCAGCCCTGGTGCGGCGTTCATCACGGGCATCACGGTGGCTATTGATGGTGGGGCGCCTTTGCACAGTTCGATATTCCCGAGCATGGAACACGAGCCCGCGCCGACGTTTGACGGCTTCCATCGGGCAAGCCTGCCCAAGGTGCTGCAAGGCTGATGCCGAAGGATTGATCTCATGCCTGTATTACGTTCTGCACTCAATACCAAGTCAGACTCGTTCCGCGCCAATGTGGACAAGATGTCTGAGCGCTTGGGGCAGGTTCGCGCGCTGGAGCAGCAGGTGCGCGATGAGTCTGCGAAGAAGCAAGACAAGTTTGAAAAGCGTGGCCAGTTGTTGCCGCGCGAGCGTGTGGCCCGTTTGTTGGACCGCGATTCGCCCTTCCTGGAGTTGAGCACCCTGGCCGGTTTGGGGATGCACGATGACGATGGCAAGCGCTCGGTGCTGGGCGGCGGCTCCATCGTGGGCATTGGCGTGGTGGCGGGCAAGCGTTGCCTGATCAGCGCCAGTGACAGCTCGCTCAAGGGCGGCACCGTGTCGCCCATGGGCTTGCGCAAAGGTTTGCGTGCACAAGAGGTTGCCCGCGAGAACAAGCTGCCGATCGTCTATCTGGTGGAGAGTGGCGGCGCCAACCTGATGTACCAAAGCGAGATCTTCGTGGAGGGGGGGCGCAGCTTTGCCAATCAGGCGCGCTTGTCTGCCGCCGGTTTGCCGCAGTTGGCTGTGGTGCATGGCTCGTCCACGGCGGGTGGTGCGTATCTGCCGGGGCTGTCTGACTATGTGATCCTGGTGCGTGATCGCTCCAGCATCTATCTGGCTGGCCCCCCTTTGGTCAAGGCTGCGATTGGTGAAGACACCACCGACGAGGAGTTGGGTGGCGCCACGATGCACGCTCAGGTCACGGGCCTGGGTGAGTATCTGTGTGAAGACGATGCCCATGCGATTGCCATGGCGCGCGATGTGATTGACAAGCTGCAGTGGGACAGCACGTCGCACGCGGCGGCTGTGCCTGCACCCTTGTATGACGAACAAGAGCTCTTGGGCTGCGTCTCTGCAGATGACCGTGAACCTTTCGATACCCGTGAGGTGATTGCACGCATTGTGGATGGCTCCGACTTCTTGGAGTTCAAGGCCGCCTACGCGGCAGAGACGCTGTGTGGCCATGCCCGCATCAACGGGCATCTGGTGGGCATCTTGGGCAACAACGGCCCGATCCAGCCCAATGGCTCGGTCAAGGCAGCGCAGTTCATTCAGCTGTGTGATCAAAGCGGCACGCCCTTGGTTTTCTTGCAGAACACGACCGGCTACATGGTTGGGTCGGCAGCAGAAAAGGGTGGGGCGATCAAGCATGGCTCCAAGATGATCCAAGCGGTGGCCAATGCCCGCGTGCCCAAGTTCACAGTGGTGCTCAATGGCTCGTTTGGCGCGGGCAACTATGGCATGTGCGGTCGTGGCTTTGATCCACGCTTCATTTTCTCGTGGCCTTCCGCACGCACGGCGGTGATGGGCGGCGCGCAGGCTGCGAAGGTGATGGAGCTGGTCACGCGCGGCAAGATGGAGCGCGCCGGCATGCCTGTGAACGACGCCATGTTGGAAGGCATGTCTGCTGAGATCCGCAAGCGTCTGGATGCCGAATCCAACGTGTTGTTTGGAACGGCACGCTTGTGGGATGACGGCGTCATCGACCCGCGCGACACCCGCCGCATCTTGTCGATGTGCCTGGACATGGCTACTGAAGCCGATAAGCGCACCTTGCGCCCCAACGCATTTGGCGTGGCGCGCATGTGATGCGCGCACGCAAACACTGAACCGACCGAGGAGACAAACATGCAATTCACCCCTGAACATCAGGCCCTGGCTGAGACCGTCAAGCGCTTCGTTGAAAACGAAATCAACCCTCACGTGAACGAGTGGGAAGCGGCGGAGATCTTCCCTGCTCACGAGCTGTTCAAGAAGATGGCTGCGCTGGGCTTGTTGGGTGTGAAGTACCCCACCGAGTACGGCGGCTTGGGCTTGGACTTCTCTTACTCGATGGTGGTGTCTGAAGCGCTGGGCGCTGCGGATTGCGGTGGCGT
>JAGWTE010000251.1 GCA_028869095.1 Burkholderiales bacterium
GGTGACGATCCTGTGACACGCACAGTGGCTTTCTTGGGCATTCATCAAGCTTTGTACATCCGTCTGGCCGACTCCATGCTGATGCACCGCATGGGCTGGGACGCGATCACGCCGGAGCGCATTGAATCTTTGCTGGACACCATTGCTCAGGCCTTGCGGGCCCAACTGATGCACTACCCTGAACATCGCGCTTGAACATGAACGTCAAACAAGTTTCCTGGACTCTGGTCGCCATCGCCGCAGCTGCGGCTGCCGGATGGGCCGTGTGGACCAATTCCCACCGAGACAGCACACCAGCCGGTTTGATCCGATCCAACGGCAGACTGGAAGTCGAGCGCATCGAAATTGCGGCCAAGTATCCCGGCCGCATTGTCGACCTGCCGGTGCGTGAAGGCGATCTGGTCAAGGCCGGTGATTTGATCGCCCGCCAAGACAGCACGGAACTGACCGCGCAAAAGGCTGCTGTCGAAGCCGCCATGGAACGTGCACAACAAGCCATTGCCCGGGCTCAAGCCGAAACCCAGGTGCGCCAAGTGCAAGCCCGTCTGGCTCAGCTGGAGCTGGACCACACGGTCAAACTGCGAAAAGACACCCTGGTGTCTGGCGCTGAAGTGGAGCGCCGTGAAGCCCAACGCGATGGCGAGCAGGCTGGGGTGTCGGTCGCCAAAGCCGCCATCGGTGAAGCCACGGCCGCACGGGCGGAAGCCCAGGCTCAGATCAAACGACTGGACGTGGCCATCTCGGACATGAGCTTGCTGGCCCCCGTCAACGGCCGCATTGAATACCGTGTGGTCGAGCCGGGCTCCGTGATCCCCTCGGGTGGACGGGTGGCGACCTTGCTGGACACGTCCAACGTCTACATGACGGTGTTCCTGCCCACCTCGGTAGCGGGTCGTTTGAAGGTGGGCGACGAGGCCCGCCTGGTGTTGGACGCCGCATCCCAGTATGTGATTCCGGCACGGGTGTCTTTTGTGGCGGCGGAGGCTCAGTTCACCCCCAAATACGTGGAAACCGCAACTGAACGTGACAAGCTGGTCTACCGCGTCAAGCTGCAAGTGCCCACCGATGTGGCCAGCAAATACGCGCAGTACGTCAAGGCCGGCTTGACCGGCAATGGCTATGTCCGCTCGGACACCCAATCCCCATGGCCCAAGACGTTTGACATCAAACTGCCAACGCTGTGACGCAAGCCGTTCAAATTCACGACCTGAACCACCGCTACGGCGATGCAATCGCATTAGAAAGCGTGAACCTGGTTTTGCCCGCTGGCAAGACCATTGGCCTGGTGGGCCCCGACGGCGTGGGCAAGTCGACCCTGCTGTCGGTGATCGCGGGCGTCAAGCGCATTCAACAAGGGCAGGTTCAGGTTCTGGGTTTTGATCTGGCCGACTCTGGCTTGCGTCAGGCCTTGTCGCCGCGCGTGGCCTTCATGCCGCAGGGGCTGGGCAAGAACCTCTACCCCACCCTGTCCGTTCAGGAAAACATCGACTTCTTTGCCCGCTTGTTTGGCCAAGGTGCCGCCGAACGCACGCAGCGCATTGACCGCCTGTTGACGGCCACGGGGCTGGCACCGTTTCGCGATCGACCGGCAGGCAAGTTGTCCGGTGGCATGAAGCAAAAGCTGGGGCTGTGCTGCTCGCTGGTCCACGACCCTGACTTGCTGATCCTGGACGAGCCCACCACGGGCGTGGACCCCTTGTCGCGCCGTCAGTTCTGGACGCTGGTCGAGACCTTGCGGCAAGAGCGTCCGCACATGACCGTGATCGTCGCCACCGCCTACATGGAAGAGGCGCAACGGTTTGAATACCTCGTGGCCATGGACGCCGGGCGGGTGCTGGTGTTTGACGAGACCGCCGCGGTGCTGGCGCGCACCCCCAGCGGTTTGCTGGAAGACGCCTACATCGCACTGCTACCGCCAGACAAACGCGGCAATGCTGAGCCTTTGGTGATCCCCCCGCTGGTGGCGGCATCCGGCCCCGCCGCCATTGAGGCCAAGGGCTTGACCCGCCGGTTTGGCGACTTCATTGCGGTCAACAACGTGAGCTTTCGCATTGAGCGCGGCGAGATCTTTGGCTTCCTGGGCTCAAACGGTTGCGGCAAGACCACGACCATGAAGATGCTCACGGGCTTGCTGGACATCAGCGAAGGCCAAGCCAGTTTGCTGGGCCAACCCATTGATGCCAAAGACCTGGCCACGCGCATGCGGGTGGGCTACATGTCCCAGGCCTTCTCGTTGTATGACGAGTTGAGCGTGCGGCAGAACCTGGACCTGCATGCCAAGCTGTATCGACTGGAAGGCGCACAGGCCCGCGCCGCCATTGATGACGCGCTACACCGCTTCGATCTGGTCGACCATGCGGACGCCAAGCCATCGCAGTTGTCGCTCGGCATCCGCCAGCGTTTGCAACTGGCTGCGGCCTGCCTGCATCACCCAGAAGTGTTGATCCTGGACGAACCCACATCGGGCGTCGACCCTGCGGCTCGCGATCTATTCTGGCGCCAACTGGCCCGCTTGTCTCGCCAGGATCAGGTCACCATTTTCGTGTCCACCCACTTCATGAACGAGGCCGAGCGTTGTGACCGGATCTCCTTGATGCACCGTGGCGCCGTGTTGGCCGTGGGCGCCCCGCAGGCCTTGCGTGACAGCAAGCAAGCCACGTCGCTGGAAGCCGCTTTCATTGCCTACCTGGAAGAGGCGGACGACACGGTGGAAGCCGCACGGCAAGCCAATCAGGTCAACACGACGCCACAAAAAACGGCCCCCACCTCGAAGCACTCGGACGGAAGCCCGATCGATTGGTTGGCTCGCATGTGGGCTTTTGCGCGCCGCGAAGCCATGGAGCTCAAACGCGACCCCATCCGCCTGACCTTTGCCCTGCTGGGGCCCATCATCTTGTTGGTGACTGCCGCTCTGGCGATCTCTTTTGACATCGAACGCATCGACTTTGCCGTGCTGGATCACGACCAGAGTTACGACAGCCGGCAGTTGATTGAACACTTTGACGGCTCGCGCTACTTCCACCAGCGGCGGCCTTTGGT
>JAGWTE010000044.1 GCA_028869095.1 Burkholderiales bacterium
TGATGGCTTCCTGGATTTCCTCGACGGGCACGCCGTAGGTTTCCTTCATCTTGCCGCCGTACTGGTTGATGATGGCCAGCAGGTCTTGCGGCACCGACGACGAACCGTGCATCACCAGGTGGGTGTTGGGGATGCGCTTGTGGATTTCCTTGACGCGGCTGATGGCCAGGATGTCGCCCGTGGGCTTGCGCGAGAACTTGTAAGCGCCGTGGCTGGTACCGATGGCGATGGCCAGGGCGTCCAACTGAGTCGCCTTCACGAACACGGCCGCTTCTTCAGGGTCGGTCAACATCTGGCTGTGATCCAGTTTGCCTTCTGCGCCAATGCCATCTTCTTCGCCGGCTTCACCGGTTTCCAGGTTGCCCAGGCAGCCCAGTTCGCCTTCCACCGTCACACCCACTTTGTGAGCCATTTCCACGACCTTGCGGGTCACTTCCACGTTGTAGTCAAAGGATGCGGGGGTCTTGCCGTCTTCCTTCAAGGAGCCGTCCATCATCACCGAGCCGAAGCCCAGGTCAATCGCGCCTTGGCAGATCGCAGGCGACTGGCCGTGGTCCTGGTGCATCACCAAGGGGATGTGGGGATACATCTCCACCGCCGCCTGGATCAAGTGCTTGATGAAGGCTTCGCCGGCGTACTTGCGGGCCCCTGCGCTGGCTTGCAGGATCACGGGGGCGCCCACTTCGTCGGCGGCAGCCATCACGGCCTGGACCTGCTCCAGGTTGTTCACGTTGAACGCAGGAATGCCGTAGTTGTTTTCAGCAGCATGGTCCAGCAGCTGACGCATGGAAACGAGTGGCATGGGAACCCCCAGGGTAGAGATGGTTGAAAAACAAGACTGGGCGGGATTCTACCGATCGAATGGGGTTTCGCATCCCCCCGAGGTCCGGGCTGTCCCGAAAGGCCGCAAGCCGAGCAAGGCCGTTTCCCGCCCCCACTATTGGCGGATTCGCGGTTTTTGCATATATTTCATCAGCTCATCAAATTTGGCCGGGAAAATCCGATCCAAATATCTAAATTCAGGCCCGTGTTTTGTCCGTCATATGTTCGTGGTGGGTTGCCATCGTATGAACTTGCAATTTGGGTCTCCCTTGCCTGAAGGAGCACCACCGGCTCTCGCTCGAGAAATCGACAGCGAGCGGTTTCGCATGGTTTTATCCATGACCATCCCGGCCGTGATGATGTCCACGGCTTTTGCCCTTGTCGCCAGCTGGTTTTTCTATTCTCGTCTGACGCACCCTGCTGTACTCGGGTGGCTGGCCTTGAAAATCGCCATTGCTGGTATTCGCGTCCTGCACCGAATTTGGCACACACAACGGGGACATGGGTTCGATCACCTGGCGCGCCAGCGCCAAAGCGGCTGGCTTTTGTTCGCCGACGGCCTGGTCTGGGGCCTGGGTGGCCTGGTTGCCTTGGCGGGGCAAGACAGCTTGACCCTGATGGCTTCGATCAGCCTGGTAGGGGTGGCCACCATGGGTGCATTTGCTTTGCAAGCACATTGGCCTTATGTCGTGGCATATTGCGTGCCCGTTTTGGTGCCCGCCATATTGGTGACACTGCTGGAGCGCGACCCATTTGGGCTATTTGTTGGCATGGGGTTAAGCACCCTCACCCTTTGCCTATTGGGCGCGGCCAGGCTCGCCCAAAACCGCATCGGTGAAATGCTGTATTTGCGTTTTACCAATGCGCAATTGGCGCAAGAGCGAACAGCCGCACTGAATCTGGCCCAGCAACAAATTGAAGAAAAGAGCCTGTTCGTAGCCACCATGAGCCACGAATTACGCACACCACTACACGGCATATTGGGCCTGACCCGCATGCTCCAATCCAGCTCGCTGGCAGGACAAGACCGTGACAATCTGGCTTTGGTAGAGCGATCCGGCGAACACTTGCTGACGGTGATCAACAACATTCTGGACTTCTCTCGCATCGAAGCGGGCCATCTGGAAACCGAACACAAGGCCTTCGATCTGTGCACACTGTTGTCTGACGTGGTCGCGC
The DNA here is from genome assembly GCA_028869095.1 of Burkholderiales bacterium. Taxonomy (GTDB): domain Bacteria; phylum Pseudomonadota; class Gammaproteobacteria; order Burkholderiales; family Burkholderiaceae_C; genus Aquabacterium. The sequence goes on from JAGWTE010000044.1 coordinate 2,002, forward strand.
TCAATGCCGTGACCGCTCAAGCCAAGGGCCTGAGCCTGCAGGCCGACATCGACTTACCGGCCTCTTGCGTGGTCATGGGCGATGCGGCTCGGCTGCGCCAGATTCTGCTCAACTTGGTCGGCAATGCGGTCAAGTTCACTCACCAAGGTTGGATCCGGGTCAGCGTCAGCCGGCCAGCAGCCAGTGCAGATGGCGCAGCCCCTTTGGTGTTTCACATCACCGACACGGGCGTCGGCATCGCACCGCAAGACATGGCCCACATTTTTGCGCCCTTCAAACAAGCCGAAGCACCAGCGCATCAGCGCCTGGATGGCTCAGGCTTGGGTTTGACCATCGCGCGCGCGATGGCGCATGCAATGAACGGCGAGGTCAGCTGCACCAGTGTGCTGGGCCAGGGCTCGACCTTTGAACTGACGCTGCCCTTGCCTCCTGCCATCGCGGCAGCCACGCCCGTCGCGACGGCGGCAATCGCCCAGCCATCGTCCGAGACAAGGCCCTCATCGGTTCGCACCGTCCCTTTGCAAGGGCGCGTGATCCTGGCCGAAGACAATGACGTCAACGCCATGATCGTGGAGGCGCTGCTGCGCCGCCATGGGCTGGAGGTGGAGCATCAACCCGATGGCAACGCCGTGATTCAGGCCGTTTGCAACAATGGCATCCGTCCAGATCTGATCCTGATGGACTGCCTGATGCCGATGCTGGATGGCTTTGAGGCCACGCGCCTGATCCGCACCGATGAGCAAACCCGAGGCTTGCCACGCATCCCGATTGTGGCGCTGACAGCCAGCGCCTTGAGTGAAGACAGTGCTCGCTGCATGGCTGCGGGCATGGACGGGTACCTGTCCAAGCCCTTCACAGAAGATCAGTTGGTGTCCATGCTGAACACCTTCCTACCTGTATCAAGCTCGCCGACTCAGGCAGCAGCACTGAACGCAGCCTGATGCCTGGCGCAATCGAGCGCCTTCAACCCGGTCAGTGAACCGCACACACCTTGAGCATATTGGTCCCACCGGGGTGTCCCATCGGCTCACCACAGGTGATGGCATAGGTCTCCCCCGGACGCAGCACACCTGAGCTGACCAGCAGCGCCTCGGCCTGTTTCAAGGCCTCATCGCGATCGGTGTAGCCCGGGATCAGCAAAGGCCGCACATTGCGATACAGCGCCATCTTGCGCAGAGAGATGGGCTGAGCCGTCAGGCCAAAAATCGGCACGTGAATCTTGTGCCTGCTCATCCACAAAGCGGTCGAGCCCGACTCCGTCAGCGCAATGATGGCTTTGCAGCCCAGGTGATGCGCGGTGAACAAGGCGCCCATCGCAATCGACTGGTCGATGCGGCCAAACTGCTTGTTCGTGAAGTCCGCATCCAGCGAGACCTCTTCGGCGCGCTCCGCCTCCGAGGCAATCGCGGCCATCTGCTCCACGGTCTCGACGGGGTACTTGCCCGCCGCGGTTTCCGCACTCAGCATCACCGCATCGGTGCCGTCCAACACGGCATTGGCCACGTCTGACACCTCAGCGCGCGTAGGCACCGGGTTGACGATCATCGACTCCATCATCTGGGTCGCGGTGATCACCACCTTGTCCATCTCGCGCGCCAGTTTGATCATGCGCTTTTGCAGCGCCGGCACGGCAGCGTTGCCCACCTCCACCGCCAAGTCACCACGGGCCACCATGATGCCGTCCGAGGCCTTGAGGATGCTTTCCAGATTCGGGATCGCCTCGGTGCGCTCGATCTTGGCGATCAAGGCCGGGCGATGCTTCCAGGGCTCGCCCGCCACATTGCACAACTGACGGGCCATTTCCATATCCGTCGCATTCTTGGGGAAAGACACCGCGATGTAGTCGCACTGAAAGCTGGCGGCCGTCTTGATGTCTTCCATGTCCTTGGCGGTCAGGGCTGGCGCCGTCAAACCACCACCTTGCTTGTTGATGCCTTTGTTGTTGGACAACTCACCACCCAGCTTGACGATGGTGTGCACCGCTTCGCCCTTGACGGACTCCACCGTCAACACAATCAAGCCGTCGTTGAGCAGCAAGATGTCACCCGGCCTCACATCGCGTGGCAACTCCTTGTAGTCCAGGCCCACGCCGTGGAGGTCACCCAACTCGGTGCGGCTGGCATCCAAGACGAAAGGCTGCCCGGGCTCCAACATCACCTTGCCTTCGGCAAACTTGCCCACCCGAATCTTGGGTCCTTGCAAGTCCGCCATGATGGCCACCACCTTGCCCACCCGGCGTGCCGCTTCGCGAACCAATTCGGCCCGCTCAATGTGATCCTGGGCCTTGCCGTGCGAGAAGTTCAGCCGGACGACATCCACCCCGGCCTGAAGCATGCGCTCCAGCACCTCCAGCGTCGATGAAGCAGGGCCCAGTGTGGCAACGATCTTGGTAGCGCGAGGCATGGTGTCTTCTCTGTGTTGAAGCGGCAATTGTCAATAGAGACAGTGTCACACCAAACCCCATTCGTGCAAGCCGTGAAAAAGGACCGCACTTTGGACTTGTGGCGCGTGCGCACCAACATTACGACCTCACCCATTTCTTGATAGCCGTCGTAATATGACAGTCATGAACACGCTCGGCCCCTTACCCACCGCGAAAAGCCTGATCCAGAACTTGCTGCTAGCTGCCGACGACCGCGCCTACCCTGCGCGCCAACTCGTCGCAGCGTGCGCCCTGTTCAAGCTGACCGAAAACAATGTCCGGGTCGCCCTCGTGCGCTTGCAGAACGAAGGCCTGGTCATCGCAGAAGGGCGCGGCCACTATCGCCTGGGGCCCGCATCCCAAGATTTGGCCCAAGAGGTCGCCGCCTGGCGCCAGGTCGAAGCACGCATCCAAAGTTGGGACGGCCACTACATCGCCGTGCACTGCGCGGGACTGGGCCGCAGCGATCGCACCGCCCTCCACCGTCGCCAACAAGCCTTGAGCCTGCACGGCTTTGCCGAGTTGGACAAGGGACTGTTCATCCGGCCGGACAACCTATCGGGCGGCATTGACGACGTCCGCCAGCGCTTGCGCCGCTTGGGCCTGGAAGACAACGCCCTCGTCTTCCGCGCAGACCATTTCGACGCGGCCGGTGGGGCTCGCATCCGCGCGCTGTGGAACAGCCACAGCCTCAACCAGATCTATCGCGACCTGGCCCAGCAATTGGACCAATGGCTGAGCACCATGGCCCAACTGCCCCCCGACCAAGCCGCACGCGAAGCCTATTTGCTGGGGCGCCCCGCCATCCGCCAAGTGGTCTTCGACCCGCTCCTGCCCGATGGCATGGTCGACACCCAGGCTCGCCAGACCTGCTTCGAAGCCATTCGCCGCTTTGACTCCTCGGGGCGCGCCATCTGGTGGCGCTTCTTCCAATTCAGCGAAGCCCCTCCCGTCGCCGTTGAAGCCTGACCATGACCTGCCGCACCATCGTCTTCTCCCACGCCAACAGCTTTCCGGCCAGCACCTATCGGTCCTTGTTCAAGGTCTGGCGAGAAGCTGGCTATGAAGTCCATGCGCTCGACAAATTTGGACATGACCCGCGCTACCCCGTCACCCCCGACTGGCCCTTCCTGGTCGAGCAACTGCGCGAGTTCATCGAACGCCAAGTGGGCCATCCCGCCATCCTGATCGGCCACTCCTTGGGTGGCTACCTCAGCACCATGGTCGCCTGCCGCCACCCCCATTTGGCCAAGGGCTTGATCCTGTTGGACTCCCCCATCGTGGCGGGCTGGCGCGCCGCCTCACTGGGCTTGCTCAAAAGCGTGGGCGGCCTGGACCGCGTGTTGCCATCGGGCGTGTCCTCGCAACGCTGCCACCAATGGCCCGACCTTGAAGCCGCGCGCCAGCACTTCACCGCCAAGCCCAAGTTCGCCGCCTTCAGCCCCTCCGTGTTGGCCGACTACGTGCACCAAGGCACCACACCAGAAGACAACGGCCCTGTGCGGCGCCTGTCTTTTGACCGCGACATCGAAACCGCGATCTACCGCGCCATGCCGCACAAACTCGCCGCCGAACTGCGGCGCCACCCCGTCACATGCCCCACCGCCTTCATCGGTGGCACCGCATCGCACGAAGTCCGCTCCATCGGCATGGACGCCACCAAACGGCTGGTGGGCGATCGAATCAGCTGGATCCAAGGCAGCCACCTGTATCCCTTGGAACACCCCGACCTCACCGCGCGAGAAGTCCTTCAATGGCTGACCCGCTTTGAAGCCTGAAGACGCACCATGTCCATCGGTCCCGCCCACGAACCCGCCATCCCCTTCGTCACCGTGACGAACTGGGTGCGCGCGGCCACCCAGTGCGGCATCGACCTGGCCGTGATGTTCCAAGAAGAAGGCATCGACGTCACCCAACTCCACCCTGAAACCGCCACCATCCGGCGCGAGGCCATGCAGCGCATCATGCAACGCTGCGTCGACCAGACCCGACAACGCGCCAACGGGCAGCACTTCCCCATCGTATTGGGTGAGTCCTTTGCGTTCGAATACCTCTCGGACATCGAAACCTTCATCACCACCAGCGCCACCTTGCGTGACGCCACCCGCTCACTCGAATGGATTCCGCCCTTGATCAACCCCTTCATGGCATTTTCAGTGGCCGAACAAGGACATCAGGCGCGCATCGTTCTCCAGTACAACCATCCTGACGCCACCCCAGACACCACCTGGCACTTCACCGAAGCGGTGTTCACCACCACCCTCAAATTCAGCCGCCTGCTGCTGGGCCCTGACGCCTTCGTCGAACGCATCACCTTGCGTCACCCTCAGCACGAGGACGCCGCCCACTTGGCTCGTTTTTTCCAGGCGCCGATCGAATACAACGCGCCCGTCGACGCACTCTGGTTTGACCGCAGCATGCTGGACCGCCCCTTGCGCGGCGCCTTCCCCATCCTGCACGAACTGGCGGCACAACGGGTCGCCCAGCAGCTGGCGCAACGCACCGAACACCAGCAAAACGAAGCACGCGCAGCAGACACGCCCCAACTGGTCCACCAAATCGCCCACCTCTTGAACCGACAACCAGCCTTATTGGGACAAGGCCTGGACACCGTCGCCCAACACCTGGGCGTCCACGCTCGCACACTCCAACGTCGGCTCAAAGACCTCGGCGACAGCCACTCTGCCATCCAAGACCGCGTCCGCTACGAACTGGCCCAACAATGGCTGCGAGACGACACCCGCAGCATCGAAGACATCAGCGAACAACTGGGCTTCTCTGATCGCCGCAGCTTCACCCAAGCCTTCACCCGCTGGGCCGGCCAAACCCCCAGCCAATTCCGTCGCGGGCCTGTTTAACGCGCCTCAGCGTTTCCCCTAGCGCCCCGTGTCGCCAAAATTACCTTTTTGTCGCCGCCCCTCATAGGCCCGCACGCCACCACTGTCTACAGTCCCTAGACAAGATGGCCGACTTGTTTTGCATCAAGTTCGACCCGCTGGAGGCAACATGACAAACACAACATTGACCCCGCCCCCCATCATCCCTCGGGACAAGATGGACTTTGGCCTGGACGGTGACATCGCCCGTTTCTGGCTCAACAATGACCCGTTCAAAACCCGGTTCTTTGACGCCCTGTCCACCTTGTTCCCCGTCGGTGAACGCTTCTTCATCACCTGCGTGCGCGACTTCAAGGACCGCATCCACGACCCCAAGCTCCTGCAGGACATCAAAGACTTCACCCGCCAGGAAGGGCAGCACAGCATGGTGCACACGCTCTACAACAACCGCCTCAAAGCCCAAGGCGTCGATGTAGACGCCATCCTCAAAGGCCAAGAAAAGCGCCTGTTCGGCATCATCCGCCAACACACCTCGCGCGAATTCACACTGGGCATCACCGCCGCGTCCGAGCACATCACCGCCATCATGGCCGACTGCTTTGTCGAGCGCCCCGAAATCTTCGAAGGTGCCGACGAGCGCATCCGCGCCCTCTACGTCTGGCACGCCATGGAAGAGATGGAACACAAAGCCGTCGCCTTCGACGTCCTGCGCGACTACGCCCAAGGCAGCTACAGCAACCGCATCCGCTCCATGCTGCTGGTCACCTGCCTGTTCCCCTTCCACACCTTCCGCATCATGGCCCACATGCTCCGGGTCGACGGCTTCAGCCGCTGGCAGCGCACCAAGCTCTGGGCCAAAGGCCTGTGGTGGCTCTACAAACCCGGTGGCGTCTTCCTGCCCATGACCGCGCAGTACTTCTCCTACATCAAACCCAGCTTCCACCCCTGGCAAGAACCCGTGGTCCCCAGCTACGAACCCTGGCTGCGCTTCATGTCGGAAACCGGCGACCCCATTGAAGCCGGCAACCGACTGCATCAACAACTGCACCCCAGTCACGCCCACGCCTGATCATGCACACCAAGCAGCGCATCGTCCCCCGCACCCAGCTCGACTTCGATCTGCAGGGCGACATCCCTCGTTTCTGGTTCGGTGGCAACCCGTTCAAGACCCGGTTCTTTGACGCCATGTCCACCATGTTCCCCGAGGGCGAGCGCTTCTTCATCAACTGCGTGCGCGACTTCCGCGACCAAGTTACCGACCCCGAGCTACAGCAGGAAATCAAAGACTTCATCCGCCAAGAGGCCCAACACGGCATCATTCACGACCAGTTCAACGCGCGCTTGAAAGCCCAAGGCATCAACGTCGACGCCATCGAACGCTTCGAGCGCAAGTTCTTCGACGGCTTCATGCGCCGCTGGATCCCCAAGAAACACACCTTGGCCCTGACCGCCGCGTCCGAACACATGACCGCCATCATGGCCCACAGCTTCTTCACCAAACGCGAAGTCCTGGAGTCCGCCGATCCCCGCATGCGCGCCATGTACGCCTGGCACGCCATGGAAGAAGTCGAGCACAAAGCAGTCGCCTTCGACGTCATGCAAAAAATTGCCAAGGTCTGGTACCCACGACGCGTGCTGGCCATGATCGAAGTCAGCATCAGCTTCCCCATCCACACCTTCATCATCTTGAACTACATGCTCAAGCAAGACGGCTTTGGCTTCCTACAACGAGCCAAGTTGTGGATGAGCGGCCTGTGGTGGCTCTACAAGCCGGGCGGCCTGTTCTCATCGGTTCTGGGCCACTATGCGGCCTACTACAAACCAGGCTATCACCCCTGGTCCATCGGTCAGATGGACACCTACCAAGTCTGGCTCGACACCCTCGAGCAAACCGGCAACCCCATCCTGGCTGGACAAGCCTTGCACGCGGCAGGTGCCTAAGCATTTTCTCCACGTCACAGTGTGACACCCCGCCCGAGACGCGCCGCCGATGGACACCATCGACGGCCCCCGTTCAAGGCTTCAAGACCACGAACAACCATTCGTGGTCTTTTTTTTGAGGAGCTCTTCCCAGAGCCCCCGATCAACCCGCCGCGCGCTTGCTCAAGATCTCAAACGCGGGCAAGGTCTTGCCTTCCAACACTTCCAGGAACGCACCGCCACCGGTCGAGATGTAGCCCACATCCTTTTCAATGCCGTACTTGGCAATCGCAGCCAAAGTGTCGCCACCACCGGCAATGCTGAAGGCACTCGACTCGGCAATCGCACGCGCCACCACCTCAGTGCCATGCGAGAACGCCTCAAACTCGAACACCCCCATCGGGCCGTTCCACACCACCGTGCCAGCAGCCTTCAACTGCGCAGCCAGCTTGGCAGCCGTCTTGGGACCGATGTCCAGAATCAGGTCATCATCGGCCACCTCAGTCGCCGCCTTGATCGTCGCGGGCGCATCAGCCGCAAACGTCTTGGCCACCACCACGTCTTCAGGAATCGGCACAGCAGCACCGCGTGCCTTCATGGCCTCGATCACAGCCTTGGCTTCCCCGATCAAATCGGCTTCAGCCAGCGACTTGCCGATCTTCAAGCCGGCAGCCAGCATGAAGGTATTGGCAATGCCGCCGCCCACGATCAAACCGTCGACGTTCTTGGCCAGCGACTGCAAAATCGTCAACTTGGTCGACACCTTCGAGCCCGCCACAATCGCCAGCAAAGGACGCTTCGGTGCTTCCAGAGCCTTATTGATCGCATCAATCTCTGCGGCCAACAAAGGGCCTGCACACGCCACCTTGGCAAATTGAGCAATACCGTAAGTGGTGCCTTCCGCGCGGTGGGCCGTGCCAAACGCATCGTGCACAAACACATCACATAGTGCAGCCATCTTCCGGGCCAACTCTTCGTTGTTCTTCTTCTCGCCCTTGTTCAAACGGCAGTTTTCAAGCAGCACCACTTCACCCGGCTGCACGCTCACACCATCGACCCAATTGCTCACCAACTTGATCTCACGGCCCAGCAACTCGCCCAATCGCTTGGCCACGGGAGCCAGCGAATCTTCGGGCTTGAACTCACCTTCCGTCGGCCGGCCCAAATGCGAAGTCACCATCACAGCCGCCCCCCCCTTCAATGCCAATTCAATGGCAGGCACAGACGCGCGAATGCGCGTGTCTTCGGTGATGTTGCCGGCGTCATCCTGGGGCACATTCAAATCAGCGCGGATGAACACACGTTGGTTGGCCACTTTGCCTTGAGAGACCAAATCTTCGAGACGGAGGATATTCATGGTGATTGATCAAAGTTGAAACTCGCGGGATGCGCCATTGTAGGGATTCAAAGGCCGCAAACCCACCCGCGTTTCAGGTCAAAGCAATCAAAACACCATTTACGCCCGGTATCGTTGCCAGGATCCGCCCGACCGGATGGAACATCCGATCCAGGCCACAAACGCAACTCCAACAAGCCTAATTTAACGGGTCAAGGGCACTGATGCAGCCCATTCCAATGCTCCGCTCTCACCGGTCAGTGCGCCGAATGCCCTTTCTTGGCCTTGGCCTCTTTGGCATCCGCTTTGTCACCGCCCTTGGAATTTGACTCAGCGGCGCTGTCTCCCGTCGCATCTTCATCGCCATCCTCCGGCGCCGACGCTGGCTTCTTAACACCAGGGGCACTCGGCGCCGGACGAGGTACCACCGGAACAATGCCCTCCAGCTTGTTCTCCCGCATGTACTCGTCCATTTCGCGCCACCCATCAAAAACAGCGGACTTATCTGCTTTGGGATTCAGCGTGTAGCAATCCTCAATGGCGCGGAGCGCGTGCCGACAAGCCCCCCCGACAGCCTTGGCTTCCGCCAATTGACGCTCTGCCGCCTTTTGAGGCGTTTCAATCCCCAACTGATCACATCCAGCAACCAACAACACAGCACCAAGCATGCACAAACGGTGGATCACACGCCTGCGGCGTTCCTCACACACGACCGAGAAACCACAGGAACCCAATTCAGTCATGATCACGCATCCCAAGCAAGTCAGCCCTTTCGAGCTCATCATCTTGGTTATCGGTGAAACAGCTTTCCAGCTTGAGAAATGCTTGAAGGTGTCAGACAAAGGCTTCCCTCACGAGGAGCCCTTCAATTTCAATGTATCAACCTCTCTTCATCCTCAACAAACAGCTCATCGAGAATTAAGGCATCGGGCTCCGTGCCCAAGGACCAAAAAAGCATCAATACAATGATCTTCAAATCTTCCAGATCAACGGGCTCTCCAGCCACGGCCATCACGCGGTCCAGGACAATCTCGCGCTGACGCGGAGTCAACACCCTCGCCGCCACCAAAAACTGCAGGAATCCCAGTGCGCGCGCACCCAAATGATCCAGTTCGGTAGTGGAAAACACACGGACTGCATCCGCAGACTGCTCCAGTGTCGCCTCTAGGGACATCTCTTGCAGCGTGTTCAGCCACGTCAGCGCCTCAGATATCTCCTCGGCCTCAAAACCAACGGCAGACAACTTCCTCGCCAACATCCCTGTCTCGGGACAGGCATCAGGGCGCCAGTAATGTTCGTAGAGATAAACAAGTACGTCAAACATGGCGTCCACTATACAGGAGCCCGCCTACCAGCGGACAGGAAGCACCCGGAACAAGAAGCACGTCACAAGCAAAAAACCCGCTTCGGTCAAACCAGAGCGGGTTCCAAGAGATCACAAGTCTCGTTTTTATAAAGTATGCGTCCGGCGAAGACATCTTGAGCACCCAATCCTAAACCGTGAGGATAGTGTCCACCAAGAAGACAAGTGGACACTATGCAGAGCACTCTAACGAAGCGCACTCGGCGCAACCATGGGCCAGAACTCAAGCGACAGGTTGTTCTGGCTTGCCAGCAACCGGAAGCCTCAGTGGCCGCTGTGGCGCTGGCACATGGCCTCAATGCCAACCTGGTACGTCGCTGGCTTCGAGACGATCCAAAGGCGACGGGTGCTGTGGCTGTTGTTGGCCCTCCATCAGGAGCCTTCGTTGAGGTGCCGATGCCTCGTGCCAGTGCACCTGCCCCCGAGCCCATCCGCTTGGAGTTGCGCCGAGGCGCCAGCAGCGTGAGCTTGCAATGGCCTGCATCCGCTGCCGCCGAGTGCGGCGCCTGGCTGCGCGAGTGGTTGCGATGAGACGAGGTCGCCGACATGATCCGCATCGACGCACTGTGGCTGGCCACGGCACCTCTGGACATGCGCGCTGGGCCGGACAAAGCCCTGGCGCGCGTGGTCGAGGTCTTTGGTGCCGCACGGCTGCACCACGCCTACCTGTTTGCCAACCAGCGCGGCACGCGCATGAAGGTGCTGGTGCACGACGGTCAGGGCCTGTGGCTGTTAGCACGCCGCCTGCACCAAGGCCGCTTCGTGTGGCCGCAGGGCGGCCTGGCCGCGCACATCGAACTCAACCCGGCGCAGTGGCAAGCCTTGATCATGGGCCTGCCCTGGCAGCGCTTGCAGTCCGATGGCGCCATCCGGGTTGTGTGATCGCCCGGTGGCTCAGCTGTTCATCGGGTGGCTGGATGCCATTGCCCGACATCGCATCAACTGTGGCGCAATCCCTCAAGCCTGCGATGCTCAGTGGGCCTGATTGCGACGATGATGACGGCCATGGTCATCGATCCCCAACAACTCCAGCACATGGACGCGCAGCAACTGCGCGCCCTGGCCGAGAGTTTGATGGCCAATGTGATGGACTTGAAGCAGCAGGTCACGACACATCAGGAAATCGTGCTCAACAAGGATCAGGAGATCCACTTCAAGCAGACCAAGATCGACCTGCTCACGCACGAGATTGCCCGCTACAAGCGCCTGCAGTTCGCGGCCAAGAGCGAGAAGCTGCACGCCGATCAGCGCAGCCTGCTCGACGAGACCCTGGACGCCGACCTGGCTGCATTGGAGGCCGAACTCCAGGCGCTGAGCCCAGCGCCAGCCGAGCAAGCGGGCGACGACAGCGCACCCAAGGCCAAGCCCCGTCGCACCGCACTGCCCGCACACCTGCCACGCGTGGAGATCACGCACGAGCCCGAGAGCACGGCTTGCGGCTGCGGCTGCCAGATCAAGCGCATCGGCGAGGACGTCAGCGAGAAATTGGACTACACGCCCGGCACCTTCACGGTGGAGCGCCATGTGCGCGGCAAGTGGGCTTGCGCGGCCTGCCAGAAGCTGGTGCAAGCCCCCGTGCCTGCGCAGATCATCGACAAGGGCATCCCGACTTCGAACCTGCTGGCCAACGTGCTGGTGGCCAAGTATGGCGAGCACCTACCGCTGTACCGCCTCGAAGAGATCTACGCCCGAGAGGGCGTGCCACTGCCGCGCTCGACGCTGGCGCAGTGGGTGGGCCAGTGTGGAGTGCAACTGCAGCCCCTGGTCGATGCACTGAAGACCGAGATGCTGACCCACACGGTGCTGCACGCCGACGAGACGCCGGTGGAGATGCTCAAGCCGGGCACCGGCAAGACGCACAGGGCTTACCTGTGGGCTTACAGCCCAGGGGTGTTCGAACCCATGAAGGCCGTGATCTACGACTTTGCAGAAAGCCGCTCGGGCGAGCATGCGCGCGCCTTCCTGGGCAACTGGAAGGGCAGCCTGATCTGCGACGACTACGGCGGCTACAAGGCCAGCTTCGCTAAGGGCATCACCGAGGTGGGCTGCATGGCGCATGCGCGGCGCAAGTTCTTCGAGCTGCATGCCAATGGCAGCAGCCTCATTGCGGGCCAGGCCTTGCAGACCATCGGGCTGCTGTACGACATCGAGCGAGAAACCCAAGACCTCAGCGCCGAGGATCGCCAAGCCATCCGGCAGGACAAGTCACGGCGCATCGCCGATGCGCTGCACGGCTGGATGCTGGCGCAGCGCAGCCAGGTGGCCAACGGTGGGGCCACGGCCAAGGCGCTGGACTACAGCCTCAAGCGCTGGCAGGCGCTCACGCGCTTCATCGACGACGGTCGGCTGCCCATCGACAACAACTGGATCGAGAACCAGATGCGGCCCATTGCGATTGGTCGCAAGAACTGGCTGTTTGCGGGCTCGCTGCCGGCAGGCCAGCGCGCGGCCGCCATCATGAGTCTGATCCAGTCAGCCAAACTCAATGGGCACGATCCGCATGCCTACCTGCGCGATGTGTTGCGACGGCTGCCCACGCAAAAGGCCAGTCAGATCGGCGACTTGTTGCCCCATCGCTGGAGGCCGGGCCAACAGCGTCAAAATATCTGCGCATGAAGAACATCGAAGCTCTGATCGCTGATGGCGGGGACATCACCATTGGTGCGATCCATCCCATCAAGTGTGTTGCAACCGCTGCAGATGACCACAACGCCTTGGCCATGCTCGTTCGTCGTGACGGCGAAACGCTGAATGCCTTGCTCAAGCGACTCGATAAGGCCATCGGCCGGTTCTACGAACACGATGAAATCATCGACGAGGTCAACGGCAACTGACGAGCCTCGTGCTCGTCAAGATGGGTTCGCCAGACGCATACAGTCTGGCTTCACTCCTGCAGAACAAGAGGTTGTGTTTCTAGCCGTCAGTCAAACAAATGGATGCACGTACTGCATGGCAGCTCACAGCATGCTGGCAGACAAAAAGTCTGGTGTACCGAAGGACGTGCTGCAAGCGATTCGCGCCGGTCAACCGATCCCCGATAGCAAGTTGGCATCCCTATACGCACTCGC
>JAGWTE010000252.1 GCA_028869095.1 Burkholderiales bacterium
GCGCACATCGACGTCGCCGAAATCAATCCCCACGTCATTGCTCTGCGCGACGAGTTTTGCATCCCGCCAGACGACCAGCGCTTCCAGATCTTGGCGGCAGATGGGGCTGCCTTCGTTCGCCAGGCCGTCACCAGCTATGACGTGTTGTTGCTGGATGGCTTTGATGACCAAGGCCTGCCGCCCAGCCTGTCGTCAACACGTTTTTATCAGGACTGCGCCCAAGCGCTGCGGCCCGGCGGCATCCTGGTCGCCAACTTTCCCGCCGGCCAGTCGGGGTTGAAGACCTATGTCAAGCGCATCCAGCGCCACTTTGCCGATGCCGTCGTGCAGATCGGCTACGAGGGCTTGGACAACATCATCGTGTTGGCCTTCAAGCCGCAGGAAGGGCAAGCGCTGCCGGCTCGCATCGGGGTGATGGGCCGCCCGTCCTGCCTGGACGACGAGGCCTGGGAGCAGTTGATGCCGGCCTTTGCCCAGATCGCCAAGGTGTGGAACGACCATCAGGCGTGAGCCGCTGCAACGTCTTTACACAAGCGAAACATGTCAAAAGTCAACACATTGGACGGGGCTGGCGTTGAAGACACATGGCCGGACACTTCAAACCACAAACCGCCTGGCCAGCACAACCCACAGACAAAGGACATTCGATCATGAAGCTCAAGCTCGCCTCGCTGACCCTGCTGACTGCCATCGCTCTGCCTGCTCTGGCACAAACTGCCACCCCTGCGACACCCGCGACGCCCGCCACCCCAGCCGCCAGCGCCCAACTGCATCAGGACAACCGCGAAATCCGCCGGGACAACCGGGAAGTGCGTCGCGACAACCGCGACATTCGCCGCGACAAGACCGACATCCGCCAAGACCGGGTCGAAACCCGCCAGGACGCCGCTGAATTGAAGCGCGACCGCAAGGCCGGCGACACCCAGGAAGTGCAACAAGACAAGCGTGAATTGCGCCAGGATCACCGTGACATGCACGAAGACAAGCGCGACCTGCACCAAGACCGTGTCGAGCGCCGTCAAGACAAGATGGAACGCCATCACGATCGCATGGAGCGTCGTCACGATGCTCGCCACCCCAACAACTGATCCAAGCGATCTGAGCTCAGACGGCCCTTCGGGGCCGTTTTTCGTTTGGAACGCCGCCGTACCTGCGACAATCGACATTGACAGTGCGTTTGTGGGCGCGCCATTGGCGTGATAATCTGACAACAAACCGCATCAGATCCATTTACCCCTATCCCTCTAAGGAACAGCAACATGACTCGTGAAGTCGTTTTCGTGGGCGCTGCCCGTACCGCCATTGGCTCTTTTGGTGGCGCGCTCAAAGACATCCCCCCTGCCGACCTGGGCGCCCTGGTCATCAAGACCGCCCTGGAACGCGCTGGCGTGGCCCCCAAGGAAGTTGGCCACGTGGTGCTGGGTCATGTGATCGTGACCGTGCCGCAAGACGCCTACATCAGCCGTGTGGCCGCCCTGAACGCTGGCGTGCCTCAAGAAGCCCCCGCCTTCAACGTCAACCGCCTGTGCGGTTCGGGCCTGCAAGCCATCGTGTCGGCTGCCCAGTCCATCCAGTTGGGTGACTGCGACGTGGCCGTGGGTGCCGGTGCCGAATCGATGAGCCGTGGCGCCTACCTGGTGACCAGCAACCGTTGGGGCGCTCGCATGGGCGACGTCAAGATGCTGGACTTCATGCTGGGTGCCCTGCACGACCCCCGCATGCACATCCACATGGGCATCACCGCTGAAAACGTGGCCGCCCGTTACGACATCACCCGTGAGCAACAAGATGCCTACGCCGTGCAGTCGCAACAGCGCGCCGCCAAGGCCATCGCCGCTGGCGTCTTCAAGGACCAGATCGTCCCCGTCGAGATCAAGACCCGCAAGGGCGTGGTGCTGTTTGACACCGACGAAGGCGTCAAGGCCGACACCACGGTCGAAGCCCTGGCCAAGATGAAACCCGCCTTCAAGAAGGAAGAAGGCACCGTGACCGCCGGCAACGCCTCGACGCTGAACGACGGCGCGGGTGCCGTGGTCATGGCCTCGGCTGAGAAGGCCAAGGCCCTGGGCCTGAAGCCTCTGGCCCGTCTGGTGTCCTACGGCCACGCCGGTGTCGAGCCCGAATACATGGGTATCGGCCCTGTGCCCGCTTCGCGCAACGCCCTGGCCAAGGCTGGCCTGACCATTGCCGACATGGACCTGATCGAAGCCAACGAAGCCTTTGCCGCGCAAGCTTGCGCCGTGGCCAAGGAGTTGGGCATGGACAACGAGAAGGTCAACCCCAACGGTTCCGGCATCTCCCTGGGTCACCCCGTGGGCGGCACCGGCGCCATCTTGGTGACCAAGGCCATCTATGAGCTGCAACGCACCGGCGGCCGCTACGCCCTGATCACCATGTGTATCGGTGGCGGCCAAGGCATTGCCCTGGTGATCGAGCGTCTGTGATTCAGGCTCGCACTTGATGCACATCAAAAAGGCTCCATCTGGAGCCTTTTTTGCTTTCAAAGTGGACACACAGGGCGAATCAACCTCACCTAGGTAAAGGATTTCTGGCGAAGGACTTGATACACCTGCCAAGGTGAAACAAGCCTACCCCTCATCCGACAGCCTGCGTCTGGCCGTTCGCCAAACGTGGCAAACCTTGCTGGGCGTGTCAGCCCTGGCAGACGACAGCAATGTCTTCGACCTGGGCGCCACCTCGCTGCTGGTGCTGCGCTTTGTCAACCAGATCCAGCAAAGCACCGGCTTGAAGCTGAGCGAAGCCGATGTGTATGACCGGCCCACGGTGGCGGGGATGGCGCAGTGCTTGGGGTCCACTTCGGAAGCCCGGCAGGCTCCTGCACCTTCGACGTCCCGTTCAACTGCCACATCGTCGGCCGCCACATCACCGGGGTCCAGCATGGCCATCATCGGCATGGCGGTGCGGGTGGGCGACGCGCGCGATGTAGACGCTTTTTGGTCCAACTTGCTGGCAGATCGCAGCAGCATCCGGCATTTTTCGGACGC
>JAGWTE010000253.1 GCA_028869095.1 Burkholderiales bacterium
CCCTGCTTGTTGATGCCCTTGTTGTTGGACAGCTCACCGCCGAGCTTCACCACCGTGTGCACGGCCTCACCCTTGACCGCCTCGACGGTCAACACAATCAGGCCGTCGTTGAGCAACAACGTGTCGCCGGACTTCACATCTCGCGGCAACTCCTTGTAATCGAGGCCAACCCCTTGCAGATCCCCCAACGCGGTGCGACTGGCATCCAGAACGAAAGGTTGCCCCGGCTCCAGCATCACCTTGCCCTCGGCAAACTTCCCCACCCGAATCTTGGGCCCCTGCAAGTCCGCCATGATGGCAACCACCTTGCCCACACGCTGCGCCGCCTCTCGCACCAGTTGCGCACGATCAATGTGATCCTGTGCCTTGCCATGCGAAAAGTTCAGCCGGACCACATCGACGCCAGCACGCAGCATTTGCTCCAGCACCTCCGGCGTCGAAGAAGCAGGACCCAGGGTGGCAACGATCTTGGTGGCACGCGGCATGTTCAAAGCTCAACAGTGGTTGGTTCACCCTCAGTGTCACACCAAACGCTTGGCCTGAAAATATCGCTTGCCCCCGCACAGCATCACGTCCCCACCGTGATGCCCGAACGCAACAACACCATGGCCCCGCCCGATCTTCATCGCACCATCGTCTTTTCGCACGCCAACAGTTTCCCGGCGCGCACCTATCAGGCGCTCTTCGAGCGTTGGCAAGACCAGGGCTACACCGTCCACGCCGTCGAGCAATACGGGCACGACCCTCGCTACCCGGTCACGCCCAACTGGCCACACCTCGTTATCCAGTTGCGTGATTTCCTGGCCCAGGAAGTCGGCCATCCCGCCTACCTCGTCGGACATTCATTGGGCGGCTACCTCAGCCTCATGCTGGCCAGCCAACACCCCCAATGGGCCCAAGGCGTGGTGGTGCTGGACTCCCCTATCTTGCAAGGCTGGCGCAGCGCGGCCGTAGGTTTGGCCAAACGCATCCACCTCATCGACCGCGTCATGCCGACGCGCGTGGCCGCCCAGCGCACCCACGAGTGGCCCAGCTTGCAGGCGGCCCAGCAACACTTTGGTCTCAAAACCAAGTTCGCGGCCTTCCATCCCCGGGTCCTTCAGGACTACCTCTCCCATGGGCTGGAGTTCTCGCCGGAGCATCCGACTGACGTGCCCCCTCATAGCCGTACCAGTTGAATGGAAGTGAGGTCCGTCAATCTGGAGAATGACGGACATGAGGAAGAGTCGATTTACCGAGCAGCAGATCATTGGTTTCTTGAAGCAGGCCGAGTCGGGCCTGCCGGTCAAGGAGGTCTGCCGCCAAGGCGGGTTCAGCGAGCCCACGTTCTACAAGTGGCGCACCAAGTACGGTGGCATGGAAGCTGATGAGGCTCGGCGCCTGAAGGATCTTGAGGTCGAGAATGCCAGGCTCAAGAAGCTGCTGGCTGAAGCGCACCTTGACCTGGAGGCGCTCAAGGTCGGTTTCGGGGTAAAGCGCTAGCCCCACAAGGCAAGCGCAAGGCCATCGCCATGATGCTGGAGCACACCCAGATTTCTGAGCGCCGGGCTTGTCGTCTTGTGGGGCTGTCCCGAGATGCCTGGCGGCATCCACCGCAACCCGATGCGCAAACGGCGCGTCTGGCTGAACGCATTCAGGCCGTGGCCATGGAGCGGCGACGCTTCGGGTATCGCCGTGTGCACGACATGCTGCAGGGCGAGTTTCCTGGCACCAACCACAAGAAGGTGTTTCGGCTTTACCGCGAGCAAGGCCTGGCCGTACGCAAGCGCAACAAAGGCAAGAGGTACCGAGGCGAGCGCACGCCGCTGGTGGCCGCGACTCGGGTCAATCAAACATGGAGCCTGGACTTTGTCAGTGACTCGCTGAGCAACGGCAGGCGCATCAAGTGCCTGACCATTGCCGACGACTTCAGCCATGAATGTGTGGACATCGCGGTAGACCTGTCCATGCCTGGCGCGTACGTCACCAGAGTCCTTGAGCGAGCTGCACGCTTCAGGGGCTATCCAGAGGCCATCAGAACCGACAACGGACCGGAGTTCACATGCAGGGCCTTCATGGCATGGATGCAGGCACGAGGCATCCAGCACATCCTGATTCAACCGGGCAAGCCAACCCAGAACGCCTACATTGAAAGCTTCAACGGCAAGTTCCGGGATGAATGCCTCAACGAGAACTGGTTCGAATCATTGGCCCAGGCCCGTGAGGCCATCGCCATCTGGCGCCAAGACTACAACGAGGTGCGTCCCCACGGAACGATTGGCCGAATCCCACCGGCTGCATTTGCAGCCAAGCATCGCAACTCAAACCCAACCACCACCGACGCAGGATCAGTTAACCTGCAAACCCCTGGACCTCTCTCCAACTGATTGGTATGGCTGCAGGGGGCACGTCAACTGCCCACGACGAAATCAGCCACGTTGTTGTTCGTGTCGGCACAGCCACCGTCCGCGCGCAAGGCGGCCGTGGTGTTGCTCAACACAGGAGTCGGCGTTCCTTCGATGGGCGTAGACGAGCCGTAACTGACCACGTCGATCAGGCCTGCAGGGGTCGCGCCCGTCAATGCGGTCGTGCTGGCAACCAGCGCCACCTTGCCGCTGGTGCCCGACATGGCAATGGTGCCCAGGACGTCTGGCGCCAAAGCCGTCGTACCACCTGTCCCAGCTGCCATCTGAACCAGCACGTACTGACCCGGTTGCACCAGCAGGCCCGCCGGAAGCTGGGTCACCTGCCAGGTGCTGCCCGTTGCAGACGCGTACTGGACCGACCAGCCCCCCGCCGAGACAGCGGCGGAGCCATTGTTGAGCAACTCGACAAAGTCATTCTTGTATGTGGCGCCAGCGTTACCGCCACCGCCGTAGACCTGGCTGATGACCAGGGCAGCCTGCGATGCGGAAACGTGCCCGAGCAGGCACAGAGGCAGGGCGGCAACCAAAGCAGCAGTCAGACGCCGCGGAGCCGGAAAATCGTGAGTTCTGGTCAGCATGGGTATGGCATTCAGAG
>JAGWTE010000045.1 GCA_028869095.1 Burkholderiales bacterium
CCGCGTCGCTCAATGGTTTTTTGCAGCGTTACCCGGCCACCGGCTTTCGTGAGTCGGCCTTTTATTGGCTGGGCAATGCCTACTACGGCGCCACGCAATACACCGAGGCCATTGGCGCCTTCAAGCAGTTGATCACCCTGGCGCCCGACCACGCGCGCTCGCCTGAGGCCATGCTGTCCATTGCCAATTGCTACAGCGAGCTCAAAGATGCCAAGCAGTTGCGCAAGACCCTTGATGAGGTGATCAAGCAATATCCGCAATCCGAAGCCGCACAAGCCGCCAAGGACCGCATTGCTTCCACCGCGTCATTGAAAGCCACGGAGCCTGCTGCGCCCAAGGGCAAGGCACGCAAATAAGTCGTGGACCCACTGCAGACCCTGGATGCCGACCTGGAGCGGCGATTTGGTGGCTTGCGCCGTTTGCATGGCGTGGCCGCCTATGAGCGCCTGCGCAAAGCGCGCTTTGCAGTCATCGGTGTCGGTGGTGTGGGTTCATGGGCGGCAGAGGCCTTGGCACGCAGTGGCGTGGCCGAGTTGACCTTGGTCGATCTGGACCATGTGGCGGAGTCCAACATCAACCGCCAGATCCACGCGATCGAGCCCACCTTGGGGCAAGCCAAGGTCTTGGCCTTGAAGGATCGCATCGCCCTGATCCATCCTGGGTGCGTGGTCCATCCTGTTGAAGAATTCATCGATGAAGACAACGTTCACACCTTGCTGTCTGCCGATGCGGTGGATGTGGTGCTGGACTGTTGCGATCAGGTCAAAGCCAAAGGCGCTTTGATTGCGTGGGCCTGGATGCACGGCAAGCCCGTGATCACGGTCGGTGCGGCCGGTGGCAAGGTCAGTCCTCATCTTGTTGAGGTGTCAGATTTGTCTGAGGTGACTCACGACCCTTTGTTGGCCAGTGTCAGACAACGCCTGCGGCAGCGCCATGATGGTGCACGCAAAGGCAAGATGAACGTGAGCTGTGTGTTCTCGCGCGAGGCCGTGCTGCCACCGCAAGACGCCTGTGATGCACTGTCTGCTGGCGATGGCTCACTCAATTGCGCTGGCTATGGCTCTTCCGTGACGGTGACGGCGACCTTCGGCCTGGTCGCTGCTGCACAAGCCATTCAACGCGTGATTCGTTGAGACAACTTGCACACAAGATAGCCATGACGTTGACATGTCTTATGGTTTCTCTGTGATGATGTTCTGAGCCCATCGTGGCACATTGAGTTGAGAGGAGCGCTCGCCGCAGGGGCTTGCCATACCCGGCAAACACCCTGTCCGAAAGTGCAAGGCGTAGAAAGACTCCTCCCATCATTAGGAGGATGGCTTTGCATCGGACCATGGGTGTCGAGACTCGGTGTGAGTGGATGAGCATCGGTTCATGGCCTGTTGCACGCAATCAGCCGTGTCACAAGGAACCCACATGGACGCGTTGAAGGGCGCTATCGCCGAGCCTTCTTCTGAGTTGTTGGCGCGGGCTTTCAATGCCGCGCCCAATGGCTTCCTGATCGTGAACCAAGAGGGCGCCATCGTGGCGGTCAACTCCGAACTGGAGTCGATGTTTGGCATGAGCGCGTCTGACCTGGTGGGGCAGTCGGTGGAGGTCTTGCTGCCCCAGGGGCTTCGGCATTCGCACGTCTCTTTGCGGCAGGGGTTTTTCGACAAACCAGATCGCCGGGCCATGGGGGCCGGGCGTGTGCTTTACGCGCGGCGTGCCACCGGCGTGGAGTTCCCGGTCGAGATTGGACTCAATCCAGTCGCGGGGACACAAGGAGCATTGGTGCTGGCCTCTGTCGTTGACATCAGCGAGCGCCTGGCGCTGGAGTGGGCCTTCAGAGGGTTGTTTGATGCCTCGCCTTATGGCTTGTTGATCGTCAACGATGCCGGTGTCATCGTCATGGTCAACAAGGTGCTGGCGCGCTCCTTGGGTTATTCGCAAGCCGAACTGATCGATCAGCCTTTGCACATTCTGTTGCCAGAGCGCTATCGCCATGGTCATGGCGCCCTGATGTCGCATTACGCGCAGACCGGCGAGTCCCGCATGATGGGGCAGGGGCGAGACCTGACGGCCTTGCACCACGATGGCACCGAGGTGCCCGTTGAAATTGGCTTGAGCCGTGTGCGATGGCAACGGCAACAAATGACCTTGGCGGCGGTGAGCGACATCAGCGTTCGCAAACACTTGGAGTTGGCCCTCAGGCAGGCCAATGCCAACCTGGAAGAGTTCACCTACGTGGCCTCTCATGACTTGCGATCCCCTCTGCGTGGTATCGCGGATTTGATGGAGTGGATCGCGGGGGATCTGGGTGACGACGCGCCCGCTGGTGTGACCAAGAATTTGGCGCGTGTCCAGCAACGCATTGAGCGCATGGAGCATCTGATCGACGACCTGCTCTGTTATGCCCGCGCAGGGCAAGCGGCGACGCAGTACTCGCAGATCGACATGCTGGAGCTGGTGCAAGAGATCGTGGAGTTGCAGCCCGTCCCGCCTGGTTTCGAGATCGAGTTGGATGTGCACATTGCCCCCTTTCAGGCCACGCGAACGCCTCTGGAGACGGCCGTGCGCAACCTCATCTCCAATGCCGTCAAACACCATGATCGGCCCACGGGGCTGATTCGCGTGGTGGCGCATGAAGATGACAGCTATTGCGTGGTCAGCGTGGTGGACGATGGCCCCGGAGTGCCGCCCCCATCGAAAGAGCGCATCTTCAAACTCTTTCAGACCTTGACAGCCAATCAACGAGGGGGATCAGGCATCGGCCTGGCTTTGACCAAACGTGTGGTTGAGGTACATGGAGGGCGCATTGGATTGATCTCGCCTGTGGCCAATGACCGCGGTGCCTGCTTCCGATTCTGGTGGCCTCGCTTCCCCAGGAGAACCGACGATGAATCCAGAAATCTTGCCGACCATCCTGCTGGTTGAGGACGATGACGTCGCCGCAGAGTCCGTCGTGCGGAGTCTGCAAAAGCATGGCTGCCACTACCCCGTGGTCTGGGCGGAAGATGGCCTGGCTGCCTTGCAGATCCTGCGCGACGAGGACTCTAGCCGAGTGGTGCCACGGCCCCGCTTGATTTTGCTGGACCTGAACATGCCTCGCATGGATGGCTTTGAGTTCCTTCAGCAGTTGAGATCCGACCCCAAACTGAGAGGGGATGTGGTGTTCATCTTGACCACATCCAACGCCGATACGGACCGAACCCGGGCCTATCACGAGTGCATTGCCGGATACATGGTCAAGTCAGCAGTCGGGCCCCAGTTCATCAAACTGGTTTCTTTGTTGGACAGCTATCAAAATGCTGTTCGCTTTCCATAAAGAGCTGGCCATGCTGACCTCTGTCGGAAGTTTGCGAATGTTGATCGTCGATGACGACGATGTCGACCGTGAGCGGGTGCGACGCTTTCTGACCAAAAGCACACAGATCGTGGATGTGGTGGAAGCCGAATCGGGCTTTCAGGCCTTGCAGCTTTTGCAGGACGATCAATTCGATTGCATCGTGCTTGACAACCATCTGGGCGACACCACGGGGGCGGAGCTGATCTCTCGTATTCAGCAAGAGTCTCGTTATGGGTGTCCCATCATCATGGTGACGGGGGCGGGTAACGAGAACCTGGCTGTGCAGGCCATGATGGATGGGGCGTATGACTACTTGCCCAAAACGCAGCTGTCATCCGACGTGCTGCTGCGGTCCGTCAAGCGGGCGGTGGAATTACACCGGGCTCGGCGCGAGTTGGCGCAGATCCATGAGTCGCTGGAGCAGCGCGTGGACGAGCAAGCGGCCACGATCCGCCAGAGTGCCAAAGACTTGCGCGCGTTGGTCGACAGCGCGCCGACCGCTATGGGCTATTGGGACATGCAGCAGCGGTGCCGATTTGGCAATGTGTGCCTTGGCCAATGGTTCCAGGTCAGTTCTGCCGAGTTGCCTGGTATGCATCTTCGCGATTTGTTGGGCCAGGCTTTGTATGAAGACGTGCGCCCGCATCTCGAACAGGCCTTGGAAGGGCATGCGCAAGCGTTTGAGCGTCCGCTGCGCTTGGCCAACGCGTCATCTGGCCCCAAGTGCTTGTACTGGCAGTTGCGGCCCGATCTGGGCGGCGACGGGCAGTGTCTGGGCTTTTATGCCACCCTGTCTGACATCACGGCCAGCCGCTTGGTGCAAGAGCGCGTCGAAGAGTTGTTGCATTTCAGTGATGCCGTGATCGACAACTCGCCCATTGGCATCGCGGTCTTTCAGGCTGACGGTGTTTGTGTGCTCAGCAATCAGGCATTTGTCGAAACCTGTGGTGAACATGAGAACTGGACAAGAAGCAGTTTGTGGCCGGCCATCCAGTCAACCTTGGATGGGGGCTTGCCTTGCCGTGTGGAGGTGTCCTGGCCTCAGGCTACCGATGCTCCGCAGGCTCAATTGGCTTGTTCTTTTGCCCGGTTTGATCGGGCCGGCAGCCACCATGTCCTGGTCATTGCCCGCGATGTGACCGAGCAGATTCAGGCCCATGAGGCCCTGGTATCGGCGCGAGATTCGGCCGAGAGTGCGGCGCGGGCCAAGAGCGCATTTCTGGCCAACATGAGCCATGAGATCCGCACACCCATGAATGCCATCGTGGGGTTTTCTCGCTTGGCCCTTGAAGACGAGCTACCCCATACCGCGCGTGCCTACATCGAGAAGATGCACACATCGGCCCTGGCCTTGATGGACATCCTGGACGATGTGCTGGACTACTCCAAGATCGAAGCCGGGTTCATGCACCTGGAGCACACGCACTTCGTGCTCGAAGAAACCTTGCAACGAGTGGCAGACCTGTTTCAGGCTCGCATCGAACAAAAGAATCTGTCCTTTGTTGTTGATTTGGCTCCCAATGTGCCGCAGGATTTGGTTGGCGATCCGCTCAGGCTCTCGCAGGTGTTGACCAATCTGGTGGGCAATGCCATCAAGTTCACGGACCATGGGTACATTCAGTTGAGGGTCCATGTTGCTTCACCCAAACAAGCTGCCGACGGCACCTTGAGTTTGTCCTTCAATGTGGCGGACACCGGCGTTGGCGTGGCACCTGAGATCCAGGCGGGCTTATTTGAAGCCTTCATCCAGGGTGACAGTTCCATCACCCGCCGGTTTGGCGGTACCGGCTTGGGTTTGGCCATCTGCAAACGACTGGTCAATTTGATGGGCGGGCAGATTGGTGTCAAAAGCACGCAGGGGAAGGGCAGTGAGTTCTGGTTCACCATGCAAGTGAAGGTGGCCGGTGATGGCACCCAGCCTGATCGATCCAATGGGGTGGCAGGGCGCCGTGTGCTGGTGCTGGATGCCAATGCCTTGGCGAGAAAGGCTGTGGCCCGGCAGTTGCGCTCTTGGCATGTGGCCTCGCATGGCGGGGGCGACATTGCTTCAGGCTTGGCCCATATCGAACGACTGCAACGCAAAGGCCTGGCTGTGGACACCTTGCTGGTTGACTACGCCTTGGTGCGCTCGGGCGGTGCGGCGGGGCTGGAGCAGCTCCATGAGCGAGCGGCTCATGCCTTGGGAGACCAGCCAGCCATGATCTTTGTGACGACGCAGGGTGACCGGCTGGATGCCCTCAGTGCGCATGTGCCGGGCGATCTGCGGTCCGTTCTGGTCAAACCGGTTCTCGCCTCACGTTTGCTGGAGGTGCTGCATGGCGGCACAGCGGCACGCCCCAGCAACGGCTATGGCGGCTTGGATGCGGCTGCGTCACACGACGCGCGCTTGCAGTCGGAAAAACTGCGAGCCATGGCGGCGCCTCTTCAAGGGCGCAAGATCTTGCTGGTTGAAGACAATGAGTTGAATCAAATCGTGGCCAGTGAGTTTCTGCGCCGCTGCGGCATGCAGGTCACGATAGTGGGGGATGGTGTCCAAGCCGTGGCGGCTGTGCAGGCAGCAGGCGGCTCTGGTTTGGACGCCGTGTTGATGGACATGCACATGCCCGTGATGGACGGCCTTGAAGCCACGCGCCGCATCACGGCGGCGGTCTTGCCTGAAGATAAAATGCGTTGCCGGGAGGCGGGCATGGTGGATCACATTGCCAAACCGGTGATTCCGGAGCAGGTCATTTCAGTCTTGCTCAAGTGGGTGGCCAAACAGCTGGCTCACAACGGGGGGGATGTCGAGTTGCCTTCCTTGCCCCAGGCTTCGCTTCCCGCTGCAGGCCCAGGCATTGATCTGGCGGCTTTGCGTGAGCGCGTGCATGGCAGTCAGGAGTTGGTGATTCGCTTGTTGACGGTGTTTGCCGAGCAGGAAGTGAATGCCGCATCTGCGGTGTGCAACTTGATCGCCTGCGGCGATAGCGTGGGGGCGCAACGCAAGGCCCATGACCTCAAGGGGAGCTCAGCCAATCTGGGCCTGATGGCCTTTGCCAAAACCTGCGCGATCCTGCAAGCGGCCCTTCAGCAAGAGGAGGGGGTATCTGCGGCCTTGGCTGACTTTGTTCAGGCGCATGCACAGTGCCTGAGTGAGATCAAACACGTCCTGGCAGACGCGCGAAACTGACACCGACTTGATTTTTCTTTCAAAACCGAGCTATACTTTACGTCTTTGCCGGGGGTCGGTAGCTCAGTCGGTAGAGCAGCGGACTTTTAATCCGTTGGTCGCGAGTTCGAGTCTCGCCCGACCCACCAAAAAAATTACAAGATTTTGACTAGACACCGGGTAAATCCGGTATATAATTGAAATCTTCGCTAGGTTGCAAAACTTAGCAACGCCGCTTAAAGCGTAAGCATACAGCGTCGGGCTCTTAGCTCAGTTGGTAGAGCAGCGGACTCTTAATCCGTTGGTCGAGTGTTCGAGTCACTCAGGGCCCACCAAAATTTCAAAGCCACCCTTCGGGGTGGCTTTTTGCGTTCCGGCGGTTGTGGCTCAGTCCACCTTCAGCACAGGGCTGAGAACGTTCCTGTGGAACGCGTTCACTCGTCATCCCCGTCACCACCACCCTCGTCAGGCTTGTCCTGGTCTTTCTTGGCTGCATCCTGCAGCGTGGCTTGCAGACCTTGTACCTCATGCATGAACTGTTCGGCCGACACCGGCTGGCTCAAGCGCAGTGCGGGTGGGGCCAGTGTGCCCATGTACAGCGGTTGCAACCAGCGATGCTGGTTGGCATGAAGCTTGAGGGTCTGCGGCAGCAGCATCAGCAAGGTCAGCACGACGAGCGTGACGCTGGTGCGGGTCTGGCGCTTGGGCCAAATGCGGCGGGCACAGTACCAACAGGCAGTCATGGCACCGATGGTGGTGACCCAACTGGTGATGTGCGAGAGCAGGGGGGCTGAGAATGAATAGGCCGCGAGGCTCAATCCCAACACGCCAGCTCGAACAACGAGGTAGGCGAGCAGACCATCTTGCAGGTGCTGCCAAAACGGCATCTCGCGTTTGAAGAGTTGGTTGATGATGCTCCACAGGCCGCCCCACAAGGCGGCAAAGCCCAAGGTGGCCAGCAGTTCGTCGAAGTAGTTGGACCAAGGGCTGTCGGGTGGGCCCTCCAGCCAGCTGGAGCCCAGGTTCCAGGCGCAAACCAGCCCCAGCAGCATCATGGCTCGGGGTGAGGGCAGGTAGCGTGTCCAGCTTTGGCGTCGGAGGTGTTCTTGGGGGAGGGGCGCCTCAGCGGCCAGGGCCTGGCTGGGGTGGCGCAGGCGCAAGCGGGTCTGGCCAAGCTCCAACTCTGCCCCTGGCGCCAGGGTATGTTGGCTGTCACCGCTCAGGTGCAGGCCTTCATGCCAGGCGCCATTGATGCTGGGGGCCAGTTGCAATTCCCACCCTTGTTCGGTGGCGCGCAAGCTGGCGTGAAGGGGGGCCGTGTAGGGATCTTCCAGGACGATGTCGCAGTCCAGGCCGCGGCCAATCGTCAGGGCATGCGAGCCCACGCGATAGCGACCGATCACGTCGTCGTGGCGGTCGAGCAATTCGATC
Source organism: Burkholderiales bacterium (assembly GCA_028869095.1). Lineage (GTDB taxonomy): Bacteria > Pseudomonadota > Gammaproteobacteria > Burkholderiales > Burkholderiaceae_C > Aquabacterium. Next base: position 7,905 of record JAGWTE010000045.1, read on the forward strand.
AGTGCGCGCGTTTCCATCCAAAGCCTTCCAGGTAATGGGTGGTCAATTTGAGGGCGTTGTCAAAGCTCACGCCATTGGCTTCGAACTGGCCTTGCACGCCTTGCTGATCGTGGTCGACCGTGGCGACCAGGATGCTCAGGTCGTACAGGCCTTTGAGCTTTTTGTAGGCGTTCATGCAGACCACGGACCGAAGCGGCACGCCGTGGCTGTCCACAAACGATTCTTTGCATTGCGGCGCGGTGCGCTCTTTGCCGGTCACCATGTTGCTGTTCATGGCAAAGCGGCGGCTGTAGGCTTGCGCAAAGCGCCAGGTGCCCACGTTTTGCCCATCCATACGGTATTGCTCAAAGTCCAGATAGCCCAGGCGCAAGCTGTCGCGAAGGAAGAGGTTGTGTTCCATGCGGCAGCGGGTGGATTCGGTCTTGACGCCTTTGGCCTCGCTGGCGGTGTTGCCGCCCCAGCAGCGCATGAATTGCTCTTGTGGCATAGGCAGGCGATAGCGTTCGTGCCCGCCGTCGCGCCAGGGCTGGGCCAAGAAGCGCTTGGTCAAATCGTCTTGGTAGGCCAGCACTTGTTGGGTGATGGTGGGCCAGGCGGGTGTGGGCAGGGTTTGGGTTTTGTTGCCCGATCGTTTGAGCAAGGCTGCCGCGTCCCCACCGGGGACCAAAAAGCTCATTTGCTCGGCAAAGACCATGGCCGATACGTTGATGCCCACGACCAGGCCTTCATCGTCGAGCACAGGGCCGCCACTCATGCCAGGGTTGATGCTGCCGGCGTAATAGATCAAGGGGTCGAAGGCGCGCTCAACCAGGCCGTTGAAGTTGCCTTCGACCACGGCAAAGGTGACGTCGCGTGGGTTGCCCATGGAGTAGATGCGCTCGCCTTTGGTCAAAGGTTGGTCTGCCGATCGAAAGTGCAGGGCGCCTCGGTTGGCGGGGCTGTTGGCAGGCAGGCGCAGCAAGGCCAGGTCATGCCTGACATCGATATCAAGCAATTCCAGTGGGCCTTCCAGTCCATCGGTGGTGGCAAAGCGCAGGCGGTAACGCTCAGGCTCCAGCGCGTATTGGCTGACGACGTGGTAGTTGGTGATCAGCAAACCCTTGTCGCTGACGATGAAGCCCGAACCGACGGAAGACTGGCTGTCTTGCCCTTTGAGCAAGGTGCGCACTTGCAGCAGTTGCAGGCGGCTTTGGTCATAGATGCGTTTGGCCGAGGCCGACAGGCTGGCGGCATTGTTGGCCGCACTGGCAGCGGCGCTGGCCGGTGGCGGGGGGAGCTTGGCAGGGCTCGTCTCTTGTGCCGAGGCTGCCGTCAAGAGGCTGGCCGTCAATGCGGCGAGGCTGATCAACAACCGGATGGGGTGTGGGCTCATGGCGTCGAAGGGGTTGGGGTGGCGTTCAGCGTTTGATTCAGCGTTTGAGTCAGGGGCTCGATCCAGCGCGGTTCCTGTGCGCGGGCTCGGGCCAGGCCGCGTTCGGCGGCGGTGTGGGCACCTGTGGGGTCGCCGAGGCTCAGCCGGGCTTGGGCCAGGTTGTTCCAGGCGATGGCGCTGTCGAACTGCCGGGCGGCCTGTTCAAAGGTGCGGGCAGCCTGGCTCAACTGCTGGCTGTTGGTTTGGGCGTTGCCCAGGGCCAGTTGGGGCAGCAGTCTGTCAGGCCAGCGCGTGACCAGGCTTTGCCAGACGAGGGCCGCTTGTGGCGGTGGGTTGCTTTGATCAAAGCCCAGTGCTGCCTGCTCAGCTTGTGGGGCATCGACGGATGTGGGCAGCGAGCCGGGATGCGTGACCACCATGGCCCAATGTTGAGAGCGGGCCCAGGTGTATTCAAAGGTGCGCAAGGGCAGGCTTTCGCGGCTCGCCGTGCCGCTGCGCAAGATGATCGCGGCGTGGTCGAGGTCGTAGCCCATTACCACGGCGTAATGCCAGCGAGGGGCCCAGCTCAGGCCCAGGTTCAGCAGCACGATGGGGCTGCGCCCTTGGCGGGTCTCTTCGAGCAAGGAGGCGAGTTGGCCATTCAACTCAAATGAGACCAGTCCCATGCGGCGAGTTCCGGCCAGCATCTCGGTTTGCAGGGTGCCAGATCGGCCTGGCAAGAACACCTTCTGACCCAACTCCTCTTGCGTCACGGCGACACCGGCTTGGCCCAAGACCATGCTCAAGGCCGCCGGGCCGCAGAAGTCCGGCTCTTGCAGCACAAGGGGCAGATCGTGACGCTCAAACTGGCGCGGCCAGATCACACCTGGCGTGGCTTGTGCCTGCGCCAGGAGCGCGTCGGTCTGTGGCGTGGGCGGCAGCAGGCTGCACCCGGACACCAGCCAGACCGAGGTCAGAAGCAGGGCCCCTGACCACGATCGGAGCCGATGCGTGATCAATGACGGATCGAGCGGGTGAAGGGGAAGACCTTGGTCAAGCCCAGGATGTCGGTCACCAGCAGCAGCACGAAGATGAAGACCAAGGTGCCCAGGATATCGGCCGCACCGGCGGGGGCTTGGTCAATCTGAGCGGCCAGTTGCTGGGCTTCGCTGTCGGTCATGGCAGCCACGCGGGCGCGGACCTGATTGATGTCGACACCGCGTTCTTGCAGGGCGGTTTGCAGGTCGGCGCGAGCCAGGGTGGCGTCAATGTGTGCACGCGCCGTGGTGGCGTCCAGTGTGCCGGTCTCTGCGGCTTGCGCGGCGGCAATGTCTTGTGTGGAGATGGTGGCAGCCTGCACGCTGCTCCAGGCGCTGGCCATCAGGACCGAGGTGGCAGCCAGGGTGGCAATGCTGCGTTTGAATCGTGTCATGAAAGTCTCCAAAGTCTTCGTGGATCAAGCTTGAAGAGTATGCCGTCTCTGTCACCAAGAATGGCTACACTTCGCGCGTTGTTGTTTGACGAATCAAGGAACCTTATGAATTTTGGCATGGTGATGCGCCGCGGCGCGAAGGTGTTGGGTGCATCGGTGATGGCGGTGGCGTTGGTAGCGTGTGGCACGCCCCCAGGCGGCGCAGCGGACCAGCCTTCTGAAGGCGGCATGTTTGGTTGTAAGGGTTTGCCGAACTCGCAAGGTAAAAATGCTGCGATTGGCGCCGTGGCCGGGGCTGTCATTGGCGGCCTGGTGGGCAACCGCGTGGCAGACAGCCGTGGCACCGGCACGCGCAATGGCGCCCTGCTGGGTGCTTTGAGTGGTGCCTTGATCGCTTCGCGTTACAAGGCCTCGATCAGCCTGACCGAAATGCCCGATGGTTCGGTCAAGATGAACATTCCTGGCTCTTTGCTGTTTGAAACTGGTGAGTCCAGCATCAAGCCTGACTTCCAGCACACGCTCAATGATGTGGCCAAATCCCTGCGCGAGTATTGCGGCTTGCGCGCGCAAGTGGTGGGGCATACCGATAACGTGGGCTCGGACGTGGCCAATGACAAGCTGTCTCTGGCGCGTGCGCAATCGGTGACCCAGTATCTGCAGTCCACTGGCGTGCGTGCAGCGAACCTGAGTGCCGAAGGCCGTGGCGAGCGTGAGCCTGCTGCGTCCAACGACACGCCGGAAGGTCGCGCGCAAAACCGTCGCGTCGAAATCTTCGTATCGGAAACGAACTGAGGACAGGGTGATGCGGACGTCAGGATGGGCGTGGCTGGTGCGGTCTCTGATCCTGTTGGGGTTGGGGACGATGCTGGTCTGGTGGGGTGTGCTGGAGTGGGGTGCCGAGCACCATTGGTTGCTGGCGGCCTTGCAGTACGCACCTTATTGGGCTTTGCTGGCCCCGTTGGTCGTGACGTTCTTGTTGTCCTGGACTCAGGGCTGGCGCTGGCGCCTGTTGGCGCTGGCGGCCTTGTTGCTCCTATTGGGCCCGGTGATGGGTCTGGTCGTCTCGCGCGGCGATGCGGGTGCGGGGCACGTTCGCCTGATGACCTACAACATCAAGGCGTATTTGAATGTGCTGCGAACCGGCGGCGTCGGACGGGTGGCTTGGGAAGTGGCTGAGCACAACCCTGACATTGTGGTCATGCAGGATGCCGGTGAGGTTCGTGCGGCGGAGATGCCGTTGCCAGAAGGGGCCAAGCAGCTGATTGGTGATCGCCAGTTGTATGCCACAGGGCAATACATTGTGGCCAGCCGTTTTCCTTTGCGCGATTGCAGCACGGGTTTGATCTCTTATGCCAAAGAGGTGCATACCTATGTGCACTGCGTGGTCCACGCCTATGGCCAGGACATTGATCTGTACACCGCCCATCTGTTGTCGCCGCGTGATGGCTTGAATGCCCTGCGCAAAAAAGCCTGGCGGGGCAGCGAGGACTGGGAGCGCAGCGTGAATGCGCGTCTCACCCAGAGCAAGACCTTGGCAGAGGTGCTGTCGCATCGGCAGCGCCCCGCCATCCTGGCGGGAGACTTGAACGCACCCGAGCGTTCCATGGTCGTGCAGACCTTGTTGGATGTGGGCCTGCGCGATGCCTTTTCAGCCGGGGGGTGGGGCTATGGCTACACCCATGGGCACTCATTGCGCGATGGGGTGTCCATCAACCGCATCGACCACATCTTGGTCAGCGATGAGATTGGTGTGGCCGATTGCCAGGTCGGGGGCAAAGAGGCATCCGACCACCGGCCTGTGATCGCGGATCTCTGGATTCACCGCGACTGACCGGGGCGTCTACCTTCACGCCGCTTTGCGGTGAGGGCGGCGGCGGGCGGCCATTTCTCTGCCCATGCCACCCAGGTCCCACGACGAAATGCGGGCCCGGGCTTCCGGGTAGATCAGCGACTCTTCCAGCCGCATGTGGTCGGTGTACAGCGCGGCAAACACCGGCACGGCGTGCTCCAGTTGCTCGATGTTGTACCAGTTGTAGCCTGCAGAGATCGATTCCAGCTGGGGCGCCAACTCCAGCCAGTCCTCTTCAATCCAGCCGTGGTCTTGTTGCAGCCTCAGGGTGGTTTGCACCAACTGCTCGTCCCCGCTGTTGATCAATTGCGGGAACACATGCTTTTCCTCGTCCAGATGGTGCTGGCGGGCGGTGTTCATGAAGAAGCGGAACAGGGTGCGGGCGCTGTCCTTGGCATGTTGGTCGACCCCCTTGTCTCTCAGGTGCGCGACCAAGATCTTGAGTTGTTCCAATGACTCGGTAATGTGCTGGTGGGTGGCGTCCAGCACCTCAAAGGGCTCAAGGGTCATGTCGTCTGCGGGCATGTCAACTCCTACGGGTATTTACCAACTCATTCTCCGCAGGCTGACGGGCGTCAGCTTGAGTTAGGTCAACCCCGATAGAATCGCGCCCGACGGTGCGAAGGGTTCGCACCCTGAGGAAATGCCGTGTCTGATCGTTTGTTCGTCTTGTCGCAATATGTGCTGCCCAAGCAGGCTTTGACCGCCCTGGCGGGCAAGCTGGCCAACATCCGTGGCGGCGGGGCGACCACGGCATTCATCAAGTGGTTTGCTGGCAAGTACGGCGTCAATTTGGCCGAAGCGGCCAACCCCGACATCGCGAGCTACCCCAGCTTCAATGAGTTTTTCACGCGGCCGTTGAAGGCGGGGGCGCGGCCTCTGGCCAACACGACGCTGGTGTGCCCGGTGGATGGTGCGATCAGCCAGTTGGGGCCGATTCAAAAGGACCAGATCTTTCAGGCCAAGGGGCACAGTTACTCGACCACGGCTTTGGTGGGTGGTGACGCGTCACTGGCGGCGCATTTTCAGGATGGGAAATTTGCCACCATCTACCTGAGCCCCAAGGACTACCATCGCATCCACATGCCCTGCGATGGCCGCCTGACCCGCATGATTTATGTGCCGGGCGACCTGTTCTCGGTCAACCCGGCCACGGCGCGCGGGGTGCCTGGTCTGTTTGCCCGCAATGAACGGGTGGTGTGTGTGTTCGACACCGCCCAAGGCCCATTTGTGCTGACCTTGGTGGGCGCGACCATCGTGGGTAGCATGGCCACGACCTGGCATGGCGTGGTCAACCCACCGCGCACCCGTGAGGTGCGTGAATGGCGTTATGAGGACCAGAACATCGTGCTCAAGAAGGGCGATGAAATGGGGCGTTTCTTGCTGGGGTCGACCGTGGTGATGTTGTTTCCCAAGGCCGCGCATGTGCAGTTCAATGCGGCTTGGGTGGCGACGCGCCCGGTGCGCATGGGCGAGGCCATGTCGCGGGCTTGATTTCAAGCTTGCGGTGGTGAAGGCCAGTCCAGCATACGTTGCGTGTGGAACTGGCGTGTCTGGCCGGTGATGGGGTCTGTGAAGGCGATCGACTTGGCCAGCAACTTGAGCGGTTTGCCATAGTCCGGGATGCCGTCGGGCTGCAAGACCGGATAGAACAGGTCGTTGGCAATGGGCAGGCCCAATGCGGCCATGTGGGCGCGCAACTGGTGTTTCTGGCCCGTGATGGGCTGCAGGCTGTAGCGCGTCCAGTCGCCCTGGTGTTCCAGCACGTCGATCACGGTTTCGGCATTGACCGGGCCGGGTACTTCTTCCATGGCCATGAACTGCGCGCTTTCTTGCAAGCGGCTGCGGTGGGTCACGGGCCAGTTCAGATCGTCACGACGTGCTGCGATGGCTTCGTAGTGCTTGGTGATGGTCTTGTCTCGAAACAGGTGCTGGTAGGCCGCACGTGTGGCCGGTTGGATCGAGAACAGCACCAGCCCTGCGGTATCGCGGTCGATGCGGTGCATGGGCGTGAGGGTGTCGATGCCCAGCTTGCGTTTGAGCCGCACCAGCAAGGTCTCTTGCACATAGCGCCCCGACGGCGTTACCGGCAAGAAATGCGGTTTGTCGGCGACCACCAGGTAGTCGTCTTGAAACAGCACCGCCTCCTCAAACGGGATGGGGTGTTCAAAGTCCAGCCTGCGGTAGTAGTAGATGCGGGTCTGTTTGCGATAGCGGGCCTCTGGCCCCAAGG
>JAGWTE010000046.1 GCA_028869095.1 Burkholderiales bacterium
TTGGCAATCAGGCTCAAAGTGCGGGTTATTCATAGCCAATTGGCTCTCAATCTGTCTTGAGGTAGCGCAAGTCGCTGGCTAGAATGATTTGAGAAATCTCATACCTTGTGCAGGTATGGGTCTCGATTCGCCGTGCAGTCGGTGCGGTAAGGGTCGGCATTTCAATCTTGGACGAGCGAAGACATGATCAACGATCTTGGGTATCGGGTGAGTCGGTATGGGCGTGGTATTTCAAAACTAGGGTTGATCAGTTCGGCGCTGTGTTCCACAGCCGCATGGGCGGTCAATGACCTGCCGGGTGGCCCCGCTGTGCGCCAGCTGGACCTGCCTCCTGCTGCCACCAAGATTGCTGCAGCACAGTCCGATCTGCACTACATGATGTTGTACATCTGTGGTGCCATCTTCGTGGCGGTGTTCGGGGTGATGTTCTACTCCATCTTCAAACACCGTAAGTCCAAGGGCGCCAAGCCGGCTGACTTCCACGAGTCCACGACCGTCGAAATCATCTGGACGGTGATTCCCTTCCTCATCGTGATCGGCATGGCCTTGCCTGCGACCAAGGTGGTCGTGGCGCAAAAAGACACCACCAACTCCGACATCACCGTCAAGGTCACGGGCTACCAGTGGAAGTGGGGCTACGACTACATCAAGGGTGAAGGCGAGGGCATTGGCTTCCTGTCCACCCTGGATGCCTCGCAGCGTGCTCTGTCCGACGCCGGTACGCCTCAAGGTGACAACTACCTGTTGAAGGTCGACAACCCTCTGGTGGTGCCGGTTGACAAGAAGATCCGCATCATCACGACCGCTTCAGACGTGATCCACTCCTTCATGGTGCCTCGTTTTGGCATCAAGCAAGACGCCATCCCAGGCTTTGTGCGCGACACCTGGTTCCGCTCCGAGCAAGTCGGTGACTTCTATGGGCAATGTGCCGAGTTGTGCGGCAAGGAGCACGCCTACATGCCCATCCACGTGAAGGTGTTGTCGGCTGAGGACTACACCAAGTGGGTGGCCGATCGCCAAAAGGAAATGCAGGCCAAGGCCGATGACCCGAACAAGGTCTGGACCCATGATGACCTGCTGGCGCGTGGCGAAAAGGTCTACACCGCCAACTGCGCGGCTTGCCACCAGCCCAACGGCAAGGGCGCCGGTGCGGTCAAGCCCTTGGACGGCTCGGCCATTGTGCAAAGCGAAGACAAGCTGCAGCAAATTCAGGTGGTCTTGAACGGCCGCAACAACATCATGCCTTCTTGGAAGCAGTTGTCTGACACCGAACTGGCTGCGGTCATCACCTACACGAAGAACCATTGGTCCAACAAAACGGGGCAAACCGTGCAGCCAGCTGAAGTGCTGGCCGCCCGTAAGTAAGCAAGCCCACCGCTGGATCGATCAGGAAAGGATACTCAATGAGCGCAGTTCTTCACCACGGTGACCACGCCCACGGGCACGATCATGACCACGGCCATCCGCACGGCTGGCGTCGCTGGGTTTACGCCACCAACCACAAGGACATCGGCACGTTGTACATGCTGTTCTCCTTGACCATGTTGATGATTGGTGGCGTGCTGGCTTTGTGCATTCGCGCCGAATTGTTCAAACCCGGTCTGCAATTCTTCAACCCGGAGTTGTTCAACCAGTTCACGACCATGCACGGCATCATCATGGTGTTCGGTGCCATCATGCCGGCCTTCGTGGGCTTTGCGAACTGGATGATCCCGCTGCAAATCGGGGCCTCTGACATGGCCTTTGCGCGGATGAACAACTTCAGCTTCTGGCTGTTGATTCCCGCTGCGACCTTGCTGGTGGTGTCGTTCTTCCTGCCCGGTGGTGCCCCTGCTGCTGGCTGGACGCTGTACGCGCCGCTGACCCTGCAGATGGGCCCTTCGATGGACGCGGGTATTTTTGCCATGCACATCATGGGTGCCAGCTCCATCATGGGCTCGATCAACATCATCGTGACCATCTTGAACATGCGCGCTCCGGGCATGACCTTGATGAAGATGCCGATGTTTGCCTGGACCTGGCTGATCACCGCTTACTTGCTGATCGCTGTGATGCCCGTGCTGGCAGGCGCCATCACCATGACGCTGACCGATCGCCACTTTGGCACCAGCTTCTTCAACCCGGCTGGTGGTGGTGACCCCGTCATGTACCAGCACATCTTCTGGTTCTTCGGTCACCCCGAGGTGTACATCATGATCTTGCCGGCCTTCGGCATCATCAGCCAGATCGTGCCGGCCTTTGCCCGCAAGAAGCTGTTTGGCTACACATCCATGGTGTACGCGACCGCCTCGATCGCCATCCTGAGCTTCATCGTGTGGGCACACCACATGTTTGCCACCGGCATGCCCGTGACCGGCCAGCTCTTCTTCATGTACGCCACCATGCTGATCTCCGTGCCCACCGGCGTGAAGATCTTCAACTGGGTGGCCACCATGTGGCGTGGCTCGATGACGTTTGAGGCGCCCATGGTCTGGGCCGTCGGCTTCATCTTCGTGTTCACCATGGGCGGCTTCACTGGCCTGATCTGCTCGATGGCGCCGATCGACATCCAGATTCAGGACACCTACTACGTGGTCGCGCACTTCCACTATGTGTTGGTCGCTGGCTCGCTGTTTGCCTTGTTCGCTGGCTTCTATTACTGGGCGCCCAAGTGGACGGGCGTGATGATTGCGGACTGGAAGGGGCAGTTGCACTTCTGGTGGTCTTTGATCGCCTTCAACGTCACCTTCTTCCCGATGCACTTCCTGGGTTTGGCTGGCATGCCCCGTCGTTATGCCGACTACCCCATGCAGTTTGCCGACTTCAATGCGGTGGCCTCGGTGGGCGCCTTCTTCTTCGGTTTTGCGCAGGTGTTCTTCATCTTCGTGGTGTTGATCCCTGCCATGCGTGGCAAGGGCCAGCCAGCCCCCGCCAAACCTTGGGATGGCGCAGAAGGTCTGGAATGGGAAGTGCCTTCGCCCGCACCGTTCCACACCTTTGAAAACCCACCCAAGCTGGATGCCACGGCCACCAAGGTGATCGGCTGAACGCCGCTTTTGAAAGCGCCTCATGACTGCCCCCAGCACCCCTTCACAGGATGAGATCAAGGCCCGGAACACCCGTTTGGCCTTGATCCTGGCGTCCATTGCGGCGACTTTCTTCATCGGCTTCATGGCCAAGATGATCTTGTTGGCGCACCATTGATCCCGTCTGAGTCCTTGACCATGTCTGCCACCCCAACTGCCGCTGTGAGGGCGCCGCTGTACCGATACCGGTTGCAGCAGGCCAATCTCAGCATGGTGGGCAAACTGGTCGTGGTGGCGGCCTTGATGTTTGGCTTTGGCTACGCCATGGTCCCCATGTACAAGCACATCTGTGCCGCCTTGGGGATCAATGTGCTGTCATTGGGTGAGCAACAGACGCCGGGTGCCTTGGCCAGTCGCAAAGCCAATACGCAGGTGGATCTGTCGCGCAGCATCGCGGTCGAATTCGATACCAATGCCCGTGGCCCTTGGGACTTCAAGCCGGAAGTGCGCCATCTGGATGTGCACCCCGGGCAGATCACCACGGTGATGTACGAATTCAAGAACATCCAGAACCGGACCATGGTCGCCCAAGCGGTGCCCAGTTATGCACCCAAGCAAGCCACGGCGCATTTCAACAAGCTGGAATGTTTTTGTTTCAACGAATACACGCTCAAGCCCGGTGAGAGCAAGCGTTGGCCGGTCGTCTTTGTGATCGACCCCAAGTTGCCCAAAGATGTGTCGACCATCACCTTGTCCTACACCTTCTTTGAAGTGGGGGGCAAGGTGCCGCCTTCACCGGCAGGTGGGCGCACATGAGTTCGGATTTGAAAGAAGCGACGCAGCGTAAAGGGTCGTTTTTCCAAACCCTCAAGGCCGTCGCCTGGTCTTTTTTTGGTGTGCGCAAGTCAGCAGACTACGCACAGGATGTGGCCAAGATCAACCCGGTGCACGTCATCGTGGCGGGGGTGATTGCGGCGGTATTGTTTGTCGGTGGTCTGATCCTGTTGGTCAATTGGGTGATCAGCAGCGGTGTAGCCCACTGATGTCTATCTAAACGGTCGGTGTAACGAGGAGCTCAACATGTCGGCATCGGTTCCCAAGGGGCACGCCCCTTACTACTTTGTGCCAGGGCCATCCCGCCATCCCATGATGGCGGCGGTGGGTTTGTTTTTTGTGGCGCTGGGAGCTGGGCAGTGGGTCAACGGGGTCGAATGGGGCCCTTACTCTGTCGCCCTGGGCGTGGTGTGGTGGCTGAACGTGCTCAGGCAATGGTTTGGCGACGCCATTCGCGAAAGTGAAACGGGCCAGTACAGCGACCGCATTGACGTGTCCTTCCGCTGGAGCATGGCCTGGTTCATCTTCTCGGAAGTCATGTTCTTCGGCTCCTTCTTTGGCGCCTTGTTCTGGACTCGCCTGCACGCTGTGCCGAACTTGGGCGAGTTGGACAACACCATGCTGTGGCCCGGGTTCAAGGCTGTGTGGCCGACCGAGTTGGCTGGTGCAACCGCATCCCCCGCTGGCACGGTCGAGGCCTTCCGCACCATGGGGCCCTGGCCGCTGCCCACCATCAACACGGCCTTGCTGTTGACCTCGGGTGTGACCTTGACGATTGCCCACCATGCACTGCGCGACAACCTGCGTGGCAAGGCCATTGGCTTCATGTGGCTGACCGTGTTGTTGGGCGCGACCTTCCTGGGTTGCCAAGCCTTTGAATACTACGAGGCCTATCACCACTTCAACCTGAAGTTGTCGTCCGGTGTGTATGGTTCGACCTTCTTCATGCTGACGGGCTTTCACGGCATGCACGTGTTCGTTGGGATGCTGATGCTGTTGTTCATCACCCTGCGTTTGATGAAGGGCCACTTCACGCCTGAGCGTCACTTCGGCTTTGAAGGTGCGGCCTGGTATTGGCACTTTGTGGACGTGGTCTGGTTGGGTCTGTACCTGGTGGTGTACTGGACTTGAGCTTGAGCCAGGGTGTGGCCACTTCGGTGGCCGATCCTCTCAAACTGGCACGCAAACAAAAGGGCGCTCATTGGCGCCCTTTGTTGTCTGGATCGCGATGAGGCTCATTGACTGAGGCTCATTGACCCAAGGGAACCCCAGTCGGGTGAATCCATCCCAGCTTGTAGCTGATCAGGATAAACAGGAACAAGGCGATGGACAACCCTACTCGCCAGGCCAGTGCTCTGGCCATACGATTGCTTTTGGGGGCGCCGTCGCGCCCATCTTGCAACATGGCTTTGCCTGCCATCAACAGGGCTCCCACAATGGCCGCCAAGGCCAATGCCATCACGATTTTCATAGTGTCTGATTATGTTTGTTAGAGCGCGGCGCGCATGGATTTTGCTGGCTGCGGTGGTGAGCGTGGGGCTGACGGCATCATTGGGATGTTGGCAATTGCGCCGCGCTGATCAAAAGATCGCCTTGGCCCAACAAGCGGCACAACGTCAGCACGATGCCCCTTGGCACAATGCCGATTGGCCTTGCACCTCTTTGCCAGCCTCCGCATCAACGCAGCCCCTGCCGGAGCAACGGCCTGTGGCATTGACTGGGCGCTGGCTGGCCGACAAGGTGGTTTATCTTGACAACCGGGCCATGGATGGTCAAGCGGGTTTCTTTGTGGTCACGCCGCTTCAGTTGGATCCGGCACCGCTTTGTGGGCCGGCCTGGGTGCTGGTGCAACGAGGCTGGGTGCCGCGCCATCAATTGGATCGGGCCAAACTGCCTCCCGTGGAGACGCCTGGCGGCATCGTGTCGGTCGCAGGGCATCTGATGGCCGACATCAATCGCGCCTACGAATTGGGAACTGAATTGCCTCTCACGCCCGCTGTTCGCAGCCCTTTGCAGCGCCAGAACATGAGCCGTGATGACTGGCGTCGCTGGTCGGGGATCTCCCCGGCAGTCGGGGCTGTCTTGCAAGCCGATCCTTCTGACATGCCTGCATCGGGCAAGCAGGCTGTTGATACTTTGAAGCGGGCTTGGCCCGCCCCCGATACCGGCGTGGGCAAGCATCACGCTTATGCTGCGCAGTGGTTCGCCATGGCTTTGATCATCACAGGACTGTATGTCTGGTTCCAATTACTCCGTCCAAGCCGAGCATCCTGACTCGGATCCCCTGGTTCAATTCAGCGTGCACAGCATGCCCAATCCGACGCAGTCGGATTCGGTGCGCACCCGTCGTGGGCGCCTGAAGATGCTGGCCGTGTGGGCCGTGTGTGCGGCGCCTGTGGTGGCGTCTTATTTCACGTACTACGTCATTCGGCCGCAAGGGCGTGTCAACTATGGCGAGTTGATCCAGCCCCCCGTCAGCATCCCAGCCGATGCCACATGGTCGCTGCAAAACCTGCAAGGGCAGGCGGTCTTGCCGTCCTCGCTCAAGGGGCAATGGTTGCTGGTGTCGGTGGCCGGCGGCGAGTGCGATGCACGTTGCGAGGCGCACCTCTATCAACAGCGGCAGTTGCGCGAGATCCTGGGCAAGGACAAAGACCGCCTCGATCGCGTCTGGTTGGTGACAGACCAAGCCCCGGTGCGTGCCAGCTTGTTGCCGGGCTTGGCTCAAAGCTGGGTCTTGCGGGCGCCAGAAGAGGCGGTGCGCCGTTGGTTCCAACCCGAGCCCGGCCACGCCTTGGGGCAGCATTTGTATCTGGTCGACCCTCGCGGCGATTGGATGATGCGTTTTCCCGCACAGGCCGATCCGTCCAAGATCAAGAAGGATTTGACTCGCCTGATGAAGGCCAACGAGTCCTGGGACCAACCGGGGCGTTGAGGCATGTCCGCTGTACTGGATCTGATTGACCTGAGCCCGGCAGCCGAGGTCGCCTTGCTGGGCCTGTGTCTGGCCTTGCTGCCTGTCACGCTGGTGGTGTGGCAGTCGCGGCGCGCGGGGCTGCGCGGCTGGCCCGCCTGGCAGCGAGCCTTGACCGTGGCCACCTTGTTTTTGACGCTGGACCTGGTGGTGTTTGGCGCTTTCACGCGCCTGACCGATTCAGGCCTGGGCTGTCCGGACTGGCCGGGATGCTACGGTCAGACCAGCCCCATGGGGGCACACGAGTCGATTGCCCATGCACTGCAAGTCAGCCCGACCGGGCCCGTCAGCCATGGCAAGGCCTGGATCGAGATGGTGCATCGCTACTTGGCCACCGCAGTGGGGGCTTTGATCACGGCCTTGATGGTGCTGGCCTGGCGTATGCGTCGACACGAGGGCGGTTTGTCGCCATGGTGGGCCACCTTGACTTTTGTGTGGGTGTGCGCGCAGGGCGCATTCGGCGCCTTGACGGTCACCATGAAGTTGCAGCCCTTGATCGTGACCCTGCATTTGTTGGGGGCCATGTTGGGTGTGGGCTTGCTCACGGCCCAGGCTCGGGTGCTGGATCCGTGGTCAGCACAATCCGGTCCTTGGGCGGCCTGGCAGCAGTCGTCGGTGCGGCGTTTGGCCGTGGTCGTGCTGTTCATCTGTGTCTTGCAGATTGCAGCGGGCGCTTGGGTCAGCACCAACTATGCCGTGCTCGCGTGCGAGCAGTTCCCCCTGTGTCAAAACAGCTGGTGGCCGCCGATGGACTTCGCCACTGGCTTCACCTTGTGGCGCCCTTTGGGGGGCGACGGGCAGGGGGGCTGGATCACCCTGTCGGCGCTCACGGCCATTCACATGTCGCATCGCATGATGGCGGTGGTGGCCTTGGGGGCATTGGCTGGTCTGGCGTGGCGCCTGCAGGCGCAGCCCGAACGTCGCGGCGACAGCCGGTGGTTGTGGGCCTTGTTGTGCTGGCAATTGCTGACGGGGCTGAGCAATGTGGTGCTCGACTGGCCGTTGGCTTCTGCTTTGGGCCACACCCTGGGGGCCGCCTTGATTGTGTGGCGTTTGGTGCGTTTAACGGTCTTGCCTCGCCACCAGGGAGACCCTACACCAGCCAATGGGGCGGGGGGCTTTTAAAATGACCACACCTCAAGACCACCATGCCGCCGATATCCCACAGGGAACCTCCATGTCTGACTCTCTTGCTTCTCCTGTGGTGAGCGCACCTGTCTCTTCGCCTTCCCGCTTTCGGCAGTTTTACGTTCTGACCAAGCCGCGTGTCGTGCAGTTGATCGTGTTTTGCGCGGCCATCGGCATGGCCTTGGCGGTGCCGGGCGTGCCGACCGCAGCCGAGGCCTTGAAGGCCCTGGCCGCCTGCAT
The DNA here is from genome assembly GCA_028869095.1 of Burkholderiales bacterium. Classification (GTDB taxonomy): domain Bacteria; phylum Pseudomonadota; class Gammaproteobacteria; order Burkholderiales; family Burkholderiaceae_C; genus Aquabacterium. The sequence continues at coordinate 8,182 of JAGWTE010000046.1, forward strand.
CGGGATCTGGCTGGTGGCGGGTGCCGCCGCGGCCTTCAACTGCCTGGTCGAGCAGCAAATTGACTCGCGCATGAAGCGCACCGCCTGGCGCCCCACCGCGCGGGGTGAGCTGACGCGCACCCAAACCCTGATCTTCAGTTCGGTCTTGTGTGGCTTGGGCATGCTGATCCTGGCGGTCTGGGTCAATGCCTTGACGATGTGGCTGACGCTGGGCACCTTTGTGGGCTACGCCATCATCTACACCGTGGTGCTCAAGCCCATGACGCCCCAGAACATCGTGATCGGCGGCGCTTCGGGTGCCATGCCCCCTGTGTTGGGCTGGGCGGCCATGACCGGCTCGGTCGACCCCGAAGCCCTGATGCTGTGCCTGATCATCTTTTTGTGGACGCCGCCTCACTTCTGGGCGCTGGCCTTGTATCGGGTGGACGACTACGCGCGTGCGGGCTTGCCCATGCTGCCGGTCACCCATGGCAATGCGTTCACTCGCCTGCATGTGTTGCTCTACACCGTGGTGCTGATGGCGGCCACGCTGCTGCCCTTCATCTACGGCATGAGCGGTTTGATCTATCTGTGCGCGGCGGTGGCGCTGGGGCTGGGTTTTGTGTCGTACGCTTATCGCTTATGGCGCCAGTACAGCGATGAGCTGGCCCGCAAGACCTTCAAGTTCTCGATCATCCACCTGATGTTGATGTTCGCTGCCTTGTTGGTGGACCACTACTACACGCTTTGAACACCATGACTTTCTTGCCCTCACTGGGAACGTCGCGCCTGCGTACGGCGGCCTGTTTGTTGGCTGCGACGGCGCTGCTGTCCTTGTCCGCCTGCAAACCGGCAGCACCGGGCGCGGGCTCGTCGGCCAGCGCACCTGCAGCCGCTCATTTCAATGCCGTGGACATCACCGGCGCCGATTACGCACGGCAGTTGAGCCTCAAGGATGTGGATGGCAAAGTCCGCACGCTGGCCGAGTTCAAGGGCAAGGTGGTGTTCCTGTTCTTTGGCTACACCCAGTGTCCTGACGTATGTCCGACCACCATGGCCGACTTGTCGGCGGTGCGCAAAAAGCTGGGTGCAGATGGCGAGCGCGTGCAAGGGGTGTTTGTCACGGTCGACCCCGAGCGTGACACCCCCGCCGTGTTGAAGCCTTATCTGGCGGCCATGGACCCGAGCTTTGTCGGCCTGCATGGCAGCTTGGCTGAGACCGAAGCCGCAGCCAAGGAGTTCAAGGTCTTCTACCAAAAGGTAGAAGGGCGTGACAAGGGCTACACCATTGACCACACCGCAGGCGCCTTCGTGTTTGACCCCGAAGGCCATGTGCGCCTGTTCGTGCGCTATGGCCTGGGGGGGGACGCCATCACGGCCGACATCAAAGCCTTGTTGGCGGCCCCTGCTTCACGCTGACAACAAGATCAGGGTCTGGCGTCCGGTCCAGCTTTCATCCGGGCCCAGGGTGGCGGGCTCCAGCACGCGAGCGGCTTCCACGCACAGCATCGTTTGCCAGCCATCAACAGGCATGTCTTTCATGTCAGCACACTTGTCTGGCCCCGGGTTCCAGATCACGGCGTCGGGCAGGTTGTCACTTTCAATGGCCAGGCGGCGTGGGCCGTCTCGCAACAACAGGTTGGTGGCTTGGGCGTAGATGCGATCGATCTCGCCATGAAAGCGCTTTTCGGGATGGTCTTCAATCGTCTCGCCACCCAGCAGGTTGTCGATGAAGCGGCAACCATCCAGACCTTGCAGGCGCACCGTCGTCAAATCGCTCACGGCCAGGTAGGTGTGCAAGGCCGCTGAAAAGGGCCAGGTGCTGGGGCCGGGGTTGTGGGCATGTAACTCCACGTCCAGGCGCTCACGGCTGACCGAGACCGTCAACTCCAGATGGAAGGCATGAGGCCACCACGCGCGGGTGCTGTCGTCGTCATTCAAAACCAGCGTGGCTTGGGCATGGTCGCGACCTTGGCGAACTTCGTCCAGCTTCCAGGTGCGGGTGCGTGCCAGGCCGTGGCGGGGCAGGCTGACATCGGGGCCGCGTTGCTCGAACTGCGGAAAAATCACAGGCACGCCACCGCGAACGGCTTGCCCAGGTGCGGCCACGGCATGAGGCGACAGGTACAACTGCTCATCGGCCCCGGCAGGCTTCCAGGACACGATGTGGGCGCCATGCAGCAGCACGGTCGCTTCGGAGCCGTCAGGCGGTTGGATTTTCAGGGCCGGTTGGCCCAAGACTTCGATCAAGGGGGGCAGGGAATCACTCATCCCTGAAGTATCCCTCGTTCTGAGCGTCGTTCTGCCTCGGATCCCTTAGCTGGGGCGACTGCAGATGGATGCCGTGGCGATCAATTCGTCCAGCATGGCCATCGACACACGACCCGACACGGCATACGGGTCGAGCACCGGGCGCTCGGAGTATTTCAACAAGATCGACGGGTTCACCCGGCTCAGATTGACCTGGCCCATGGTCCAGCCCGCAAAGCGCCGTTCGGTGATTTCTTCGTACATCAGCAAGATCACATCCTGGTGACGCGGGTCGGCGGCAATGCGGGCATACAGCTGACTGACGGCGTCGCGTCCACCTTCCAGCACCTGCATGAAGATGTCACCGCTGTGGCACAGCAGGCCCGTGATCCCCTGCGTGGGGTTGTCCTTGCGCGAGACCGTCAGGATCTGATCGATCACGTCTTGAGACATGGGCGCCTTGGCGCGGCTGGCGTAAAGCAGTCGGACCAGCATGGTTCAGCCTTTGCGATTGTTGACGAGCGACAGGAATTCGCGACGCAGGTTGGGGTCCTTCAAGAAGGAGCCACGCATCACGCTGTTGATCATGCGCGAATCCATGTCCTTGACGCCGCGCCACTGCATGCAGAAGTGGTCCGCATCCATCACCACGGCCAAGCCGTCGGGGTTCATGCGCGTTTGCAGCAAGTCGGCCACCTGGGTGACGGCTTCTTCTTGGATCTGAGGGCGGCTCATGATCCAGTCGATCAGACGCGCGTACTTGGACAGACCGATCAGGTTGGAATGCTCATTGGGCATGATCCCGATCCAGACCTTGCCCATGATGGGGCACAGGTGGTGCGAGCAGGCGCTGCGCACGGTGATCGGGCCGACGATCATCAACTCATTGAGTCTTTCCACATTGGGAAATTCCGTCACATCCGGTGCGGCTTGATAACGGCCCTTGTAGATCTCCTGCAGGTACATCTTGGCCACACGGCGGGCGGTGTCCTGCGTGTTGTGGTCGCTCTCGGTGTCGATCACCAGACTGGACAGCACGCCTTCCATCTTGGATTGGACTTCGTCCAGCAGCTTGTCCAACTCACCGGGCTCAATGAATTCGGCGATGTTGTCATTGGCATGGAAGCGCTTTTGCGCCTGCTTGATGCGCTCGCGGATCTTGACCGAAACCGGCACGCCCTCGTCGGACGGCGATGAGTCACCCTTGGCGGGTGTGTCAATGGCGCGCAGATTGGGGGTGCTCATGGTCGTGCAGGTCTTGTTTCCAGGGAAGCGCATGCTAGCGCGCCAACCGAAATTGTGCACGACCACCTGGCGGGTGGGGCTTTGCCAAACCCTTGGGGCCCATCAAGGCGTCAAAAAGACGCAGGATAGGGCTTTGAAGGACGCAAAAGAGCGGTCAACGCGAGCCGGGGCGTGAACTGGCGTGGTTCATCACCGCTTCGATCAACTCCACGTCCTGATCGCTGCGGCGGCCCTTGGCCTTGGGGGTGCTGGCCGGCTTGGCGGCGGGTTTGGTCGATTTGGCCGTCGCGGCTGTTGTGGCCGTCGTTGCCGGCTCCTTGCGGGCACTGGGCTGAGCCTCGGCGACTTTGGCTGCGCTGGCGGCTGGATCAGCGGGGGCGGCATTCAATGCTGCCAGAGGATCTCGGCCGGCATCTTGCGGGGCACTGCTGGCCGCCGTGGGGGGCAGCGATTCGAGCGGCTCGTTGGCGGCCATGGCTGGCGACTCAGCCTGCGGCGCGGAGGGCGTCTCGACAGGGGGCGTTGGTGCCGCAGGGGCCACTGGCGCCACAGCTGGAGCGGCCTGTGCAAGCGGTTCGTGCTTGGCGAGGGCTGGACGCTGGCTTTGGACGATCAACACAAAGCTGATCAGCAAGGTCACCCCCCCCAAACCCAGGGTGATGGCCCAGGCACGCGTCGCGCCTGGATGAGCTTGTCCCTTCGATGGGGGCCCCTTACGTGCGGGGCGCTGAGCGCGCCGTGTGGATTCGAGGGTCGATAGAATCCGCACCCTCTGGGTGTCAGACCCCGGCGTAGCCCCATCTTCCATGCCCGCAAACAAACTCGGGCGGCCCTGGTCGTGGCTCACGGTCTTACTCCCTCAATCCATTTTGGTGTTGTGTTCTGGTCGGCGCATTCTACGGAGCCCACAAGGATCCGAGTCGTCTGAGCCAACGGGATTGCAATCAATCGTTACAGGATCAACCGTGATCGCTTGGGTTTGGCTGATGTTTGCGCTGGGTGCGTTGGTGCTGGCTTTGCTGGCCTTTCCGCATTGGCGTCAAGCCCTTGTCCAGCGGCTGTCAGCGCAAGGCCAACGGGCCCGCCAGACGCAAGCCCAGTGGACTCAAGCGGCGCAGCAGGCCAGCCGCAACGCGGCTTCTCGCACGGCGCAGCAAGCGGCAGGCTGGGGCCAACAAGCGCGCCATCAATGGCCTTGGGTGGCGGTGACGCTGGCCTTGCTGCTGGTGCCCGCCGCCGGTGCTTGGTGGTGGGCGCAGCATGGCGGGCGCTCGCTCGACGCCTTTGACGACCGCATCGAGCCCGGCAACCACCAGGTCGCCCACTTGCTGGAAGGCGAGCACCTCGTGCCGCCTCCGCCCTTGCCGCCGGACGTGTTTGCCACGGCCGAGGTTGAGCAAGTGCGCCCCATGCTGTCCAGCGCCGACCGGCATTGGGACCAGATGGATGCGGACTTTGTCCAGCGCCTGCTGCTGGTCTTCAAGATCATGCATGACGAGCACGGCTATGACATGGCCTTGCTGGAAGGCTATCGCAGCCCTGAGCGGCAAGACATGCTGGCCGCCAAGGGCGGGCACGTCACCCAGGCCAAGGCTTGGCAGAGCTACCACCAGTACGGCCTGGCGGCTGACTGCGCCTTTGTGCGTTCTGGCAAGCTGGTCATCACTGAAAAAGATCCTTGGGCCCAGCGCGGTTACGAGCTGTATGGGCAAGTGGCCGAGCAGGTCGGGCTGACCTGGGGCGGACGTTGGCAGATGCTCGATCTGGGGCACGTCGAATGGCGCAAGCCAGGGGCGCGGCAGGCGCCTCGCTGAGGTCGGATTACGCCCTTCACAGCAGACACACCCGGTAACAGAGCTGGACCGCAGCCCGTTAGACTCCGCCCCGCGCCGGGGAAAACCCGAGCCTCTAAAAAACAATCAAGGTATCAGGGAGTCGAGACGCCATGGGACGTCCGTTCATCGTATTGGGTGATCGCACCGATCACGGGGGAACCGTGGTCGAAGCATCGGGGGTGACCGAGACCCACGGCAAGCGCATCGCGCGCGTGGGAGACCAGGTCACCTGTCCCCATCCATTCCACGGGGCCACCGTGATCGTCAGCGGCGATCCCACCATGATCATCGACGGCAAGCCCGCAGCACGCCACGGCGACAAGTGCGCGTGCGGCGCGACCTTGATTGCGGCTCAGGCGGTGTCCACCGGTCAGTGATCTATTTTCTCGCTGGCCTGGTACAGGCCCGTGGTTGAGCAGGCAGTTTTGGCATGACCCGTTTTCTGAAAATCTTGGCGTTGTGGCTGATCGTGGGTGCCATGGTCTGGCTGTTCACGCTCTGGCACTGGCAGCAGGCCCACCGCGATGTCGATCTGTTTGACATCGTGGCCTACCTGTTTGTGCTGCCCACGGCCATCGTGCTGGTGTGGTTGCTGGCGCTGTGGGGCATCCAACGCGTGCGTGCCAAGGCGGGTGAACCTGTGGCGGCGTCAGCGGCTTTGACCAAAGGGGCCAAGGCCGATGCCGGCGTGGGCCAGGCGGACGAGGCCTTGCGTCAGGCTCATGCCTGGGTGCTGAATGCGGCCTTGCACAGCCGCGCGGGCCTGGATCCTGTGTCGACCTGGAGTGAAATCCAAGCTGGGTCGACCCGTCCTGATCTTGACAAGCAATTGCAGGACTTTGACGGCTTGCCGATCTTCTCTGCCCGGGTGCCAGAGTTGGCCGTGGACGAGGCTTTCTGTGAGGACGCGGGTGACGTGGTTCCCACCGTTGCCGTGAGCCGAGCCTTGGCCTTGCTGGATGCCCCTTGCGGCCAGTTGGCCGACACCTGGCAGAGCGTGCTCGACGTGTTGAGCGAGCAGCGCAGCCTTGAGCA